>NZ_CP116257.1:6910839-7228549 GCF_027947595.1 Streptomyces lienomycini | reverse complement strand
GGCGCCACCCTCGTGGACGTGCGCGAGCGCTCCGAGTGACCCCGCTGGTCACCGCCGCCGTCCTGCTCGCGGCGGTCACCCACGCCAGCTGGAACGCCATCGCCCACGGCATCACCGACAAGCTCACCGGGTTCGCGCTGATCTCCGGCGGCGGGCTGCTCATCGGGCTCGCGCTGCTGCCGTTCACGGCGTTCCCGGCGGCCGGGGCGTGGCCGTACCTGCTGGTCTCCGCCGCCATCCACATCGCCTACTACGCCCTGCTGATGCGGTCCTTCCGGCTGGGCGACTTCGGCCAGGCCTACCCGATCGCCCGCGGCAGCGCCCCGCTGCTGGTCACCGTCCTCGCCGCCGTCTTCGCCCACGAGGTGCCGGACGGCTGGGCGGCCGGCGGCATCCTGGTCTCCTGCGCGGGACTGACCGGCGTCGCCCTGTGGGGGCTGCGCGGGCGCCGGCCCGACTGGGCGGCCATCGGCGCCGCCCTGGCGACCGGCGTGACCATCGCCGCGTACACGGTCGTCGACGGCCTCGGCGTACGCGCCTCCGGATCCTCCCTCGGCTACATCGCCTGGCTGATGGCCGTACAGGGGACGGTCCTGCCCCTCTGCTTCCTGTACCGGCACCGCGCCGGATCCTGGACGCTGCTGCGGCCCCACGCCCGTCTCGGACTGCTCGGCGCGGCACTGTCCGTCGCCGCGTACGCCCTGGTCCTCTGGGCGCAGACCCGCGCCGAACTCGCGCCCATCGCCGCCCTGCGCGAGTCGTCCATCCTGGTCGGCGCCGCCATAGGGGCCGTCTTCTTCAAGGAACGGTTCGGCGCACCCAGGATCGCGGCGGCGGGCCTCCTGGTGGTCGGGATCGGGCTGATGCTGCACACGGGGTGATGCGTACCGCGGTGGTCGGGCGCACCCTGGAAGGGAATGTTCCGGAGGTGATCGTCATGACGCACACCACAGTGGGATGGCATGTCGAGCTGGAGTTCACGGAGGACGACCAGCACACGCGGGCGGTCGCGATGGTGCGGCTGCCCGACGGCAGCGAGGTCCGCGCGCACGGCCAGGCCAGCCGCCACCGGGTCGACTCCCGGCAGCCACGGGTCGGCGAGGAGGTCGCGGGGGCCCGCGCGTTGAACGAGCTGGCGATGCGGCTGCTCACCAAGGCCCACGACGAGATCGACGCGGCGTCGGGGAGGACCTCACACCCCATCCACGTCTGACACGTCTCAGCCGGTACGGGCCGCCGACGCGCGCACCGCCCGTACCAGCGCCTGCGCCCGCGGGTCCGCCGTCACGCTCCTGCGGAAGCCGTTGGTGACATAGCCGAAGGCGATCCCGGCCTCCGGGTCGGCGAAGCCGAGGGAGCCGCCGCGGCCCGGGTGGCCGAAGGAACCGGGCGACAGGAACGGCGACGCGCTGCCGTGCAGCATGTACCCGAGGCCGAACCGGGTGGCCACGACCAGGACCCGGTCGGGACCGGCGGACTCCTCGGCGCGGGCCAGCTCCATGGTCGCCGCGTCGAAGAGCCGCATGCCGCGCGTCACGCCGTCGACCTCGCCGATCAGCGCCGCGTAGAAGCGGGCCAGGGCGTCGGCCGTCGCGATGCCGTTGGCTGCGGGAAGGGCGGCGGCCCGGTACGCCGGGTCGTTCTGGTCGGGGAACGGGGTGATCGCGGCGAAGGTGCGGCGGGTGAGGGAGTCCGGGTCCGCGTACGCCTCGGTGACCGCACGCTTGGGGCGCAGCCGCGGGCCCTGCCCGGGTGCCGACGGATCGGGCTCCTCCAGGCGCCCGACGCGACCGGCCCGGCCGGCCGCCTCCTCGGCCGCGGGCAGCCCCACCCACAGGTCCAGGCCCAGCGGCCTCGCGATCTCGTCGGCGATCCACTGCCCGGCGCCCCGCCCGCCGCTCACCCGGCGGACCAGCTCGTCGAGCAGCCAGCCGTACGTCAGCGCGTGGTAGCCGTGGTCGGTGCCCGGCTCCCACACGGGCGCCTGGGCGGCGACGGCCGCGGCGCCCCGCGCCGGGTCGAGGGCCTCCTCGGGGGTGAGCGGACGGTCCAGGACCGGCAGCCCGGCCCGGTGGTTCAGCACGTGCCGGACCAGCACCCGCTCCTTGCCGTGCGCCTTGAACTCCGGCCAGTACTCGCCGACCGGCGCGTCCAGGTCCAGCTCCCCGCGCCGGTGCAGCAGCAGCGGTACGGCCGCGGCGACGCCCTTGGTCGCCGAGCGGACCACCTGGGCGGTGCCCCGGCGCCACGGCTCGGCGCCGTCCGCGTCGTCGACGTCCCTGGTCCCGCCCCACAGGTCGACGACCTTGCGCCCGTCCCGGTAGACGGCGACGGCCGCACCCCGGTCGCCGCGCACGGTGAAATTCCGTACGAACGCGTCCCTCACCGGCTCGAAGCCCTCGGCCACCGTGCCGTGCACGTCCACGCTCACCTCTGTACGCCCCTTCCGGCCCCTCGCGACAGTCGATGCAACCGCCACCGGCCGCCCACCATTCCTCACCCGCTCGCCGACACCGACCGCGGGTCGAAACCGAAGGGCAGCTCCAGGCGGTGGGCGCGCATCAGGGCGTCGTCCGACAGCAGCCGTGCCGTCGGACCGTCCGCCGCGATCACGCCGTCGCTGAGGATCAGCGCGCGGGGGCACAGCTCCAGGGCGTAGGGCAGGTCGTGGGTGACCATCAGGACCGTGACGTCCAGGGCGCGCAGGATGTCGGCGAGTTCGCGGCGGGAGGCCGGGTCCAGGTTGGAGGAGGGCTCGTCCAGGACCAGGATCTCCGGCTCCATCGCGAGCACGGTCGCCACCGCCACCCGGCGCCGCTGGCCGAAGGAGAGGTGGTGCGGGGGGCGGTCCTTGAACTCCGCCATGCCGACGAGCGTGAGCGCCCGGTCCACGCAGGCCTCCAGCTCCGCCCCCTTCACCCCGGCCGCCGCCGGTCCGAACGCCACGTCCTCGCGCACGGTCGGCATGAAGAGCTGGTCGTCGGGGTCCTGGAAGACGATGCCGACCCGGCGTCTGATCTCCGCCATGTGCGCCTTGCCGACCGGCAGTCCGGCGACCGTGACGGTACCGGTGCCGCCGGTCAGGATGCCGTTGAGGTGGAGGACGAGGGTGGTCTTGCCCGCGCCGTTCGGCCCGAGCAGCGCGACCCGCTCGCCGCGGGCGACGGAGAAGTCCACGCCGAACAGCGCCTGGTGCCCGTCGGGGTAGGCGAAGGCGAGTCCGGAGACGTCGAGGGAGGCCGGGGTGGCTGTCATAGCGTCCATCCCAGCAGACACACGACCAGCGCCGCACACGGGAGGGCCAGCGCGGACGACCACTGCGCCCGGCCCGCGGTCACCTCGTCGATCACCGGCATCGAACCGGCGTACCCGCGGCTGACCATGGCCAGGTGGACGCGTTCGCCGCGCTCGTAGGTGCGGATGAACAGCGCCCCCGCCGACTTGGCGAGCACGCCCCAGTGCCGTACGCCCTTCGCCTCGAAGCCCCGGGACTCCCGGGCGATCCGCATCCGCCGCATCTCGTCCGCGATCACGTCGCCGTAGCGGATCATGAACGACGCGATCTGGACCAGCAGCGGCGGCAGCCTCAGGCGCTGCAGGCCCAGCAGCAGCGCGCGCAGTTCGGTCGTGGACGCCAGGAGCACGGAGGCGGCGACGCCCACGGTGCCCTTGGCCAGGACGTTCCAGGCGCCCCACAGGCCGCTGACGCTCAGGGACATGCCGAGGACGTCGACCCGCTCGCCCTCCGCCACGAACGGCATGAGCACCGCGAACGCGACGAACGGCACCTCGATCAGCAGCCGCTTGAGCAGGAGGCCCGCCGGGACGCGCGCCGCGTAGGCCACCGCCGCGAGCAGCAGCGCGTACAGGCCGAAGGCCCACATCGCCTCGCGCGGCGTCGACACCACGACGACCACGAAGGCGAGCGTCGCGGCGAGTTTGGTGTGCGGCGGCAGGCCGTGCACGGGGGAGTGGCCGTGCCGGTAGAGCCGATGGGCGTGGCCGGCGCCCACGTCAGAGGGTCGTTTCCGTGCTGGTCGGCGACGCGTCGTCGGTGCGGCGTCTGCGCACCGCCCAGAAGACGGCGCTGCCCGCGACGACGGTGACGCCGACGCCGATCACTCCGGCGAGGCCGCCGGAGACGCGGGGGTCGGTGATGTCCTCGACGCCGTAGTCGGCGAGCGGGGAGTCGGCGTTCGCGTGCTCCTTCGCCTTCTCGTCGATGCCCTTGTCGGTGGCGACCTTCTCCAGGCCGTCGGGGTCGGCCGAGGCGTAGAAGCTGACGAAGCCCGCGAGGACCAGGGAGGCGACGAGGCCGGTGATCCAGACCTTGCGGTGCGAGCGGGCGGCGACGGGCGCGGGGGAGGCCGTGGTGCCGGAAGCGTCGGGGGCGTCGACCAGTTCGCCGTTCACCCGCAGCTTGAGCTTCTGCCGCAGCCCGCGCGCCCCGTACACCAGGTCGGGGCGTACGGCGATGACCGCGCCGACGGTCAGCGCGGTGATCGCCGCCTCGCCGATGCCGATCAGCACGTGCACGCCGATCATCGCGGTGGCGACCTTGCCGATGGAGACGTCGGTGGTGCCGCCGATCCAGTACAGCAGCGTGAAGGCGAGGGCGGCGGCCGGGACGGAGACCAGCGCGGCGACGAAGGAGGCGACGGTGACCGAGCGGCGGGTGCGCGGCAGGACCTTCACCAGGCCCCGGAAGAGGGCGTAGGCGACGACCGTGGTGACGATCGCCATGTCGGTGATGTTGACGCCGAGCGCGGTCAGACCGCCGTCGGCGAAGAGGATGCCCTGCATGAGCAGGACGACGGAGACACACAGGACCCCGGTGAAGGGCCCCACGAGGATGGCGGCCAGGGCACCGCCCAGCAGATGCCCGCTGGTCCCGGCCGCGACCGGGAAGTTCAGCATCTGCACCGCGAAGACGAACGCCGCGACCAGACCCGCCAGGGGCGCGGTCCGCTCTCCCCCACTCTCGGCTGCGCTCGAGCGGGAGGTGCCCCCCAGCTCACGGCGCGCGCCGCGCAGGCTGACCGCGATGGCGCCGGCGGCGACGACTCCGGCCACGGCGGAGGTCGGGGCGTTGATGAATCCGTCAGGTACATGCACGGTTCGATGATAGAGACCAGTTGCAACTCGTTCGCAAGAGCGAGGTAAAGGCTGAGAGGTATACGCCGATCTCACATGTGGTATTCGCCTCGCGGGGCGTGAGCCGGGAAATATGGGACATTGGAGTGGGGGTGGACGCAGCGGTTCCGCGAAGGTGGCAGAGCGTAAGGGGCGATCCGATGTCCGTAGTCGAGCAGTACGCGCGGGCCCACATCCTGACGGACGCGGACCTCCCCGACCAGGACGGCGGCGGAGCGATACCCGTCGTCCTGCGCTACGACCCCGACCACGACCCGCGGTCGGTGTGTGTCGCCCTCCCCGGACCGGGCGGTGGCGCGGACTCCCGCTCCCGGTCCCGCGAGTGGACCTTCTCGCGGGAGCTGCTGGAACAGGGGCTGCGCGCGCCCGCCGGAAGCGGCGAGGTGCGGGTGTGGCCGTGCGGGCGGGTGCAGGCCGTCGTCGAGTTCCACTCCCCGCAGGGCTGCTCGGTGGTCCAGTTCGAGACCAAGGCGCTCATCCGCTTCCTGCGCCGCACCTACCGGGCGGCCGCACAGCCGGTGGCCCACTGAGCCACCGGCCGCCCGTACGGGAGGGTCAGCCGGCCGCCTTCAGCAGCGCCGCGACGATCGGGCCCGCGGTGTCTCCGCCGTGCCCGCCCTGCTGCACCACGCCCGCCGCGGCCAGGTCGCCCCGGTAGGCCGTGAACCAGCCGTTGGGCTTCTCCTGGCCGTCGACCTCCGCCGAGCCGGTCTTGGCGCCGACGTCACCGCTCACCCCGGCCATCGCCTCCGCGGCGGTGCCGTACGCCGCCGTGTAGGACATCAGCTCGCGCAGCGCACCGAGCGTCTCGCCGGACATCGTGCGGGAGGCCGTGGCCAGCGCCCGCCCGTCGACCGACGGGGCGACCAGGTACGGCTGGTGGAAGCTGCCCGACCTCACGGTCGCCGACACGGACGCCATGTTCAGCGGGTTCATCCGCACGCCGCCCTGGCCGATGAGGGAGGCGCCCATCTGCGCCTTGCTCTGCACCGGAACCCGGCCGTCGAAGGTGGGCACGCCGACCGTCCAGTTGTTCATCGACAGGCCGAACACCTGCTTCGCCTGCCTGGTCAGGTCGTCGTCCTTCAGCTTCGGGGCCTGGCTGATGAAGGCGGTGTTGCAGGAGCGGGCGAAACTCGCCTTGAAGGTGCCGTCCTTGATCTCGAACTCGTCGTCGTTCTGGAACTTCCAGCCGCCGTAGCTGAAGTACTTCGGGCACGGGTGCTTCTCGTTCACGGACGCCAGGTCCTTCTCGAGCAGCATCGAGGCGGTGACGACCTTCATGGTGGAGCCGGGGGCGAGTGAGCCGAGGAAGGCCGTGTTGAAGCCGTGCCCGCCGTTGGCGACCGCGAGGACCTCGCCCGTGGAGGCGCGCAGCAGTACCACCGACGCCCCCTTCCTGCCGTCCACCTGCTTCTCGGCGGCGGCCTGGAGGGCGGGGTCGAGCGTGGTCCTCAGCGTGCCGGGCGTGCCCTTGCTCAGCTCCAGCAGCGTCTTGTCGGCGACTTCGCCGGCGCCGGACTCCTTGGAACCCTTGCCGTCCTTGCCGTCACCGGCCGACTCGCCGCGCACCGCGCGCAGTTCGACGCCGGGGGTGCCGCCGGACTTCTTGCCGTACTTGTCGCGCAGCCCGTCCAGAACGGTGCCGAGGGACGGGTACTTCGCGGCGGTGATCTCCCCGCCGTTCCGGTCCAGCGCCTTGACCGGCGGATCCCCGGCCTTCCCGGTGACCAGCTTGTCCCCGTCCCGCAACTCCGGGTGCACGACGGCGGCGTGCCAGTCGACGCGGGGCTCGCCGTCGCCGTCCCGGCGGACGACGGTCAGCGCGCTGTCGTACGCCAGCGGCGCGGTCGCCTTCTCGTAGGCGACGGTGGCCTTGACGGAGAAGGGGACCTTCTCCCCGGCCGGGGTGCCCGCGGTGAAGGTGGCGTCCTGGACGCGGGCGTCCTTGGTGTAGCCGGTGAGCAGGGCCTTCGCGGCCTCGGCGTCGTCGGTCGCGGCGGCGGCACCGGCCACGTCGCCCTGCTGCCAGGCGGTCAGGAACCGCTGGGCGGTGGAGGTGACCTCGGCCGCCGTCAGCGGGCCCGACTTCACCTTCTCCGCGGCCGCCGCGGACTTCGTGCGCGCGTTGTCGTCGCCGGTCTCGCCGCCGCCGTACATCGCGTAGGCACCGAACCCGGCACCGGCCACGACCACCGCGGCCACGCTGCCGATCACGGCGGGTCTCGTCCTGCGCCGCTCGGCGGCGGCCCTTCTGCTGCCCACGGTGTCCCGTTCCTCGGTGCCTTCCAGTGCCGGACGCGGTGCGCGACGGCGACCGCAACGGCGACCACAGTAAGGGCATCCGCGGCCGCCGGTCTGCGTCAGCCGCCGACTCGTAGCACGTCTGCGACGATCGGGCCGGCCGCGTCGCCGCCGTGGCCGCCCCCCTCGACCATGGACGCCGCCGCGATGTCGTTGCGGAAGCCGGTGAACCAACTGTCGGAGACCGCCTCCCCGTCGACCTCGGCCGAGCCGGTCTTGGCGCCGATGTCGCCGCCGAGTCCGGACATGGGGGCCGTGGCGGTGCCCTGGGTGGCGGTGAGCCGCATCATCTGCTTGAGCTGGGTGACGGTGCCCTGCGGCAGCCCCTTGGCGGTGGCGGGCTCCCGGCCGTCCAGGTCGAAGGGGACCAGGTAGGGCTGGCGGAACTCGCCGGTGACGGCGGTCGCGGTCACCGAGGCCATGTTCAGCGGGTTCATCTGGACCTGGCCCTGCCCGATCGCGTTGGCCGCGCGGTCCGGACCGCCGGAGGCGGGGACACGGCCGTCGAAGGAGACGATGCCGGTCTGCCAGTTGTCCTGCCCGAGCCCGAAGCGCTCCTCGGCCTCCTGGGTCAGCGAGGAGTCGGTGAGCGGCTTCTCGTCGATGAGCTTGATGAAGCCGGTGTTGCAGGAGCGCATGAAGGTGTTGGCCAGGGTGGCGCCCGGGTCGGGCTTCATGCCGGTGAGGTTCTTGAAGGTCTGGCTCTGCCAGGTCGCCGTGTCCGGGCAGGGGGCCGGGCCGCTCATCGAGGTCACGCCGTTGTCGATGAGCATGGCCGCGGTGATGATCTTCATGGTGGAGCCGGGGGCGACCCGCCCCTGGAAGGCGGCGTTGAATCCGTCCCGGCGGTTGTTCGCCACGGCCAGCACTTCACCGGTGCTGGGCTTCACGGCGACCACGGAGGACTCGCCGTAGCGCTTCACCGCCTTCTCGGCCGCCGCCTGCACGCTCGCGCTGAGCGTCGTCCTCAGCTTCCCGGGCTCGCCCTCGGTCAGCGTGAGCAGCGGGGTGTCGGGCGCGTTCGCGACCGTGTGCCGGACCGCCAGCTCGACGCCGGGGGTGCCGCCCGCCGTGGAGCCGTACCGTTCCCGCAGCGTGGCGAGGACCGGCCCGAGGGAGGGGTACTTCTCCTTCGTGAGGACGGCACCGTCCCGCCCCACGGCCTGGATCTGCGGGGTCGCCGACTCCTCGGTGACCAGGGTGTCCCCGGCCTTCAGGTCCGGGTGGACGACGGACGGCGCCCAGTCCACCAGCGCGCGCCCGCTGGTCTCCCCGCGGACCACGGTGAGCGTGCTCTTGTAGCTGAGCGGCTTGGTCGTCCCCTCGTACGACACCTTCGCCTTCACGGTGAACGGCACGGAGGTGCCGGTCGCCGTGCCCGGCGTGATCTCGACGCCGGTGATGTGCGCGTCATCGCCGTAGGCGGTCAGCAGCGTCGTGGCGACGGAGGCGTTGTTCGTGTAGCCCGCGGCGGTCGTCGCGTCGCCCTTCTCCCAGGCCGTGAAGAACTTCTCGCTGGTCTCCGCGACCTCGTCCTTGTCCGGCGGCCCGCTCTTGGCCTCCGACCCGGAGGACCCGCCGCCCCCGTCCAGCGCCGACACCACGTTGTAGGCGCCGTACCCGGCACCGCCCACCATCACGGCGAACACCCCGCCTATGACGGCGACCTTCACCCCCCTGCCCATCGGCAGTCCCCTCCCCGTCAGACCTTCCGCCCGCCTTCTTGAACGCGTTCAGAAGTAGTTGTACGTGCACTCTATGCGCAGGGGGTGACAGGCGGTACGACTGTTTCCGATTGGTGGCCTAAAGGAGACCGGGGGGTGCGATGCGGAGACCACCTCGACGCGACCGAACTACTGGCCTTTCAAGCCCGTGACGAACGACGTGAATGCGTCGGCGCTCACGGTGAGGCCATGATGACCTGAAGCTTTCGAGTCGCGTATGTTCACGTGTGCGGCGTCGTGGGCTACTTCGACGCATTCGTTGTTCGCTGCGCTGTAACTGCTCTTGTGCCAGCGTGCCGTTATGAGGTAGGGCGTGGGCTGCCTCTCGTTCACGGAGTGAACTCCCGTCGGGCTGCGGCCAGCAGGTCGAGGCTGGTCGAGGTGTCGGCTGCTTGCGATCGCAGGTAGTCAAACATGATTTTGTAGTTGTGGACATCGGTGGGTTCGTCGAGATACAGACCCCGTCTGTGCAGTTCCAGGTAGACCACGTTCATGCTGCTCAGCGGATCGCGTTCGTCGTCGCGGCCCAAGAGCAGGAAGTGGCCCCCTGAGCCGGCTGCATGCGCGCCCGCCGAGAATCGAAGAATCTGGATGTCCACGTTGGGGCGGTCCGCCATGGCGATCAGATGGTCGATCTGCTCACTCATCACAGCCGCGCCGCCGACATGCCGCCTGAGGACGGCATCGTCGAGTACCACCCACAGGTGAAGCGCCGGACTGCGCTCCAGAATCGCCTGCCGCCTGATGCGCGCGTCCACTTTGCTCGCGATCACCTGGGCCTCGGTGCGCACTCCCTGAGCCTCGTGCAGGGCCAGCGCGTAGCGCGGAGTCTGCAACAGCCCTGGTACCAGCGCGTTGGCGAAGACGTGCTCGTACTCGGCAACATCCTCGAAGGACATCAGCGGGTCCATGACTTCGGGTACGGCCGGATGCTCCATCCACCAGCCGTTCTCCTGATTGCGGACCAAGTCGACCAGGGTCTCGAGTTCATCCGCCGTGGCACCGCAGGAGTCTGCAATCGCCTTCACCGTGGGGATCCTGAGCCTGGCCCGGTCCTGCCAGGTCTCGTATCGATTGACCGTCCCGACGGAGACCCCCGCACGCTTCGCCACTTCGGACTGCGTCAGTTGGGCGCCGGTGCGGAGCGCCTTGAGCCCACGGGCGATCTGCATCCGTCCTGCGGGACCCGCTGATCCCCGCGAGGTCGCCATCTCGTCTCCTACTCGGTCTTCGACATCTCCGCTCCCCTGTAGGAGAGCGCGGTCAGGGAGAGCGTACGTAGCCCGCGAGCGGCTGGTGCTGACCTCTTCAAGTTCACCCTGTCGAGGGATCATTGGGTGATTGAGTGTCGACCATTGAATTTCAATGGCATCGTCCTTGGCAAGCGCAACGAGTGCCGCCAGGGGCGGCCCCATGAGCGGCACTCCTTGTGTGCGCATCAGCTCTTACCGGCTCAACCCCTTCAGGGAGTCACCGTGCGACGACTGATCTCACAACTCGCCGACTGGCTGAGCTCGTTTCGCAGGCCCCCCGCCTGGCAACAGCCGCCTGTGCTCCACAGGCCGTCCTCGGCGTACGAGCACGCACCGCAGCCGTCATGGCCTGCCCACACCGTTCGCTGCTGGAACGAGCCCATCGACGGCACCGGCACACGCCTGGTCCGCCCCTACCTCACTGCCTACGAACGCGACGAGAAGGCCCGAATCCAGCGGCTGCGTCGCGACATCCTGTGGTGCGCCACGTACGGCGTCGACCTGGACTCTCGTGACATCCACGCCTACCCGGCGGCGACATCGTGAGCGGCGGGACGGGCAGCGTACGGATCCTGCCGTGCTCCGACACTCAAGGCCGTACCGCCCTGCTCCTCACGGACGGAAACGGGCCGGTCTCCCGGCTCGCCGACCGTATGGAAGCGGTGCAACTCGGCTTGGGCGAACGGCTGCTCGGCCGAGTACGGGAAACGCTGAAGGAGCAGCCGTCGGAGGACGGAGAACTCCACCTCCTGACCGACCAGTTGGCGGACGCACTCTCGGACGCCCTGCTCATCGCCGAGTCCCGGGGCTTACGCCTCAGGGAAGCGGGCCCGTGCCCGGTGCACGAAACCCCACCGGCACTCCGCGCGTACGGCATGCTCACGCTCCCCGGCAGGGACCTCGCCTCCGCCCGTACCGCACGGCACTACGTCCGTGACACGTGCCGGTCGTGGAGTCTGCCGGCGGGCACGACGGACGATCTCGTGGCCATCACGGGCGAACTGGTGGCCAACGCCCTGGAGCACACGGACAGTCCGACTGTGGCGATCACTTGCGCCCTCACCACTGGCACCGCCACGGTGGGCGTGACCGACGACGGTCGCAGTGGCGGTACGCCGGTGGCCTCCCCGTCGGCGGGTGGATCCGAGGCGGAGTGCGAGGGCGGGCGAGGCCTGCTGATCACCGACGCGCTGGCCACCCGTTGGGGAACACGACGAAGCGGCGGAGGGCTGACGGTCTGGGCCGAGGTCGCCATCGAGGCCACGTCGTAGCGGTGTCCTCCGCAGCCGGGTGACAGGATCCTGCTCAGGTCCTCCTTCAGGGCGTGCCGTCTCACCCGCGAGGCGGACACGGTCCGCCGCAGCGGACGAAGCGCGGCCAGCAGGTCCAGGGCCAGCATGGACGCCATGACGACAGCGACCGCTCCTCTCCCCGCCCTCGGACCGGCCCCCGCCCCCGCGCCCGTCTGGGCTCGCCGCGCCGCCCACGCCGTCGCGCTGTGCGCCGTCCCGTCCGGCCTGTGGCGCATCGCCATGGCGGCCGGTGTCCCCGTGGGCTACAGCGAGCAGGTGCTGCGCGACGTCTACGACATCCCGGGCTGGGGCATCGCCTACGTCGTCGGTCTCTCCGTCCTCGCCGAACTGGCCGCGCTCTTCCCGCTGCTGCTCGTCAGCGACCGGTGGCGGCCGCTGCGCCCCGGGGTCCTCGCCCCGCTGGCGTGGACCGCCTCGGGTGTCCTGGTCCTGGTGGCACTGTGGCAACTCGTGGTCGCCTTCACCGCCGAAAGCCAGACGTACCTGTCGAGCGGCACGGCACAGACCGTCTGGGCACTCGCCTTTGCCCCGCTGTTCGCCATCCCCGCGCTGATGAGTGCGGTTACCTGGTCCTACGCGAAGCGGCATCGGTCGCGTGGACACGAGGGGTGACGCGAGTCCCGCCATGTCCTCGCGACGTGACCGCACGGCGGGACCCACATGTCCCCGCCGGTCCGCCGGAAACGCCGTGGGGCGACGGCGGACTTCAGAGGCCAGTAGTCGCGGCCATGCCCTCCGTCGCCACCTGGCGCAGCGCACGGTCCGTGATCCAGCTGTTCTTTCCGCCGGTCAGACGCGCCACGGCGCGGCCCACCCATTCTGTGTCGCCGAGGAGAGGGAAGCTGTCCTCGGCGATGAGCTGCCGCAGCAGACTCTCCAGCCGGAGGGCGTCCACCACACGGTAGGGGCGCTCGTGCTGGTCGAAGCGGAGCTGCTGCTGGTCCTTGTACAGGTGGCAGCGTCAGGTGCATTCGGCCGCCGGCCCGCCGGGCGATCATCCCCTTTAGAGGCCATCTCATTTGGTGTCGAGGGCACCTGAAACAAGCAGGGCAAGTTTGTGCAAGCGCTGGTAGTACTGATGGCCTGATGGGTCGCTGATCTGCGGAATCACTCGGCCCAGGTTTTCGACACAGGTTTGGAGGATGCGCCTACGTTGGGGATCGAGGGTGCCGCCGTTGTTGATCCACGTGGAGGCGCATCCTGCGGTGTCCGCATCGAGCAGCACCATGTCAATGTCTTCGACCTCGACGCCTCGTAGGTTGGCGGGGAACTCGGCATCGTGGTGTTCCTGCCAGAGAAGGGCTGCGTTCTGGATCTGCTCGGATCTGATCATCTGGCCATACTCCTGCATGAGGCATTGTCTGCGGCGTGTGTTCAGGAGCTCATGCGGCGGTAGCAGATGAGGGTGCAGGCGATGCTCGTGAAGGCGAGGGAGTGCTCGGCCTTGCGCTCATAACGGCGGTGGAGTCGTCGGCAGCCGGCGAGTCATGCCATGGTCCGTTCGATGGTCAAAACGGTGTCGCCCAAGTCCCGGTGAGGTCTCGACGCCCTTGCGTGCGATGCGGGGTCGGATGCCGCGCTGGGGCAGCCATTTCCGCAGCTGGCGATAGTCTTAGCCCTTGTCGGCGTGGAGCTTGCTGGGCTTACGTCGACGAGGACCTCGGCGGGACCGGATGGGCGGTATGCCCTTCACGAGCAGGACCAGGGCCTGGCTGTCGTGCACGTTGGCGCCGGAGACATGGGGGCACGGTGTGCCGCCGTGCCTCCATGACGGATCTGCCCAGCTAGACCCACGTATCCAGCCACATCCGCGATCTCCACTCCTCCATCGGGATCGCCGTGCCCGTGTACAGGGGCCAGAAGTAGATGAAGTTCCACGCGATGAGGAGCACCAGGACGCCCGCTCCCGTCGCGCCCGCGACGCGGCGGGTGTCCGTGCAGCCCGGGCGGCCGATGATCGCCCCGAGGAGCATCGCCACCGCGAGGCAGAGGAACGGGACGAAGACGACGGCGTAGAAGATGAAGATCGTGCGCTCCTGGTACAGGAACCAGGGGAGGTAGCCGGCCGCGACGCCGCAGGCGATGGCGCCCGCGCGCCAGTCGCGGCGGAAGAACCAGCGCCACAGGACGTACAGCAGGGCGAAGCAGCCCACCCACCAGAGGAGAGGGGTGCCCAGCGCCAGTACCTCGCGGGCGCACTTCTCGCCCGCGTCGACCGGGCAGCCGTCCGAGCCCGCCGACGGGGACTCGTAGAAGTAGGAGACCGGGCGGCCCAGGACGATCCAGCTCCACGGGTTGGACTGGTACGTGTGCGGCGAAGTGAGGTGGGTGTGGAATTCGAGGACCTGGGTCTCGTAGTGCCACAGGCTGCGCCACCAGTCGGGGAAGAGCCACGACCAGGAGCTGTTCGCGCCGTCCTTCACCGCCCAGTCGCGGTAGTAGCCGCCGGTGCCGTCCGAGGGGGAGAGGATCCAGCCCAGCCAGGACAGGACGTACGTCGCCAGCGCCACCGGGACCGTCGAGAGGAAGGCCCAGCCCAGGTCGTACCGCAGCACCGCGAGGTAGGGGCGGCGGGCGCCCGCGACGCGGCGGGAGCCGACGTCCCACAGGACGGCCATCACACAGAAGGCCGCCATGATGTAGAGGCCGTTCCACTTGGTGGCCGCCGCCAGTCCCAGCATCAGGCCCGCCGCCAGACGCCAGGGGCGCCACCCGAGGCGCAGGGTCCCCGCCACGTGCGCGTCCGGGCGGGCGCGGCCGTCCTCGTCCACCGGGAGCGCGGCGGCGAGCCGGGCCCGCGCTCTGTCGCGGTCGACGACCAGGCAGCCGAACGCGGCCAGCACGAAGAACATCAGCACGCTGTCCAGCAGCGCGGTGCGGCTCATCACGAAGTGCAGGCCGTCCAGGGCCATCAGCGCGCCCGCCAGGCACCCCAGGAACGTGGAGCGGAACAGCCGGCGGCCGATCCGGCACAGCAGCAGCACCGACAGCGTGCCGAGCAGCGCCGTCATGAAGCGCCAGCCGAACGGGTCGAAGCCGAACATCTGCTCGCCCAGGCCGATGACGTACTTGCCGACCGGCGGGTGCACGACGTACGCCGCGTCGGCCGGGATCGGGACGTCGCCGCCCGAGTTCAGGATCAGGTCGTTGGCGTTCTTGTCCCAGTTGACCTCGAAACCGCGGTGGATCAGCGCCCACGCGTCCTTGGCGTAGTACGTCTCGTCGAATATCACCGCCTTCGGGCTGCCCAGGTTCCAGAACCGCAGTACGCCCGCGAGCAGCGCCACCAGCAGCGGCCCGCCCCACGCCGACCAGCGCGGGATCCGGTCGGTGAGCGGCTTCGACAGGCCCAGGAAGGCCCACAGGCGCGGGCTCGGGCTCGCGTACGGCGGCACCAGCCGGTCGCGGACGTCACCGGCCGCGGGCCCCGCCGTGTAGCCGAAGCGGCGCAGCCGCTGCTGCCAGGCGGGCCGCTCGTCGTGCGGGGCCTGGCCCTGCCGGGTGTCCGTGGAGGACGCGGTACTGGTCACCGCGCCATCGTAGGGAACCGCGCTGTGCACGTCCCGCGCATGGGCCCCACCGGTCCGGATACGTCCCCCTCGGGGGACGCCTGGGAGGATGGGTGCGTGACTGGAACCCTTGTACTGGCGGGCACCCCCATCGGCGACGTCCAGGACGCCCCGCCCCGGCTCGCCGCCGAACTGGCCGGTGCGGACGTCGTCGCCGCCGAGGACACCCGGCGGCTGCGCCGGCTCGCCCAGGCGCTCGGCGTCGCACCCGCGGGGCGTGTCGTGTCGTACTTCGAGGGCAACGAGTCCGCCCGTACGCCCGAGCTGGTGGAGGAGCTGGTCGGCGGCGCCCGGGTGCTGCTCGTCACCGACGCCGGGATGCCCTCGGTGTCCGACCCCGGCTACCGGCTGGTCGCCGCCGCCGTCGAGCGCGGCGTCCGCGTCACCGCCGTCCCCGGGCCCTCCGCCGTGCTCACCGCGCTCGCCCTGTCCGGGCTGCCCGTCGACCGGTTCTGCTTCGAGGGCTTCCTGCCCCGCAAGGCCGGCGAGCGCCTGACCCGGCTGCGCGAGGTCGCCGGGGAGCGCCGGACACTCGTGTACTTCGAGTCCACGCACCGCGTCGAGGACACCCTCGCCGCGATGGCAGAGGTCTTCGGCGCCGACCGGCGGGCCGCCGTGTGCCGGGAGCTGACCAAGACCTACGAGGAGGTCAGGCGCGGTGGCCTCGGCGAACTGGCCGAGTGGGCCGCCGACGGGGTGCGCGGCGAGATCACCGTCGTCGTCGAGGGGGCGCCGGACAAGGGACCCGAGGAGGTCGGCGCCGAGGAGCTGGTGCGCAGGGTACGGGCACGCGAGGAGGCGGGCGAGCGGCGCAAGGAAGCCATCGCCGCGGTGGCCGCCCAGGTGGGCGTGCCCAAGCGGGAGGTGTTCGACGCGGTGGTCGCGGCCAAGAACGCGGGGGCCTGACGGCCGGCCGCACCCGCTCCCCGGCCCGCCGCCTCCCGGCCGCGCCTCTCCCTTGACCCGCTCCTGACCTGTCCTTTGTCCCCCGCCGGGCCTCGCGGGCCTTGGGCCAAGGGCACCCCAAATCGACTCAAATACTCGGCCGCACCCGGTGCTTTCCCGCCCGTGGAGGAGTCCACTGGAGGAAGGAGCCGAACGAACCGAAGGAGCCGGGATGAGCATGAGCGAGAGCGGCGCGCGTACCGGAACGCGTGCCGGCGCCACCGCCGTCGTCCACGAGTCGTACTCCTTCGCCTGCATGCGCTGCGGGCACGGCTGGGAGCAGTCGTTCGAGATCGAGCACTACCGGGACGCCGACGGGACCGAGTGCGTGCGCTACGTGGCGGACGGCCGCGTCGTGCCCTCCCCACTGACCCGGCCGACGTGTCCCACCTGCGACAACCACGTCGTCCGGATCATGCGCCCGGGGCGGGTCGCCTCCGTGCGCGGGGCCTCGCACGGCGTCCACCGGGTGCCGCCCGCCGGGCCCCTGGAGGTGCCGCAGGTGCCCGAGGAGCCGGGGCCGGGAGCGCCGGGGCTCGACGCCGGGCACCGGCACTGGCACCTGTCCGACCTGCTGCACGCGCTGCACCTCCACCGCAGGGCGAGCTGACCCCTCGGGGACGCGCCGGACCCGGGACCGGCTTTCGTAGGATCGGGGCATGTCTTCGAACGCCTCGGGCCGGTCCGACAAGAACGACGCGCCCCCGCTCCCCGAGCCCCTCCGGGTGCCGGTCGCCGACTCGCACACCCACCTCGACATGCAGTCCGGCACGGTGGACGAGGCGCTCGCCAAGGCCGCGTCGGTCGGCGTCACGACCGTCGTCCAGGTCGGCTGCGACCTCGCGGGTTCCCGGTGGGCCGCCGAGACCGCCGCCGCGTACGAGGCCGTCCACGCCACCGTCGCCCTGCATCCCAACGAGGCGCCGCGCATCGTGCACGGCGACCCCGACGGGTGGTCGAGGCAGGGGGCACGGCAGCCCGGCGGCGACGCGGCGCTCGACGACGCCCTCGCGGAGATCGACCGGCTCGCGGCACTCCCGCAGGTCAAGGGCGTCGGAGAGACCGGCCTCGACCACTTCCGCACCGGCCCCGAGGGCATGGCGGCACAGGAGCGGTCCTTCCGCGCCCACATCGAGATCGCCAAGCGGCACGGCAAGACCCTCGTCATCCACGACCGCGAGGCCCACGCCGACGTCCTGCGCGTCCTCAAGGAGGAGGGCGCCCCCGAGCGCACCGTCTTCCACTGCTACTCCGGCGACGCCGAGATGGCCGAGATCTGCGCGGGCGCCGGGTACTACATGTCCTTCGCGGGCAACGTTACCTTCAAGAACGCCCAGAACCTGCGCGACGCCCTCGCCGTGGCCCCGCCCGAGCTGGTGCTGGTGGAGACCGACGCGCCGTTTTTGACCCCGGCGCCCCACCGGGGCCGGCCGAACGCGCCCTACCTCGTGCCGGTCACGGTGCGCGCCATGGCGGACGTACGGGGCGTCGACGAGGACACCCTGGCGAGCGCCCTCGCCGCGAACACGGCCCGCGCCTTCGGCTACTGACACGCTGCGTAGCCGCGTCGCTTGGGAGAGTGACGGGCACTCCGCTAGGTTCTGGGGGCCCGATCCGGACCCCTGGAGCGTGTCGGCGTGAGCACAACGCAGTTCGAGCCCTCGGCGGCGTACGGATACGCCGCCCCGTACGACGTGCACAGCGCGCCCACCCTGCCGTACGGCGACACGTACGGCGTCTCGTACGGCGACACGTACCGGCCCGCACCGCCCGTCCACGAGCCGACCGTGCCCGCCCTGCCCCGGCAGGGCCCCGCATCGCAGGCGCCGCCGGTCAGCGCGCCGGGTGACGGACGGGCGGCCGGGCGCCGGCGCCGGACGCGGGGCGCGGGGCGCGGGGACGCCCCGCTGCGCCGACTGCTCCCGCGGGCGCTGGTCGTGGCCTTCCTCGCGGGCGGCACCACCGCCTTCGTCGTCAAGGACAAGGCCGTCGAGCTGACCGTCGACGGCACCCCGCGCACGCTGCACACCTTCGCCGACGACGTCACCGAACTGCTCGCCGAGGAAGGCGTCCAGGTCGGCGCCCACGACGTGGTCGCACCCGCCCCCGGCACCCCGCTGACCACCGGCGAGGACATCACCGTCCACTACGGGCGCCCCCTGCTGCTCACCCTCGACGGCCACCGGCGCCAGGTCTGGACGACCGCCGAGACCGTGGAGGGGGCGCTGCGGCAGCTCGGCGTGCGGACGCAGGGCGCCCACCTGTCCACCGAGGGCTCCCGGCGCATCGGCCGCGAGGGCCTGGCGCTGGTCGTGCGCACCGAGCGGGTGGTGACCGTCATGGCGGACGGCCGGGCCCGCACGGTCCGCACCAACGCCGCGACCGTGGGCGAGGCCGTCGAGGAGGCCGGCGTCACCCTGCACGGCGAGGACACCACCTCCGTCCCCGCGACCGGCTTCCCGCGCGACGGACAGACCGTCACCGTCCTGCGGATCACCGGCTCCCAGGAGGTCCGCGAGGACCCGATCCCCTTCGACGTACGACGGACCGAGGACGCCTCCCTCTACCGGGGCACGGAGGAGGTCCAGCAGGCCGGCCGGCCCGGACTGCGACGCACCACCTACGCCCTGCGCACCGTCAACGGCGTCCGGCAGAAGCCGCGCCGCCTGCGCAGCGAGGTGGTGCGCGAGCCCAGCCCGCGGCTCGTACGCGTCGGCACCCGCCCGCGGCCCGTCTCCGTCCAGGGCACCGACCACCTGAACTGGCAGGCCCTGGCCGCCTGCGAGTCCGGCGGCCGCCCGGACGCGGTCGACCCGTCGGGGACGTACGGCGGGCTCTACCAGTTCGACACCGCCACCTGGCACGCCCTCGGCGGCGAGGGCCGCCCCCAGGACGCCTCGGCCGCGGAGCAGACGTACCGGGCGCAGAAGCTGTACGTACGCGGCGGCGCCGACG
Organism: Streptomyces lienomycini; assembly: GCF_027947595.1. Lineage (NCBI taxonomy): Bacteria > Bacillati > Actinomycetota > Actinomycetes > Kitasatosporales > Streptomycetaceae > Streptomyces > Streptomyces lienomycini. The sequence goes on along the minus strand of NZ_CP116257.1, from coordinate 7,209,332 downwards.
CCTGGCCGCACTGCGGCGCCCGGCTGCGGGGATGAGGCCGTCCCGCCCCCGGCTACCCTTGCCGGGTGAGCAGCCCCACCCCCGACGCCCTCCTGGGCCCCGCCGACGTCCGTGAACTCGCGGCAGCCCTCGGCGTACGCCCCACCAAGCAGCGCGGCCAGAACTTCGTCATCGACGCGAACACGGTCCGCCGAATCGTCCGCACCGCCGAGGTACGCCCCGACGACGTGGTGGTCGAGGTGGGACCGGGCCTCGGCTCGCTCACCCTGGCCCTGCTCGAGGCCGCCGACCGGGTCACCGCCGTCGAGATCGACGACGTACTCGCCGGCGCCCTGCCCGCCACCGTCGCCGCCCGCATGCCCGAACGCGCCGACCGGTTCGCGCTCGTGCACTCCGACGCGATGCACGTGGGCGAACTCCCGGGCCCGGCCCCGACCGCGCTGGTCGCGAACCTCCCGTACAACGTGGCGGTGCCCGTCCTCCTCCACATGCTCGAAACCTTCCCGAGCATCGAGCGCACCCTCGTCATGGTGCAGGCCGAGGTCGCCGACCGGCTCGCCGCCGGCCCCGGCTCGAAGGTGTACGGCGTCCCGTCCGTGAAGGCCAACTGGTACGCGGAGGTCCGCCGCGCCGGTTCCATCGGCCGCAACGTCTTCTGGCCCGCCCCGAACGTCGACAGCGGCCTCGTGTCACTCGTCCGGCGGACCGAACCGGTCAGGACGACCGCGTCCAGGCGCGAGGTCTTCGCCGTCGTCGACGCCGCGTTCGCCCAGCGCCGCAAGACCCTGCGGGCCGCCCTCGCCGGGTGGGCCGGGTCGGCCGCGGCCGCCGAGGCCGCCCTCGTCGGCGCGGGCGTGTCGCCGCAGGCGCGCGGAGAGGCGCTGACCGTGGAAGAGTTCGCGCGTATCGCCGAGCGTCGTACCGCCCAGCACGAGGAGTGACGAGCAAGTGAGCGTGACGGTCCGCGTCCCCGCCAAGGTCAACGTCCAGCTCGCGGTCGGCGCCGCCCGCCCCGACGGCTTCCACGACCTGGCCAACGTCTTCCTCGCCGTCTCCCTGTACGACGAGGTCACCGCCACCCCGGCCACCGACGGGCTCCGCGTCACCTGCGAGGGGCCGGACGCCGACCAGGTCCCCCTGGACCGCACCAACCTCGCGGCCCGCGCGGCCGAGGCACTGGCCGCGCGGTACGGCCGCGAACCCGCCGTCCACCTCCACATCGCCAAGGACATCCCCGTCGCCGGGGGCATGGCGGGCGGCAGCGCGGACGGTGCCGGCGCGCTGCTCGCCTGCGACGCGCTGTGGGGCACCGGCGCCTCCCGCGAGGAGCTGCTGGAGATCTGCGCCGAGCTGGGCAGCGACGTGCCGTTCAGCCTGGTCGGCGGGGCGGCACTGGGCACGGGGCGGGGGGAGCGGCTGGCGGAACTGGAGGTGGGCGGCGACTTCCACTGGGTGTTCGCACTGGCCGCGCGGGGACTGTCGACACCGGCCGTCTTCCGCGAGTTCGACCGGCTCGGCGCGGACCTGGACATCCCGGAACCGGTCGCCGACCAGGCGGTGCTCGACGCCCTCGCGAAGGGCGACGCCACCGCGCTCGCCGTGGCGCTCACCAACGACCTCCAGCCCGCCGCGCTCTCCCTCTTCCCCGAACTGTCCGACACCCTCGCGGCGGGCCGGGCGGCGGGCGCGCTGGCGGCCCTGGTCTCGGGCTCGGGCCCGACGACGGCGTTCCTCGCGACCGACGCCAAGTCCGCGTCCGACATCGCGGGCGTGCTGCGGGCGTCGGGGACCTGCCGGGACGTGCGCACGGCGGTGGGGGCGGCGGCGGGTGCGACGGTGGTCTGAGGGGCTCGGCTCGTGATGAATGCCGGTCGGCGCGTAGGTGCCCGTGGTCGCGTCACCACGGAGAGTGGCGACCCCTGCCCGCGTCGCCCCACCCCCCGGAGGGCCTACGCTTGAAGGCTGATCGATCCCCCAGTCAGGAGAGAAATGGCCGTCAATCTGGTCAATGTCGAGAACGTCAGCAAGGTGTACGGCACCCGTGCACTCCTCGACGGCGTGTCCCTCGGCGTCTCCGAGGGGGACCGCATCGGCGTCGTCGGCCGCAACGGCGACGGCAAGACGACCATGATCCGGATGCTGGCCAGGCTGGAGGAGCCCGACACCGGCCGGGTCACCCACTCCGGGGGGCTGCGGCTCGGTGTGCTCACCCAGCACGACTCCCTCGACCCCGCCGCCACCGTCCGCCACGAGGTCATCGGCGACATGGCCGACCACGAGTGGGCGGGCAACGCCAAGATCAGGGACGTGCTGACGGGACTCTTCGGCGGGCTCGACATGCCGGGGTTCCCGCAGGGCCTGGACACCGTCATCGGGCCGCTCTCCGGTGGCGAGCGGCGCCGGATCGCGCTCGCCAAGCTGCTCATCGAGGACCAGGACCTCGTAGTCCTCGACGAGCCCACCAACCACCTCGACGTCGAGGGCATCGCCTGGCTCGCCCAGCACCTGCGCGAGCGGCGGTCCGCCCTCGTCTGCGTCACCCACGACCGGTGGTTCCTCGACCAGGTCTGCACCCGCATGTGGGACGTGCAGAAGGGCGACGTCTACGAGTACGAGGGCGGCTACTCCGACTACGTCTTCGCCCGCGCCGAGCGCGAGCGCATCGCCGCCACCGAGGAGACCAAGCGGCAGAACCTGGTCCGCAAGGAACTGGCCTGGCTGCGGCGCGGGGCGCCCGCACGCACGTCCAAGCCCCGCTTCCGCGTCGAGGCCGCCAACGAGCTGATCGCCGACGTGCCGCCGCCCCGGGACAGCGGCGAACTGATGAAGTTCGCCTCGTCCCGGCTCGGCAAGACCGTGTTCGACCTGGAGGACGTCACCGTCCAGGCCGGTCCCAAGGTGCTGCTCAAGCACGTCACCTGGCAGCTCGGCCCCGGCGACCGCATCGGCCTCGTCGGCGTCAACGGCGCCGGGAAGACCTCCCTGCTGCGCGCCATGACCGAGGCCGCCCGCAGCGACGGCGAGCAGCAGCCCGCCGGCGGGCAGGTGCGGGTCGGCAGGACCGTCAAGCTGGCCTACCTCTCCCAGGAGGTCGCCGAGCTGGACCCGGACTGGCGGGTCCTGGAGGCCGTGCAGCGTGTGCGCGAGCGCGTCGACCTCGGCAAGGGCCGCGAGATGACCGCCGGGCAGCTGTGCGAGACCTTCGGCTTCGGCAAGGAGAAGCAGTGGACGCCGGTCGGGGACCTGTCCGGCGGTGAGCGGCGGCGGCTCCAACTGCTGCGCCTCCTCATGGACGAGCCCAACGTCCTCTTCCTCGACGAGCCCACCAACGACCTCGACATCGAGACCCTGACCCAGCTGGAGGACGTCCTCGACGGCTGGCCCGGCTCGATGATCGTCATCTCCCACGACCGCTTCTTCGTCGAGCGCACCACCGACCGGGTCTTCGCCCTCCTCGGCGACGGCGCGCTGCGCATGCTGCCCCGCGGCATCGACGAGTACCTGGAGCGGCGGCAGCGCATGGAGGAGACCGCCGCGGCGAACGCCCCGGCCCCCGTGGCGAAGGCCGCCCAGGCGTCCGAGAAGAGCGCCGCCGACGTACGCGCCGCCAAGAAGGAGCTCCAGAAGATCGAACGGCAGCTGGACAAGGTCTCCCAGAAGGAGACCAAGCTGCACGCCCGGATCGCCGAGAACGCCACGGACTTCGCGAAGGTGGCCGAACTGGACGCCGAGCTGCGCGAACTCGTGGGGCAGCGCGACGAGCTGGAGCTGCGCTGGCTGGAACTGGCCGAGGACGCCTGAGCCCCTGCGCGCGGCGGGCGCAGGCGGTGTAAAGAGCACGTGAAGGGTCGTAACAGAGGCATCACGGGCCGGTTCTCCCTTGGGAACAGCGGCGGACGCGGCCCGGTGGGGGGTCGGTCGCGGGTGATAGAAAGGCGGTCCGAGGACTGTCCGAGGGCGGTCCCGGGCATCTCCAACCATCGCCTTCGACGACTCCGGGGCCAGCGCGTGACCCGGGGCGTGGCTAGAAATCAGTGAGTAAGCAATAAGGGGGAACGCGCTGATGAGCCAGCCGCCGAATCAGCCGCCGCAGCCGGGTGGCTTCGGAGCACCGCAGGACCCACCGCCCGGAGGTTTCGGGGCACCGCACAATCCACCGCCGGGAGGTTTCGGGGCGCCCACCCCGCCGCCCCCGCAGGGCCCGCCGCCACAGCAGCCGGGTTACGGATATCCGCAGCAGCCCGGCCCGCAGGGCCCGTACGCCCAGCCCGGACCATACAACTCCGGGCCCTACGCCCAGCCCCAGCAGCCGGGGCCGTACGGTCAGCAGCCCGGTTACGGGTATCCGCAGCAGCAGTACCCCGGTGGGCCCGGCGCCCCCGGCACCCCGCCGCCCGGCGGTTCCGGGTCCCGCAACCCCTTCAAGGGCAAGCCCGCCCTCGCCGTCGGCGCGGCGGTCGCGGCCCTGCTCGTCATCGGCGGCAGTGTGTGGGCCGTCACCGCCGGCGGTGGCGACGACCAGGACAAGAAGCCCGTCGCCGGCAAGAGCGACGACCCCAAACCCTCCGGCTCCCAGGGCGGCGCACCCGTCAACCCCGGTGACGGCAGCGGCGACGGCGGCGAGGACCCCGAGAACCTCAACGAGGGCCGCCAGGACGGCGAGGCCCAGGTGCTCTGGTACAAGGAGGCGCCCGACGCCCCCGGTTCCGGCGCCGACGCCAACGGCATGTGGGTCACCGGCAAGGCCGCGGTGAAGGCGGCGTACAAGCAGGTCTTCGCCTACAACGTGGCCGACGGCAAGCCCGCCTGGCAGCCGATCGCCTTCCCCGAGAAGATCTGCGCGGTCACCCCGCAGAAGACGGCCGCCGACAAGATCGTCGTCGCCTACATGAGCGGCTCCAGCGACCGCGCCAAGTGCAACAAGCTCCAGGAGATCGACCTCGCCACCGGCAAGAAGGGCTGGTCGCAGGAGGTCGCCGACGGCGAGCTGTTCGACTCCACGCTCTCCCTCGAACTCTCCCTCAGCGGCACCACGATGATCGTCGGCCGCTCCCAGTCCGGCACCGCCTACGACGTCACCAGCGGCAAGAAGCTGTACGAGAAGAAGAAGTACGGCGACGCCTGCTTCCCCGCCGGATTCGCGGGCAGCGCCAGCAAACTCGTCCAGGTCGCCTCCTGCGGCGCAGGCGGCAACAACGCGCACGACGAGATCCAGGGACTCGACCCGAAGACCGGCAAGGTCCTGTGGACCTACCCGTACGAGAAGGGCTGGCGGGTCGCCCGCGCCTACTCCGTCGACCCGCTCGTCGTCTACGCCACCAACGAGGACAAGAAGGTCTGGAACATCTCCAGCTTCACCTCCGCCGGCAAGGTCCTCGAACAGGTCGGCGTCGACGAGGAGTTCGCTCCCGAGTGCGGCTGGGCCATCCTCGAACGCGACCTCCAGGGCTGCACGGGCGTCGCGGTCGCCGCGGGCACCCTCTACCTGCCGACCGAGGCGACCAGCGGCGCCAACGAGATCGTCGCGATCGACCTCGCCTCCGGCAAGGAGAAGTGGCGCACCAAGTCCCCCGCCGACGAGCCGATGGTGCCGATGAAGGTCGAGGGCGACCAACTCGTCGCCTACGTCCAGCCGTCCTACGACGCGGGCGGCCAGGTCGTGTCCATCCCCACCGGGGGCAGCGACCACAAGCCGGCCAAGCTGCTGCAGAACCCGCAGGGCGTCGCGGACATCGAGAACAGCTTCTACTCCAAGGAGATCGACTGGGTGGACGGGCGGTTCTACATCTCCAGCACCCGTCTGACCGGAAACGACGAGTCGAAGGAGAAGTTGATGCTCGCCTACGGCAAGTGACCTCTTCCTCCGCCTCTCCGGCCGCCGTCGCGCGGCCCGATCCGTCCCCGCCGTCTCCGCTCCACGAGGTGCTCACGTCATGACCCAGCCGCCGCCCCCGCCACCCCACCAGCCACCGCAGGGGGGCGGCTTCGGGCCGTCCCAGCCCCAGCCGCCGCAGCCGCCCACGCCGCCCTCCGGACCCGGCCAGGCTCCCCAGCCCGGCTACGGCTACCCGCAGCAGCCCGGGGGTGCCCCGCAGACACCGCCGCCCGCGGCTCCGTCGACCCCGCCCGCGGGTCCGCCGCCGCAGCAGCCGGGGTACGGGTTCCCGCAGACGCCGCCGCAGCCGCAGCCCGGGTACGGGTTCCCGCAGACCCCGCCCCAGCCGCAGCCCGGGTACGGGTTCCCGCAGACCCCGCCCCAGCCGCAGCCCGGGTACGGCTACCCCGCCCAGCCCGGTCCGTACGGGCAGCCGACGCCGCCCGGGGCGCCGCAGCAGCCGGGGTACGGATACCAGCAGCCGACCATGCCCATGCAGCCCCAGGCCGCGGGGCCGGGCGGCGGCCGGAAGATCAACGCGCAGCTGGCGATCATCGTGGCGGCCGTCGTCGCGATCGCGCTGATCATCGGCGGTGGCGTCTGGTACGCCGGCTCCTCCGACGACGGCGGCAAGGACGACACCGCCACCTCCAGCGGCGGCAAGGGCGGCGGGGGCGGTACGGAGGAGAAGGGCGGCGACGGCGGCACCTCCGCCGGCGGCACCGAGAAGACACCCTCCGACCCCGCCTCCAAGGTGCTCTTCCAGGTCCCCATGCCCGCGGTGAGCAAGGACAACAGCACCGTCGTGGTCTCCGGCTCCTGGCTCACCGACAAGGTGTACGCCAAGAGCGGCATCGCCGAGGTCGTCGGCTACGACCCCGCCAAGGGCACCAAGAAGTGGACGATCAAGCTGGACGGCCCCGTCTGCGCGACCACCCGGCACGTCACCGACGACAACAAGACGGCCATCATCTACCAGCCCGCCATGCCGACCAAGGCGGAGCGCTCGCACGGCTGCAGCCAGATCGCGGTCCTCGACCTGGACGCCGGGAAGAAGATCTGGACGAAGACCGCCGGTGACCAGCCGATCTCCTTCGACAACATCACGATCAGCGCCGACACCGTCGCCGTCGGCAGCAGCGACGGCGGCGTCGCCTTCGCCGTCGCCGACGGCGCCACCCGCTGGTCCCCGAAGGCGACCGACACCTGCTACGACGCGGGCTACGGCGGCGGCGAGAAGCTCGTCGCGGTCCGCAAGTGCGGCACGTACAAGGCACGGGAACTGCACATCCAGACCATCGACCCGACGAACGGGAAGGTGATCTCCGAGTACAAGATGGCCAAGGGCATCGAGTACGCGGGCATCGTGTCCACGAACCCGCTCGTCGTCTCCGCCGACATCGGCGACTCCGCCGGGGACGGCAGCGGCATCTCCGACTTCTTCTCCATCGACAACAAGACCGGCAAACTCCTGACCCGCATCTCGGCGCCGGGCGAGCAGTTCGCGGCCAGCTGCGACAACATCACCAAGACCGAGGAGTGCTCGGGGCTCGCGGTCGGCGACAACCGGCTCTACATTCCGACCGAGGAACACGAGAGCGGCGGCAAGACCTCCACCCGGGTCAACGAGGTCGTGGCCTTCGACCTGACCACCGGCAAGCAGACCGGGCAGCGCGCCGACTCCGGCGACGACTACACGATCACCCCGCTGCGCATGGACGGCGGCAACGTGATCGCCTACAAGCGTCCGCCGTACGACAAGGGCGGCCAGATCGTCAGCATCGACGGCGGGTCGTTCAAGCAGACCACGCTGCTGGAGAACCCGGCGACCGAGGCCGTGCGGGACGTGGAGTCCAGCATGTCGCCGGAGTACGCCGAACTGATCTACTCCCAGGGGCACCTGTACATGTCCCAGGTGTACGCCAGTGAACTGACCTCCTCCGACGAGAAGGAGTACCTGGCGATCGGGTTCGGTGCCGGCGGCTGACGCCGTCCACCGTCCCGTGGGTGTCCGTCGCGGCCCCGCCCCCACCCGGGGGCGGGGCCGTTTCGCGGGGGATTTCGGTGCTCCGGGGCGGTTCTCGCCGGTAGGGGCAGCGCGAGGTCGGGCAACCGTGTAGCTTCCGGGGACATGCCGGGGGCATGCCGGGGACTGGGTGACTGGGGGGTTGCTCCATGGGAGTACGGCTCATGGTGGTCGACGATCACCGACTGCTGGCCGAGGCGCTGGCGTCGGCGCTGAAGCTGCGGGGGCACCGGGTGCTGGCCGCGGCGGCGCCGGCCGCGGGGGCGGCGGACCTGGTGATCAGCCGGGCGCCGGAGGTGTGCCTGCTGGGCACGGCGACACCGGCCGAGCCGGGGATCTTCGATCCGGTGGTGCGGGTGAAGCGGGAGCGTCCGCAGGTGGCCGTGCTGGTGCTCGGGCCGGTGCCGAGCCCTCGGGGGATCGCTGCCGCGTTCGCGGCGGGGGCGTCGGGGTACGTCCGGCACGACGAGCGCATAGAGGGCGTGGAGCGGGCCATCATGAAGGCGCGGGCCGGTGAGGCGGCGGTGGCGCCGGCACTGCTCCAGGGGGCCTTCGGTGAGCTGCTGAACCCGGCGGCGCAGCCCGACGACGAGGGGCAGCGGCTGTTGCGGATGCTCACGCCGCGGGAGGTGGAGGTGCTGGTGCGGGTCGCGGACGGGGAGGACACGCGGCTGATCGCGGCCGGCATGGGGATCGCTCCGTCCACGGCCCGTACCCACGTGCAGCGCGTCCTGATGAAACTGGGGGTGGGCTCCCGGCTGGAGGCGGCGGCGCTGGCGGCGCGGACGGGGCTGCTGGACCGGGCGGGGGCCTCCGGCGGTTGAGCGGGGTGCCTGCGGCGGGCTGTGCTTGGTCGGTGGGGTGCGGGTGCCTGCGGCGCCTGTGCGGCTTCGGTGGGGTGCGGGTGGTGCCTGCGGCGCCTGTGCGGGTGGGGTGCGGGTGGTGCCTGCGGCGCCTGGTGCGGGTTCGGTGGGGGTGCGGGTAGCGCGGTGCGGCCGGTGGGGGGTCGGGGCCGGGACGGGGGTGTCCGTCCTCGGAACGGCGCGGAATCGGTCGCTTGAAGAGGCTCGTGGCGTTGACGCGCCAACCGCTGCGGGCGGACACCCCCCGACCCGTCCCCTTCCCGCCGTACGCGGCTGACCCTCGCCCCTCTCCGGTGCCGCTTTCCGCCGTACGCGGCTTTCCGCCGCCGTGCCGCCCCAGCTGCGGGCAGTCGTGCTGCTGGGGCGGGACGGGGGCCGGGGCTACTCCTTCCCGGGCTCCTCCAGTGACGGTGTCGGTGGAGCGGTGGGGCGGAGCTTCAGCCAGGCCAGGAAGAAGAGGCCCAGGATCAGCATCCCCAGCCCGGTCCACAGGTTGATGTTCACACCCTGGGCCTTGTCGATGTCGTCGTCGGACGCGGCGAATCCCGCGATCGTCACGATGACGCCGTAGACGGCGAAGAGGCCGCCGATGATCCGTCGGATGTCGAACAGCCGCGCGGCCGTGACGGACTTGGTCTCCAGCTCGGAGACCTCGTCGTGGACGTTCTTTTCGGAGTGGGAATCAGACATGTTCTCTCCATCCTCCCGCGGTCAGAACGAGAACGGGATGTAGCAGGCGGCGGCGAGGACGACCGCGCCCCAGCCCAGCAGGGCCGGCTTGCGGTACCACGCGTCGTCGCCCTCGGCGGGCGCCTCGGACATGCCGGGGGAGGTGGTGCCGTAGACCAGGCCCTGGAGTTCGCTGACCGGCTTGGGCCGGGTGAACAGGGAAACGGCGACCATGACGACCGCACCGGCGACGAAGCCCGCGATCGCGGAGACGAAGTTGGCGCCCTGGTCGGAGGGGATGTCGATGATGCCCTGCTTGTAGATGACGAAGTAGTTCACCATCGCGGCGGTCGTGCCCGCGATCAGGCCCCAGAAGCCGGACTTCATCGACGCGCGCTTCCAGAACATGCCGATGATGAAGACCACGAACATCGGGACGTTGAAGAAGGAGAAGAGCGTCTGGAGGTAGCTCATGATGTTGGAGAAGGAAGAGGCCAGGAACGCCGTGCCGATGGAGGCCAGGACGCCGATCACCGTGATCAGGCGGCCGAAGCGGACGTAGTAGCCGTCCTCGCGGTCCTTCACCACGTACTTCTGCCAGACGTCGGTCGTGAAGACGGTGTTGAAGGAGGAGATGTTGGCCGCCATGCCCGCCATGAAGGCGGCCAGCAGACCCGTCACCGCGATGCCGAGGACGCCGTTGGGCAGCAGTTGCTGCATCAGGTACGGGATCGCGTCGTTGTACTGGAGGTCCGAGCCGGGGGTGCCGATCTTCGGGACCAGGACCGCGGCGACCAGGCCCGGGATCATGACGACGAAGACGATGAAGATCTTCGGGAAGGCCGCGATCAGGGGCGTGCGCTGGGCCGCCGAGAGGTTCTTCGCCGACAGGGCGCGCTGCACCTCGGCGAAGTTCGTCGTCCAGTAGCCGAAGGAGAGGACGAAGCCGAGGCCCAGGACGATGGTCAGCCAGTTGGCGCCCAGCGGGTTGTCGCTGCCGATGCCCGTGCCGCCCCACGCCGTCATGAAGTCGGAGCCGTGGGACTGGGAGAGGGAGTCGGACAGGCCGTCCCAGCCGCCGACCTTCTTCAGGCCGAGGATGGTGATCGGGATGAGGCCCGCCAGGATCACGAAGAACTGGAGGACCTCGTTGTAGATGGCCGAGGACAGGCCGCCCAGGGTGATGTACGCCAGGACGAAGAAGCCGGCGACCACGATGGCCACCCACTCCGGCCAGCCGAGCAGCGCCTCGACGACGATCGCGAGGGCGTAGAGGTTCACGCCGGCGATCAGGATGGCGGCGATGGCGAACAGGGCCGAACTCAGAAGGTGGGAGGCCTTGTCGAAGCGCAGGAGGAGGAACTCCGGGACCGAGCGGACCTTCGAGCCGTAGTAGAACGGCATCATCACCAGGCCCAGGAAGACCATCGCCGGGATGGCGCCGATCCAGTACCAGTGGGTCGTGTAGACGCCGTACTGGGCGCTGTTGGCGGCCATGCCGAGGATCTCGGTGGCGCCCAGGTTGGCCGCGACGAAGGCGAGGCCGGTGACCCAGGCGGGCAGCGAGCGGCCGGACAGGAAGAAGTCCAGGCTGGTCTTGACGGAGCGGCGGGCGGCGAAGCCGATTCCCAGGACGACCAGGAAGTAGATCCCGAGGATCGTGTAGTCGAGCCAGTTGGTGGGGAGTCGAAGCTCTGCGGCTAGGTATGTGGGGTTTGTGGGGGTCTGCATTAAGCACTCGCTTCGTTCGCGAACTGATCCGGAGCGGAACCTACGCCTCCGCGTTCATGAATTGAACCGTTGTGGTGATGAAGTTTGTTTGATCGTGATGAAGCGCGTGGGTGGTGGGTTGTGATGTGTTATGTTTGATTGTGTTGGGTGAGTGGCGTGGCGTCAGGGATGGGTGCAGAGGAGTGCGGCAGTGAAGAAGACCTCGACCCGGCTGGCCGACGGCCGCGAGCTGGTCTACTACGACCTGCGTGACGACACCGTGCGCGACGCCGTGGACCGCCGTCCGCTGGAGCGGACCGTCACCACGTCCGAGGTGCGTCGCGACCCGCTGCTCGGCGACTCCGTCGCCGTCGCCTCGCACCGGCAGGGGCGCACCTACCATCCGCCGGCCGACCAGTGCCCGCTGTGCCCGTCGGACGGGGAGCGGCTGAGCGAGATCCCGGACTCGGCCTATGACGTCGTGGTCTTCGAGAACCGTTTCCCCTCGCTGGCCGGCGACTCCGGCCGCTGCGAGGTCGTCTGCTTCACCTCCGACCACGACGCCTCCTTCGCCGGCCTGAGCGAGGAGCAGGCCCGGCTCGTGCTCGACGCCTGGACGGACCGCACCTCCGAGCTGTCCCATCTGCCCTCCGTTGAACAGGTGTTCTGCTTCGAGAACCGGGGTGCCGAGATCGGAGTGACGCTGGGTCACCCGCACGGGCAGATCTACGCCTACCCCTTCACCACCCCCCGCACCGCCCTGATGCTGCGGTCACTGGCCGCCCACAAGGACGCGACCGGCGGGGAGAACCTGTTCGACGCCGTCCTGGCGGAGGAGCTGGCGGGTGAGCGCGTCGTCCTGGAGGGCGAGCACTGGGCCGCCTTCGTGCCGTACGCCGCGCACTGGCCGTACGAGGTGCACCTCTACCCGAAGCGGCGGGTGCCCGACCTGCTCGGCCTCGACGAGGCGGCGCGCACGGAATTCCCCGAGGTGTACCTGGAACTGCTGAGGCGCTTCGACCGGATCTTCGGCGAGGGCGAGCCGCCGACGCCCTACATCGCGGCCTGGCACCAGGCGCCGTTCGGGCAGCTCGACGAGTTCGACGGTGTGACCCGTGACGACTTCGCCCTCCACCTGGAACTTTTCACTATCCGCCGTACGTCCGGCAAGCTGAAGTTCCTTGCGGGCTCCGAGTCCGGCATGAACGTGTTCATCAACGACGTGCCGCCGGAGCGCGCGGCCGAGCGACTGCGAGAGGTAGCGAGTTGATGAGCGGGAAGTACCTGGTGACCGGTGGGGCCGGATACGTAGGCAGTGTCGTGGCCCAGCATCTGCTGGAGGCCGGGCACGAGGTCGTCGTCCTCGACAACCTCTCGACGGGATTCCGCGAGGGCGTGCCGGCCGACGCCACGTTCGTCGAGGGCGACATCCGCGACGCCGCCAAGTGGCTGGACGGCTCGTTCGACGGCGTGCTGCACTTCGCCGCCTTCTCGCAGGTCGGCGAGTCGGTCGTCAAGCCCGAGAAGTACTGGGACAACAACGTCGGCGGGACCATGGCCCTGCTGGAGGCCATGCGGGGCGCGGGCGTGCGGCGGCTCGTCTTCTCCTCCACCGCCGCCACCTACGGCGAGCCGGAGCAGGTCCCGATCGTCGAGACCGCGCCGACGAAGCCCACCAACCCGTACGGCGCCTCCAAGCTGGCCGTCGACCACATGATCACCGGCGAGGCGGCGGCCCACGGCCTGGGCGCGGTCTCGCTGCGCTACTTCAACGTCGCGGGCGCGTACGGCGCCTGCGGCGAGCGCCACGACCCCGAGTCGCACCTGATCCCGCTGGTCCTCCAGGTGGCGCAGGGCAGCCGCGAGGCGATCTCCGTCTTCGGCGACGACTACCCGACGCCCGACGGCACCTGCGTCCGCGACTACATCCACGTCGCCGACCTGGCCGAGGCCCACCTGCTGGCCGTGGCGGCCGCCGCCCCGGGCGAGCACCTCATCTGCAACCTGGGCAACGGCAACGGCTTCTCCGTCCGCGAGGTCGTCGAGACCGTGCGGCGGGTGACGGGCCACCCGATCCCCGAGGTGGTGGCCCCGCGCCGGGGCGGCGACCCGGCGGTCCTGGTCGCGTCGGCGGACACCGCCCGCGAGAAGCTGGGCTGGAACCCGTCCCGCGCGGACCTCGCGGGCATCGTGTCGGACGCGTGGGAGTTCGCGCGGCGGCGCGCGGGCCAGTAGACAACGCAGTCACCGGAAGGGCGAGGGGTCAGGGCATGGGCGAGGCTGTCGCGGAAACCGTCGGCGAGCGGTTCCGGGAGCTGTACGGGGCGGACGCGGAAGGAGTGTGGGCGGCGCCGGGCCGGGTGAACCTCATCGGGGAGCACACCGACTACAACGACGGCTTCGTCATGCCGTTCGCCCTGCCGCACCAGGCCGTCGCGGCCGTCTCCCGGCGCGACGACGGCATCCTGCGCCTGCACTCGGCGGACGTCGCGGCCGGCCCGGTCGAGCTGCGCGTCGCCGACCTCGCCCCCGGCTCCGACACGTCCTGGACCGCGTACCCCTCGGGCGTCGTCTGGGCGCTGCGCGAGGCGGGGCACGAGCTGACCGGCGCCGACGTGCACCTGGCCTCCACGGTCCCCTCGGGCGCGGGCCTGTCGTCCTCCGCGGCCCTGGAGGTCGTGGTGGCACTGGCGCTGAACGACCTGTACTCCCTGGGGCTGCGCGGTTGGCAACTGGCCCGCTTGTGCCAGCGCGCGGAGAACGTCTACGTCGGCGCCCCCGTCGGCATCATGGACCAGACGGCGTCCGCCTGCTGCGAGGCGGGCCACGCCCTGTTCCTCGACACCCGCGACCTCTCCCAGCGGCAGATCCCCCTCGACCTCGCCGCCGAGGGGATGCGCCTGCTGGTCGTCGACACCCGGGTCAAGCACTCCCACAGCGAGGGCGAGTACGGCAAGCGCCGCGCGGGCTGCGAGAAGGGCGCCGCGCTGCTGGGCGTCGACGCGCTGCGCGACGTGCCGTACGCCGGGCTGGACGCGGCGCTGGAGCGGCTGGGCGACGAGGAGGAGGTGCGCCGCCTGGTCCGGCACGTGGTGACCGAGGACGAGCGCGTCGAGCGGGTGGTGTCGCTGCTGGAGTCCGGCGACACCCGGGCCACCGGCCCTGTCCTGGTCGAGGGCCACGCCTCGCTGCGCGACGACTTCCGCATCTCCTGCCCCGAGCTGGACCTGGTCGTCGACACGGCCCTGGACTCCGGCGCCCTCGGCGCCCGGATGACCGGCGGCGGCTTCGGCGGCTCGGCGATCGTCCTGGTGGAGGCGGGTGACGTGGACGCCGTCACCAAGGCGGTCGAGGACGCCTTCGCCGCGGCGGGCCTCAAGACCCCGCGGGTGTTCGAAGCGGTGCCCTCGGCGGGGGCGCGGCGCCTGGTCTGAGCAGGTCAGCCGAGCCGCTTCACCAGCGTGTACTCCGTGATCCCCGGCGGGTAGTCGGGGATCACGCACACGACGTCGTAGCCGCGCCTCGTGTAGAAGCCCGGGGCCTGGAACTCCCAGGTCTCCACCCGGGCGGCGGCGCAGCCGCGTTCGGTGCGGGCGGTGCGTTCCGCCTCGTCGAGGAGGGCCGAGCCCAGGCCCGCGCCCCGGTGGCCGCCGGCCACCCACAGGTACGTCACGTGCAGCCAGGTCGCCCAGGTGTGACCGACCAGGCCGCCCGCCAGGCCGCCCGCCTCGTCCAGCACCCACACGTGCAGCGGGAATTCGCGTTCGTGAGGGGTTCCGCGCAGGGAACGCAGGACGGAGGAGGCCGCCGTGTTCGTCTCCCGCAGGCGGGTGCGCAGCAGATCGCGCCGTTCCTTGTCGACTTCTGTCACAAGACGAAACATGCGGCTCACCATAAACGCGCCGGAGCGTCAGTTCTGCAAATAGCCTTCCGCTGCAGGCGCCCACCCGTACTCTGATGAGCAGCACCGGTGGGGGCCGGTGCCGTTCAGGGGGCGAGACCGCCGGGCACAACAGCACAGCTGGATGCGGGGCCCTGGGCGTCGTACCCGTGCCGGTGCCGTCATCCGAGGACGGACAGACGATGGGTGTCCCCTGCTCCACGCGGAGCTCGGGGGAGGGGGTTTCGTGGTTCGTGTCCGAGTCCTGGTCGTCGACGACCATCGCATCTTCGCCGAGTCGCTCGCGGCCGCCCTGGCCGCCGAGCCCGACGTCGACGTCTCCGCGGCCGGCAGCGGTCCGGCCGCACTGCGCTGCCTGGAGCGGGCCGCGTCCGAGGGACGCCGGTTCGACGTGCTGCTCGTCGACGCCGACCTCGGCGGCCACGTGCCCGGCGTCCGGCCCGCCGCACCCGTACGGGACGGCAGTGAGGACGGGCTGGTCGACGGGATCTCCCTGGTCGCCGGGGTGCGGTCGGGGCAGCCGGGCGTACGGGTCGTCGTCCTCGCCGAGAAGGACGACCCCGGGCGGGCGGCCCTCGCCCTGGGGGCCGGAGCCTCCGGGTGGGTGGCCAAGGACTGCTCGCTGTCCCGGCTGCTCAGCGTCATCCGGGGCGTCCTGCGCGACGAGACGCATCTGCCGCCCGCCCTGCTCACCGGCGTCCTGCGCGAGCTGACCGCCGCCCGCAAGCACCGCACCGAGAGCGAGCTGCTGGTGGAGTCGCTGACCCCGCGCGAGCGCGAGGTGCTGCGCTGCATGGTCGCCGGGCTCGGGCGCAAGGCGGTCGCCGAGCGGCTGTACCTGTCCCCGCACACGGTGCGCACCCACATGCAGAACGTGCTGGGCAAGCTGGGCGTCCACTCCACGCTGGCCGCGGTCGCGCTGGCGCGCAGGGCCGGGGTGGGGCCGGCCGACCTGGGATCTTCCGGGCGGATCGGGCCGCAGGAGAGCAACAGCGCCTGAGGACACCGACGTGCGTCCGGCCCCGCGCCCGGTGTGCGGGGCCCGGCCGGGAGTGCCTCGGTGGAGTGCCTCAGCCGGGGATGTTGTCGAACGGTGCGGTCAGCTGGCGCAGCAGTGCCGCCAGTTCGCTGCGCTGGGCGCGGGAGAGCTCGCCCAGGATGGCGCGCTCCTGGGCCAGCAGGCCCGCCAGCGACTGGTCGGCGCGGTCCTGGCCCTCGTCCGTGAGCCGGACCAGGACACCCCGCCGGTCGCTGGGGTCGGGCAGGCGTTCCACCAGGCCCTTCTTCGCCAGCCGGTCGATCCGGTTGGTCATCGTGCCGGACGTGACCAGGGTCTGGGTGAGGAGCTGCCCCGGCGAGAGCTGGTACGGGGTGCCCGCGCGGCGCAACGCCGTCAGCACGTCGAACTCCCACGGCTCCAGCTGGTGTTCGGAGAAGGCCAGCCGACGCGCGCGGTCCAGGTGCCGGGCCAGCCTGCTGACGCGGCTCAGCACCTCGAGCGGTTCCACGTCGAGGTCCGGGCGCTCCCGGCGCCACGCTGCGACCAGCCGATCGACCTCGTCCTCCATGACGATCAGTGTAGTGGTTGTGTCGACGTGAAGTCTCTTGATGTCGATTATCTTGACGTCGAGATACTTTCGGGGTGACGCTGGGTACCCCTCCCGCACGGACACCCTCTGGAGGCTCCATGCCCGCCACCGCCCCCACCTGGGACCCCGCCCAGTACCTGCGCCACGCCGGCCACCGCGCCCGCCCCTTCACCGACCTCCTCGCCCGGATCGAGGACCTCCCCGCCGACCGGCCCCGCATCGCCGACCTCGGCTGCGGGCCCGGCAACGTCACCGTCCTGCTCGCCGACCGCTGGCCCACCGCCCGCATCACCGGCTACGACAACTCGCCCCAGATGCTCGAACGGGCCCGGCGGCACACCGGCCCCACCCCCGGCGGCGGCCACCTCGACTTCGCCCCCGCCGACGCCCGCACCTGGACCCCCGACGAGCCCTGCGACCTCCTCGTCAGCAACGCCACCCTCCAGTGGGTCCCCGGCCACGTCGACCGCTTCCCCGACTGGATCGACCACCTCGCCCCCGGCGGCACCCTCGCCCTCCAGGTGCCCGGCAACTTCGACGCCCCCAGCCACCGCCTGATGCGCGAACTCGCCGACTCCCGGCGCTGGCGGGACCGCCTCGCCGGGGTCCTGCGCCACGACGACGCCGTCCTCACCCCCGAGGGCTACCTCGCCCACCTCACCGCCACCGGCTGCACCGCCGACGTCTGGGAGACGACATACGTCCACCTGCTGCCCGGCGACGACGCCGTCCTCGACTGGGTCAAGGGGACGGGACTGCGGCCCGTACTCGCCGCCCTCGACGACGACCCGGAGGCACGCGACGCGTTCGTCGCGGAGTACCGGGCCGTCCTGCGCGCCGCCTACCCCGCCAGGGAGCACGGCACCCCGTTCCCCTTCCGCCGCGTCTTCGCCGTCGCCCGCAAGCCCGCGGCACCGAGGACGGCGGACCGGTGATCACCGGCCTCGACCACGTGCAGCTCGCCGCGCCGCCCGGCTCCGAAGGGGCACTGCGCGCCTTCTACACCGGTGTACTCGGCATGACCGAGCTGCCCAAGCCGACCGCGCTCGCCGCCCGCGGCGGCTGCTGGTTCGCCGCCGGTCCCGTCCGGCTCCACCTGGGTGTCGAGACGACCGGCTTCCGCCCCGCCCGCAAGGCCCACCCAGGGCTGCGGGTCACCGGGATCGACGCCTGCGCCGCCCGCCTGGAGGCCCACGGCACCCCGGTCACCTGGGACCACGCCCTGCCCGGCCACCGCCGTTTCCACTGCGCCGACCCGGTCGGCAACCGCCTGGAGTTCCTGGAACCGGACGGACCCGCCCCGTGGCCGTGACCCCGGCCGGGCTCACACCACGCCGTCCGCGGCGAGCGCGTCGACGTCCTCCTCCGACAGCCCGAGACCGCCGAGTACGGCGCGCGTGTGCTCGCCCAGCGCCGGGACCGCCTCCATGCGGGGCGCGTCCCCGGTCGGGCCGGGCGGCGCCAGCGCCGGGACGGGGCCGACCGGGGTGGGCACCTCGTGCAGGCGTCCGCGCGCGGCCAGCTGAGGGTGGTCCCACACCTCGGCGAGCGTGTTCACCCGGGCGTTGGCCACCGGCACCGCGTCGAGCAGCGCGATCGCCTCCGCCGCGGTCAGCTCCGCGAACCGGGCCGCGACCAGCTCGCCCAGCGCCTCCCGGTGCGCGTCGCGGTCCGCGTTGGTCGCGTAGTGCGGATGCCCGGCCAGCTCCGGACGGCCCAGGAAGCCCGCGCAGAAGCCCCGCCACTCGCGCTCGTTCTGCACCGCCGTCATCACGACCTTCCCGTCGCGCGCCGTGAACGGCCCGTACGGACAGATCGTCGCGTGCGCCGCGCCCGCCCGCGGCGGCGGTTCGCCACCGTCGACGGCGTAGTACAGCGGGAAACCCAGCCACTCCACGGTGGCCTCCAGCATTGACACGTCCAGATGCGCGCCCCGGCCCGTCCGGCCGCGCTCCAGCAGCGCGCCGAGGATCGAGCTGTACGCGTACATCCCGGCGGCGATGTCCGACACCGGGATGCCCGCCTTGGCCATGCCGTCCGGCGTGCCCGTCACCGACAGCAGCCCCGCCTCCGACTGCACCAGCAGGTCGTACGCCTTGCGGTCCGCGTAGGGGCCCGGCGTGCCGTAGCCCGAGATGTCGCAGACGATCAGCCCCGGATGCGCCGCCCGCAGCTCCCGCGCGCCCAGCCCGGCCCGGGCCGCCGCCCCCGGCGCCAGGTTCTGCAGGAAGACGTCGGCGCCCGCGACCAGCCTGCGCAGCAGCTCCAGGCCCCGCGGATCCTTGAAGTCCAGGGTGACGGACTCCTTGTTGCGGTTGACCCACACGAAGTGCGAACTCAGACCCCGTACCCGGGAGTCGTACGCCCGCGCGAAGTCCCCCGCCCCCGGACGCTCCACCTTGATCACCCGCGCGCCGAGGTCGGCGAGCTGCCGGCTGGCGTAGGGAGCGGCGACCGCCTGCTCCAGCGAGACGACCGTGACTCCGCGCAGTGGCTGCATGTCTTCCGTTCCGGACGCCCTAGCTCTTGCGGTGCCCTATGAGCCGCGGCTTCGGCTCCAGACCGTCCAGGCCGTGCCACGCCAGGTTCACCAGGTGCGCCGCCACCTCCGCCTTCTTCGGCTTGCGCACGTCCAGCCACCACTGCCCCGTCAGCGCCACCATGCCCACCAGCGCCTGCGCGTACAGCGGGGCCAGCTTGGCGTCGAAGCCGCGGCTCTTGAACTCGCGGCCCAGGATGTCCTCCACCTGGGTGGCGATGTCCGAGATGAGGGACGCGAACGAGCCCGTCGACTGCGGGATCGGGGAGTCGCGGACCAGGATGCGGAAACCGTCCGTGTACTCCTCGATGTAGTCAAGGAGCGCGAACGCCGCCTGCTCGCACAGCTCCCGCGGATGGCCCGCGGTCAGCGAACCGGTCACCATGTCGAGCAGCCGCCGCATCTCGCGGTCCACGACCACCGCGTACAGCCCCTCCTTGCCGCCGAAGTGCTCGTACACCACCGGCTTGGACACCCCGGCCTTCGCCGCGATCTCCTCCACCGACGTGCCCTCGAAACCCTTCGCCGCGAACAGGGTGCGACCGATCTCCAGCAACTGCTGGCGGCGCTCGGCACCGGTCATCCGGGTGCGACGCGCTCGCCGCGGCTTCTCGTTGCCTGGGGTGCTGCTGGAGTCGGTCGCCACGGCGTCAATCATGCCGCCTTCGCCGTCTCCTTCCGGCGGCGGGCACCGTCCCGCTCCGTGTTCCGGCGCGAATCGATACGCGAGCGTGACGGCCAGCGCACGTCGTACGCCCACCCCAACTGCTCGAACCAGCGGATCAGCCGGGCGGAGGAGTCCAGCTGCCCGCGCATCACCCCGTGCCGCGCCGAGGTCGGGTCCGCATGGTGCAGGTTGTGCCAGGACTCGCCGCAGGACAGGACCGCCAGCCACCACACGTTGCCCGACCGGTCCCGCGACTTGAACGGGCGCTTGCCCACGGCGTGGCAGATCGAGTTGATCGACCAGGTCACGTGGTGCAGCAACGCCACCCGAACGAGCGAACCCCAGAAGAACCCGGTGAACGCCCCCCACCAGGACATCGTGACCAGCCCGCCGATCAGCGCGGGCAGCGCCAGCGACACCACGGTCCACAGCAGGAACTGGCGGGAGACCGCCCGCAGCGCCGGGTCCTTGATCAGGTCCGGCGCGTACTTCTCCTGCGACGTCTGCTCCTCGTCGAACATCCACGCGATGTGGGCCCACCACAGGCCCTTCAACAGCGCCGGCATCGTCTCGCCGTACCGCCACGGCGAATGCGGGTCGCCCTCGTCGTCGGAGAACCTGTGGTGCTTGCGGTGGTCGGCCACCCAGCGCACCAGCGGCCCCTCGACCGCCATCGAGCCCGCGATCGCCAACGCGATCTTCAACGGCCGCCTCGCCTTGAAGGAACCGTGGGTGAAGTGGCGGTGGAAACCGATCGTGATGCCGTGGCAGCCCAGGAAGTAGAAGAACACCAGCAACCCCAGGTCCAGCCAGCTCACGCCCCAGCCCCACGCCAGCGGCACCGCCGCCACCAGCGCGAGGAACGGAAGGACGATGAACAGCAGCAGCGCCATCTGCTCGATGGACCGCTTCTGCTCACCACCCAGCGTGGCGGAGGACGCCGCGGAGCCGTCGGGCGGCCGCGGAGCGTCTGGGATCACATCGGAACTCGTGGTCATGCGCGTCCCCTGTGGGGTCGAGGGTGGGGTCGGGGGTGTGGCCGGTCGCCCGGCGCCGGGATTCGGGAACCATGCACCGATTCCTACGGTTCCGTAACCTACGGCGACGTAAGTATGGCAGTGCGTGGCCGCGCGGCAAGAGCCCCAGAGCCTGCGCGTCCCCGCCGACACCTATCCTGGGAGTCGGTCGGACAGCGCGGTCCGCTCTGATTACTTCCCGGACGTCCGGCCCGGTAAGCGGCACCCGCCGCGCGAGACGGCCGTCCGGGTTCCCTCCAGACGAGCTTCAACACTGCAAGGAGCCGCACCTGTGAGCAGTGCCGACGACCAGACCACCACGACGACCAGCAGCGAACTGCGTGCCGACATCCGCCGACTGGGTGACCTCCTCGGGGAGACCCTCGTCCGGCAGGAGGGCCCCGAGCTGCTGGACCTCGTCGAGAAGGTACGCCGACTCACCCGCGAGGACGGCGAGGCCGCCGCCGAACTGCTGCGCGGCACCGAACTGGAGACCGCCGCCAAGCTCGTCCGCGCCTTCTCCACCTACTTCCACCTCGCCAACGTCACCGAGCAGGTCCACCGCGGCCGTGAACTCGGCGCCAAGCGCGCCGCCGAGGGCGGACTCCTCGCCCGTACCGCCGACCGGCTGAAGGACGCCGACCCCGAGCACCTGCGCGAGACCGTCCGCAACCTCAACGTGCGCCCCGTCTTCACCGCGCACCCCACCGAGGCCGCCCGCCGCTCCGTCCTCAACAAGCTGCGCCGCATCGCGGCCCTCCTCGACACCCCCGTCAACGAGTCCGACCAGCGCCGCCTGGACACCCGCCTCGCCGAGAACATCGACCTCGTCTGGCAGACCGACGAACTGCGCGTCGTACGCCCCGAGCCCGCCGACGAGGCCCGCAACGCCATCTACTACCTCGACGAGCTGCACCTGGGCGCCGTCGGCGACGTCCTGGAGGACCTGACGGCGGAGCTGGAGCGGGCCGGCGTCAAGCTCCCCGACGACACCCGCCCCCTCACCTTCGGCACCTGGATCGGCGGCGACCGCGACGGCAACCCCAACGTCACCCCGCAGGTGACCTGGGACGTCCTCATCCTCCAGCACGAACACGGCATCAACGACGCCCTGGAGATGATCGACGAGCTGCGCGGCTTCCTCTCCAACTCCATCCGCTACGCCGGCGCGACCGAGGAACTGCTCGCCTCCCTCCAGACCGACCTCGACCTGCTGCCCGAGATCAGCCCCCGCTACAAGCGCCTCAACGCCGAGGAGCCCTACCGGCTCAAGGCCACCTGCATCCGGCAGAAGCTGGAGAACACCAAGCAGCGCCTCGCCAAGGGCACCGCCCACGAGAGCGGCCGCGACTACCTCGGCACCGCCGAACTCATCGACGACCTGCGCATCGTCCAGACCTCCCTGCGCGAACACCGCGGCAGCCTCTTCGCCGACGGCCGCCTCGCCCGCACCATCCGCACCCTCGCCGCCTTCGGCCTCCAACTCGCCACCATGGACGTCCGCGAACACGCCGACGCCCACCACCACGCCCTCGGCCAGCTCTTCGACCGGCTCGGCGAGGAATCCTGGCGCTACGCCGACATGCCCCGCGAGTACCGCACCAAGCTCCTCGCCAAGGAACTGCGCTCGCGCCGGCCCCTCGCCCCGACCCCGGCCCCCGTCGACGCCCCCGGCGAGAAGACCCTCGGCGTCTTCCAGACCGTCCGCCGCGCCCTGGAGGTCTTCGGCCCCGAGGTCATCGAGTCCTACATCATCTCCATGTGCCAGGGCGCCGACGACGTCTTCGCCGCCGCCGTACTGGCCCGCGAGGCCGGACTCATCGACCTGCACGCCGGCTGGGCCAAGATCGGCATCGTGCCGCTCCTGGAGACCACCGACGAGCTGAAGGCCGCCGACACCATCCTCGAGGACCTCCTCGCCGACCCCTCCTACCGGCGCCTGGTCGCCCTGCGCGGCGACGTCCAGGAGGTCATGCTCGGCTACTCCGACTCCTCCAAGTTCGGCGGCATCACCACCAGCCAGTGGGAGATCCACCGCGCCCAGCGCCGCCTGCGCGACGTCGCCCACCGCTACGGCGTACGCCTGCGCCTCTTCCACGGCCGCGGCGGCACCGTCGGCCGCGGCGGCGGCCCCACCCACGACGCCATCCTCGCCCAGCCCTGGGGCACCCTGGAGGGCGAGATCAAGGTCACCGAACAGGGCGAGGTCATCTCCGACAAGTACCTCATCCCGGCCCTCGCCCGGGAGAACCTGGAACTGACCGTCGCGGCCACCCTCCAGGCCTCCGCCCTGCACACCGCGCCCCGCCAGTCCGACGAGGCCCTCGCCCGCTGGGACGCCGCCATGGACGTCGTCTCCGACGCCGCCCACACGTCCTACCGCAAGCTGGTCGAGGACCCCGACCTGCCCACGTACTTCCTCGCCTCCACACCGGTCGACCAGCTCGCCGACCTGCACCTCGGCTCGCGGCCCTCCCGCCGCCCCGGCTCCGGCGTCTCGCTCGACGGACTGCGCGCCATCCCCTGGGTGTTCGGCTGGACCCAGTCCCGGCAGATCGTCCCCGGCTGGTACGGCGTCGGCTCCGGCCTCAAGGCCCTGCGCGAGGCAGGCCTGGACACGGTCCTGGACGAGATGCACCAGCAGTGGCACTTCTTCCGCAACTTCATCTCCAACGTCGAGATGACCCTCGCCAAGACCGACCTGCGCATCGCCCAGCACTACGTCGACACCCTCGTCCCCGACGAACTCAAGCACGTCTTCGACACCATCAAGGCCGAGCACGAACTCACCGTCGCCGAAGTGCTGCGCGTCACCGGCGAGAGCGAACTCCTGGACGCCGACCCGGTCCTCAAGCAGACCTTCACCATCCGCGACGCCTACCTCGACCCCATCTCCTACCTCCAGGTCGCCCTCCTCGGCCGCCAGCGCGAGGCCGCCGCCGCAGGCGAGGAAGCCGACCCGCTCCTCGCCCGCGCGCTGCTCCTCACCGTCAACGGCGTGGCCGCCGGCCTGCGCAACACGGGCTGACACCCCGCCCCAGCCGAAAAACACCGGTGCCCCCGAGCTCGTACAGAGCCCGGGGGCACCCCACGTCGTACGACGGACAACCCGCCGAAGCCTCACACCGCGAAGAACGCCGCCGTCAACAGAGCGACCCCCGCCCCCGCCATCCCCCAGGCGACCCGCGTCCGCCGCAGCCCGCCCGCCACCACCACCGACGCGAGCAGCAGCGCACCACCCATCGGCACCCACGCGAACAGCACCCCGGCCGGACCCGAGCGCACCACCTCGTCACCGCCCGGCTTCACCACCACCGCGTACGTCCGCCCCTTCGACACGGCGACGGAATCCTCGATCACGACCCGCCCCCGCGCCTGCGACCCCGCCGACACCGGCGCATACGGGCCACTGCACGAACCGTCGGCACAACGCGTCACCTCGACCGTGCCCCGCTCCCGGCCCTTGGTCAGCACCACGTGCTGCGCCGTGCCCCAGGACGCCCACACCCCCGCGATCAGGATCAGCACGGCGACCGACCCCATCGCCGCGACCCGCCCCAACCGCAGCACCGCGGACGACACCTGACGAGGACGGGCGGCGGCGACAGAGGCAGGCATGGCCGGGATCATTGGCCATATCCGTGCGCTCGGTCAACTCGCCCGCGAACCATCACCGGACAAGTCAGGAGTTGTACGCGCTCTGCGCCCGCTCCAACCCCTCGATCACCAACGCCTCCACCGCGTCCGCCGCCCGGTCCACGAAGTAGTCCAACTCCTTGCGCTCCGTCGACGAGAAATCCCGCAGCACGAAATCCGCCACCGGCATCCGCCCCGGCGGCCGACCGATCCCGAACCGCACCCGGTGGTACTCCGGACCCAGCGACTTCGTGATCGACTTCAGCCCGTTGTGCCCGTTGTCCCCGCCCCCCAGCTTCAACCGCAGCACCCCGTAGTCGATGTCCAACTCGTCGTGCACCGCCACGATGTTGCCCACCGGAACCTTGTAGAAGTCCCGCAGCGCCGTCACCGGCCCGCCCGACACGTTCATGAACGACATCGGCTTCGCCAGGATCACCCGCCGGTTCGCCGGCCCCGGCGGACCGATCCGCCCCTCCACCACCTGCGCCTGCGCCTTGCCGTGCCGCTTGAACCGCGCCCCGATCCGCTCCGCCAGCAGATCCGCCACCATGAAACCGACGTTGTGCCGGTTCGCGGCGTACTCGCCGCCCGGATTGCCGAGCCCGGCCACCAGCCAGGGAGCGCTCGCGTCCGTCGTCACGTCCATGTCTCCTCGCCTACCCGTCCACACATACACGTCGGCCGCTGCCCCGCACGGGAACAGCGGCCGACCAAACGATGACCGTAGACGAGGATCAGGCCTCGGCGGCCGCCTCGCCCTCGCCCTCGGCCGGGGCCTCCTCGGCCTGCGCCGACACGACCTGGAGCACCACGGTGTCGTCCTCGACGTCCAGCTTCACACCGGACGGCAGCTCGATGTCCTTGGCGAGGACCGAGGCACCCGCCTCCAGACCCGCCACCGACACGGTGACCTGCTGCGGGATGTGCGTGGCCTCGGCCTCGACCGGCAGCGCGTCCAGGATGTACTCCAGCAGGAAGCCGCCCGGAGCCAGCTCGCCCTCGGCCTGCACCGGGATCTCGACCGACACGGTCTCGCCGCGCTTCACCAGCTGCAGGTCGACGTGCTCCAGGAAGCCCTTGATCGGGTCACGCTGGACCGACTTCGGGATCGCCAGCTCGTTGGTCTTGCCGTCGATGTCCAGCGCGATCAGCACGTTCGACGTACGCAGCGCCATCAGCAGCTCGTGACCCGGCAGCGTCAGGTGCAGCGGGTCCGAACCGTGGCCGTACAGGACGCCGGGGACCTTGTCGTCACGGCGGATGCGACGGGCGGCACCCTTGCCGAACTCGGTGCGCGTCTCGACGGTGAGCTTTACCTCGGGCATGATCACTCCTCGTAATAAACAGAACGGACGTGGTCACCCGGCCACGAACGGCCTGCTACGAAGAGCGCGTCGATAACGGACCACCACACCCGCGAACACGGGTACGGCCTCCCTCGCCGAGCAACTTCAGCAGTCTACTCGGAGAGGGAGGCCGCACCCAAAACGATCAAACAGGCCGGGACGACACCGTGCAGAACGGTTACCGCACCGACCGCACGACGCTCACTGCTCGTCGAACAGGCTCGTCACCGAACCGTCCTCGAACACCTCACGCACCGCACGCGCGATCGTCGGCGCGATCGACAGCACCGTGATCTTGTCCAGCTCCAGCTCGTTCGGCGTCGGCAACGTGTCCGTGAACACGAACTCGCTCACCTTCGAGTTCTTCAACCGGTCCGCCGCCGGACCCGACAGCACACCGTGCGTCGCCGTCACGATGACATCCTCCGCACCGTGCGCGAACAACGCGTCCGCCGCCGCACAGATCGTGCCACCCGTGTCGATCATGTCGTCCACCAGGACGCAGATACGCCCCTCCACGTCACCCACGACCTCGTGCACCGTGACCTGGTTCGCCACGTCCTTGTCACGCCGCTTGTGCACGATCGCCAACGGCGCACCCAGACGGTCGCACCAACGGTCCGCCACCCGCACCCGGCCCGCGTCCGGAGAGACCACCGTCAGCTTCGCCCGGTCCACCTTCGCGCCCACGTAGTCCGCGAGCAGCGGCAGCGCGAACAGGTGGTCCACCGGACCGTCGAAGAACCCCTGGATCTGATCCGTGTGCAGGTCCACCGTCAGAATCCGGTCCGCACCCGCCGTCTTCATCAGGTCCGCCACCAGACGCGCCGAAATCGGTTCACGCCCACGGTGCTTCTTGTCCTGACGGGCGTAACCGTAGAACGGCACGATGACCGTGATGGAGCGCGCCGACGCACGCTTCAACGCGTCGATCATGATCAACTGCTCCATGATCCACTTGTTGATCGGAGCCGTGTGGCTCTGGATCAGGAAACAGTCCGCACCGCGCGCCGACTCCTGATAACGCACATAGATCTCGCCGTTGGCGAAGTCGAAGGCCTTCGTCGGGACGACCCCGACACCCAGCTGATGGGCGACCTCCTCGGCAAGCTCGGGGTGTGCGCGGCCGGAGAAGAGCATCATCTTCTTCTCGCCGGTCGTCTTGATCCCGGTCACAGCACTTTCTCCTCAGAGGTTCGCAGCTGAGCGACATGGGCGCTCACCCGACTGGCCGCGGGGGCGTCTCAGCTGGTGGGGTGCGGATGTGCACTTATCACGGTACGCCGTGTTCGACGCGCCGGTTTCCGGTCAGTCTTCGGAGCCTGTCTCCCGGGAGACCGCCTCGGCCGCCTTCGCCGCCGCGCTCCCCGGACGCTTCCGGGCCACCCAACCCTCGATATTCCGCTGCTGGCCACGGGCCACGGCCAGCGAACCGGGCGGCACATCCTTCGTGATCACCGAGCCGGCGGCGGTGTAGGCACCGTCCCCGACCGTGACAGGAGCCACAAACATGTTGTCCGAACCCGTACGGCAGTGCGAGCCGATCGTCGTGTGGTGCTTGTCCTGGCCGTCGTAGTTCACGAACACACTCGCGGCACCGATGTTCGTGAACTCACCGATCGTCGCGTCCCCCATGTACGAGAGGTGCGGGACCTTCGTCCCCTCGCCGATCGACGCGTTCTTCGCCTCCACGAACGTACCGATCTTCGACTTGAGCCCCAGCCGCGTCCCCGGCCGCAGATACGCGTACGGACCGACCGACGCCTGCGGACCGACGTGAGCGCTGACGGACACGGTGTTGTCCACCCGCGCCCCCGCGTCGACCCGGGTGTCCGTGAGGCGGGAGTTGGGCCCGACCTCGCAGCCCTCACCGAGATGCGTGGAACCGTGCAGCTGCGTACCCGGGTGCACGACGGCGTCCCGCTCGAACGTCACCGTCGAGTCGACCCACGTCGTCGCCGGATCGACGACCGTCACGCCGGCCAGCATCGCCTCGGTCAGCAGCCGGTCGTTCAGGATCCGACGCGCCTCGGCGAGCTGCACCCGGTTGTTGATCCCCGCGATCTCCCGGTGATCCCCGGCCACCGACGCACCGACCCGGTGCCCCGCCTCACGCAGGATCCCCAACACGTCCGTGAGGTACTCCTCACCCTGACTGTTGTCCGTCCGCACCTTGCCCAACGCGTCCGCGAGCAGCCGGCCGTCGAAGGCGAACACACCCGAGTTGATCTCCCGGATCGCCCGCTGCGACTCCGACGCGTCCTTGTGCTCCACGATCGCCGTCACGGCACCCGAGGCCCCGTCCCGCACGATCCGCCCGTACCCCGTCGCGTCCGGCACCTCGGCCGTCAGCACCGTCACGGCGTTCCCGTCGGCGGTGTGCGTGGCCGCGAGCGCCCTGAGCGTCCCGCCGGTGAGGAGCGGGGTGTCACCGCAGACGACCACGACGACCCCGTCCACGGCACCACCCAGCGGCTCCAGACCGATCCGCACGGCGTGCCCGGTGCCGTTCTGCTGCTCCTGGACGGCGGTGCGCACGTCGGGGGCGACCTCGGCGAGGTGCGCGGTGACCTTCTCGCGGGCGTGCCCGACGACGGCGACCAGGTTCTCGGGGTCCAGCTCACCGGCGGCGGCGAGCACGTGCCCGACGAGGGAGCGGCCGCACAGCTCGTGCAGGACCTTGGGTGTGGCCGACTTCATACGGGTGCCCTCACCCGCTGCGAGAACGACGACGGCTGCCGGGCGAATGGCGCTCACGGGATGCCCTTCGGCTTTGAGGGGGTGGGGGTGGACATCCGCAGGATACCGGGGTGGTTTGTGGGGGACATGAGTGCGGGCCCTGACGGCGGCCGATGTGCCGGTCAGGGCCCGAACCCAGGCGTTGTGCGCTCTAGCTCCCCCGCAAGGATTCGAACCTTGTCCTGCTGGCACCAAAAACCAGTGTGCTGCCAGTTACACCACGGGGGACAGCGCATCAGACCTTACCGGAGCCGCGTCTGAGCGGAAGCCACAATGCCGCTCCACCAACCTTCGATGCGGTTGTACAGATCAGCGCCCTTGGCGACTCCCACGACCAAGCATCCGTGATAGCTGTCGCCGGTGTTCTTCCGGACGGTCTTGGGGTTGTGCCGCTTGAGGGTGGGCTTAGCGAATGCCGAGACAGCGATTCCAGCAATGCCCGCCCAGTGCTCGTGGGCCGCCGTGATGTCCGCCGACTCGTGGATGAGGATCCGGTAGGTGAGACGGTCGTGACTCACGCCAAGCAGGTCGAGCCAGGCCAGGTAGACCTCGATCACCCCAGGGTCGCTGTTCACGAAGATGACCCGCTCCCGTCGGTCATAGGGTTTGCTCTTGGAGCCCTCGGCCCAGTAGAGCGCCACGCCAGTCAGGAACAGCTCCCTGTCGCCGAGGCTGCTGGCTTCTTGCTTGGCCGCGGCCCGAACTCTCTCGCGCTCCGCGTCCTGGGCCTCGCGCAGGCGCGTGAGGCCGGCGTTCATGAGGGCCCTTTGTTCTTCCGCGGTGTATCGAGGTTCGGGTTTCGGAAGGTCACGCACCCACAGCGACACCGAGCTCCTGGAGCAGCCCAGCTCCGCCTCGATCTGGTCGTACGTCCAGCCCTGGAGTCGGAGCTCGCGCGCCTTGGCCTTGACGTCGTCCTTCGCGTTCGGGCGCTTCGTCCACTCAGGGGGCGGCTCGCCCTTCACCAGTTGGTTGAGGATGTCGTTGTTGAAGACCTGCAACTCGTCGCGGATCTGCCGAAGGCTGTAGCCGGCCCGCCGCAGCGCCACCGCCCGTTCTCGCAACCCTTCGAAGTCCGCGTACTTGTTCTGTGAACGTTCCATGGGCATACCGTCCGGCCGGAATCCTCGCTTCCGGTGGTGAACGGTCCGGGGTTCACCAGTTCGAGGGATATCGCGTCCTATCGTTTGTCGAAAGTCACCGGAAAAGGGGCGGTCGGCGCCCGTAGGCTGGGGGCATGACCACGACGGGGGAAGACCACGTACCGGCCCGGGGTGGGCCTTGGTGGTGGGACAGGCGGCGCGGCGCGGTGCTCGATGTGAGCCTCGGCGTCGTGTCCGCGTTGGAGTGCGCCGCGGAGGGGGTTCCGTTCGCGCGGGACGCGGGGATCCCGCTCGCGGTGGGGGTCCTGTTCGGGCTGCTGACCGGTTCGGTGCTGGTGGTGCGGCGGAGGTGGCCGGTCGCGGTGGTGCTGGTGGCGCTCGCCGTCACGCCGGCCGAGATGGGTTTCCTGCTGGGTGTCGTCGGCCTGTACACGCTGGCGGCGTCGGAGTTGCCGCGGCGGATCATCGGGGCCCTGGCGGGGATGTCGTTCCTGGGGACGTTGATCGTGACGTTCGTGCGGTTGCGGCAGGACATGGGCCGGGACGGGGTGGACCTGGGGGACTGGTTCTTCCCGTTCGCGTCGATCGGGTCGTCCCTGGGGCTGACGGCGCCGCCCCTGCTGCTGGGCCTGTACGTGGGGCAGCGGCGGCGGTTGATGGAGAGTCTGCGGGAGCGGGCGGACAGCCTGGAGCGCGAGCTGCAGTTGCTCGCGGAGCGGGCGGAGGAGCGTGCCCAGTGGGCGCGGGGTGAGGAGCGGACCCGTATCGCGCGGGAGATGCACGACGTGGTCGCGCACCGGGTGAGTCTGATGGTGGTGCACGCGGCCGCGTTGCAGGCGGTGGCCCGGAAGGACCCGGAGAAGGCGGTGAAGAACGCGGCCCTGGTGGGGGACATGGGTCGGCAGGCGCTGACGGAGTTGCGGGAGATGCTCGGGGTGCTGCGCAGTGGTGGGGACGGTGCGCGTGCGGAGCGGGCGTCGGTGCCGTTGGCGGCGGTGGGGGTGGCCGCGGCGGCTGCGGCGTCGCGGGCGGCGGAGGGCGGGGGGTCGTCGCCGGACGGTCCGTGCCTGTCGGAGCTGGACGAGTTGATCGGGCAGTCGGAGGCGGCCGGGATGGTCGTGGATCTGTCGGTGGAGGGTGAGGAGCGGCTGTACGCGGCGGAGGTGGAGTCGACGGCGTTCCGGGTGGTGCAGGAGGCGCTGACGAACGTGCACAAGCACGCGGCGGGCGCGAAGACGTATGTGCGGCTGGCGCATCGGGTCTCGGAGATCGCGATGCAGGTGGAGAACGAGCCGCCGCCGGAGTTGTCGGCGGAGTCGGCGCGGTTGCCGTCCGGTGGCAACGGGCTGGTGGGGATGAAGGAGCGGGTGGCCGCTCTGGGGGGTGTGTTCGTGTCGGGTCCGACGGACGCGGGGGGTTTCCGGGTGTCGGCGGTGATTCCGGCGGCGTCGTAGGTGTGCGGCGGGGTCAGCCTGCGGTGAGGCGGGTGGGCCTGGTGCCGGCGACGAGGGTGGCGAGGGCGGTGTCGATGTCGGGGCCGAGGTACCAGTCGCCGGTGTGGTCGAGGGCGTAGACGCGGCCTTCGGCGTCGATGGCGACGAGGGACTGGTGGTCGGTCTCGGTGCCGAGCGGGCAGGTGGGGGTGGAGAGTGCGCGGCCGAGGTCGCCGAGGGTGCGCGCCATGTGGAGCCCGTGCAGGGGGTCCAGGTGCAGGGTGGTGGGGGCGATCTGGCGGCCGGGTCCGGTGGGGGCGATGTGGAGGCCGCCGAATTCGGCCCAGGCTTCGACGGCGGCGGGGAAGACGGTGTGGCGGTGTCCTGCGGGTGAGGTGTGTCCGCGCAGGGTGTCGGCCCAGATCTCGGCCTGCTTGATGTCCCAGCGTCCGGGTTGCCAGCCGGCGTCGCGCAGTGCGGCGTCGACGGGGACGGGGAAGCGGGTCGTGGAGGTGCGGTCGGCTTGCATCTGCCCTTGGTTCGTTTCGGTCGGCTCGGTCGGCTCGGTCTGCTGGGCCTGCTCGTCGGCGGGGGGCGCCCGGTGGACGTCAGTCCTCGCGTGTGGTGGGGGTGGGGTCGACGATGCGGACGCCGAAGTGGGCGCTGAGGGCGGTGCAGGCGCGGCAGGGTGGGGCGAAGGCGCCGTGGAGGGGGTCGCCGTCCTCGCGGATGCGGCGGGTGGTGAGTTTGGCGTGTTTGAGTGCTTTGCGGGCTTCGCCGTTGGTCATGGGTTTTCGTGCGGCGCGTTTGCTGCGGGTGGCGTCGGCGGTGGCGAGGTGCCGTGAGATGAGGATGGTTTCGGCGCAGCGGCCGGTGTAGCGGTCGCGTTGGCCGCTGGTGAGGGTGTCGAGGAAGTCCTGGACGAGGTGGTGCAGGGCGGGTGGGGTGTCGGCGCGTGTGGCGGTGCCGGTGAGGGTGGTGCCGCGTACGGAGAGGGCGGCGGCGACGGTCGGGAGTATGCCGTCGCGGCGGTGCCGGAGGGTGGGGGCGCGGTGGGCGTCGGTGCTGCTCCAGCCGATGCGCGGGTCGCCGCCGCGGGGGTCGCCGCCGCGGGGGTCGTCGGACCGCCCGGTGGCGGGTCCCGTTTGTGTCGCACTCATGATCGTTCCCCTCCTGTGCATCCCCCCGGAGGTCACAGAGTGCCAAATCTCGTGGCTGCTGCGGAAGCTGGGGCGTGGCGACACGCCCGGGTATGGGCGGTGTGTCACGGAAGGGTGACGGCTGGTCACGGAAGTGGAGGTGCGGGGGTCGGGTGCGGGGTCCGGTGCCGGTGACCCCTTGCGTCGTACCGCATAGGCTGTCGGCACCGTGATTGCGTGCGGTGGCCGGACAGTGCAAGACACAGCAGACAGCAGACAGACGCCGCAGGGGGCAACCGCCATGACGACAGGTCGGCTCGGGCAAGCGGCCGCGCCGCCGAACGCGGCCTATGCCGGGCAGGTCGTGCATTTCCCGGATCCGGTGCGGGCGGCCCGTCACCCGAGAGGGGTACGGGTGGACGAGGGTGGTTACCCCGTCTTCTCGCCGTACGCCCGTGCGGTCGCGGAGATCGCGGATCCGCCGGAGGGGTTCGGGGTCGACGAGTTGCGGCTGACGGACTACGTGTCGGCGAACGCGGCGTTGTCGGCGTCGGGGCACGAGTTGTGGGACACGGTGCCGGCGGTGGCGACGCCGCACGGCTGGACGTGGCACCACGTGGCCGGGTCGCGGCGGATGGAGCTGGTCCCGGTCGAGGTGAAGGCGCTGCTGCGGCATCACGGTGGGATCGCGACGGCGGCGGTGGACCAGGCCAAGCGTGGGACGCGGCCGTTGCAGGAGACGCGTCCGGCGCACTTCGGTCTGCCCAAGTCGGGTGTGGCGGTCACGGAGCAGCAGGTGCAGGGGGTCGAGGAGGATCTCGGGTACCGGTTGCCGGGGGCGTACCGGTCGTTCCTGAAGGCGGCGGGTGGTTGTGCGCCGGTGGGTACGGCGTTGGACGCGGAGTTGGGGCTGCTGGTGGACCAGCCGTTCTTCACGGTGCGTGAGGAGGCGGCGGTCAATGATCTGGTGTACGTCAACAAGTGCCTGCGGGACCATCTGACCAAGGACTTTCTGGGTGTCGCGTTCGTCCAGGGTGGTCTGCTCGCCGTGAAGGTGAAGGGCGAGCGGATCGGTTCGGTGTGGTTCTGCGCCTATGACGATGTGCGGGACGTGGACCCGTCGTTGCCTCCGGCGGATCGGGTGGAGCGTCTGCTGCTGCCCTGTGGTGCGGATTTCGACGCGTTCCTGTCGCGGCTGGCGGGGTCGCCGCCCGAGCTGGAGACGGTGGCGAACCTGATGGTGGACGGCGGTTTCGCGCGTGCGGTGCCTGTGACGGCCGCGGCTTCTGCTGCTTCGGTGTCTTCGGCGGGGGAGTGAGCTGACGATGGTGACGTTCGCGCAGGCGCAGGAGCGCGCGGAGGAGTGGGTCAACGGCGAGCTGCCGGCGTATCAGCACCGCGAGGTGCGGGTGCGGGAGTTCGGCCTGGGGTTCGTGATGTGGGCCGAGGACCGTGCGGACGGTCCGCGTTCGGACGGTGGCGGGCAGCGGCTGGTGGTCGCCCGGGACAGTGGTGAGGCGACGCTGTGGCCCTCGTTGCCGGTGGGCGAGGTGATCCGCCGGTACGAGGAGGAGTACGGCCGTCCGGACGAGGCGGAGGTGCCGGCCGCGGTGCCCGCGGCGCGGGTGGATCTGAACCAGACGTCGTTCCTGTTGAGTCCGCCGGAGTGGTTGCAGGAGGCGGCGGACAGGATCGGCATCCCGGACCGTCGGCGGGAGGACCGGGAGGACCGGGAGGACCGGGAGGACCGGGAGGACCGGGAGGGCCGGGAGGGTCGCGGTGAGGCCGGGGGTGCCGGGGACGCCGGTGGCGTCGGGACCGGGGCTTCTGCTTCTGCCTCCGCTCCTGCCCCTGTCGCTGCCTCCGGGAGCGGTGCGGGGTGGCCGGCCGCCGGTGAGAGCGCCGGTGGCTCCGGGGCGGGCGCGGGTGCGTCCGGTGCGCCGAGTGCGCCTGCCGGGGCGACGCCCTGGGCGGGGACGGACACCAACGCGGACGCCGGTGAGGACCGCTCCGTACCGTTGCCGCAGACCGTGTTCGCGCCGCCGTTGAGCGGTGCCGACGACGACACGCCGCCGCCTTCGGCGACGTCGGACGCCAAGACGGCGCTGATGTCGGGCGGCAGCGGACTTCCGGCTACGGCGCTCTCGCCGGCCGTGGGCGATCCGGACGCGCGGTCCGTGCCCGGCGGGCCCGGGGTGCCGCAGACGCCGCCCGCGTCCGCCGCTCCGGGGACGCCGCCGCCCCCGGCGCAGCCGTCCGACGGTCCCGTGGCGCCCGCCACGCCGCCCCGGCCGCTCGCGCCGAACGCCGGGGACATCGCCGACGCCGCGACCAGCAAGGCGGCGCCTCCGCCGCGTCGTGGCGGTGCGACCACGCCGCCTCCGCCGGGCGCCCCGGGTGTGCCGGGCGCGCGTCCGGGGAGTGCGCCCGCGCCGTCGGGGCCTGCGGCGCCGGGTGCGCCGGACGCGTCGGCGGGGGTTACGTGCCGACGCAGTTGGTGCCGCCGCTGGGTCCGGAGGGGTCGGGCGGGCCGGGTACGCCGTCTCCGTCCGGCGCCGGGCCGCAGCCTCCGGCCGGTCCGGGCACGCAGCCTCCGGCCGGTCCGGGCACGCCGCCTCCGTCCGGCGCCGGGCCGCAGCCTCCGGCCGGTCCGGGGGCGCCGGGTACGCCGCCTCCGCCTCCGCCGGGTGCTCCGGGTGCTCCGGGTGGGACGCCGCCGGGTGGGGTGCATCATGCGGCGACGATGCTGGCCGACCCGGGCCGCACGGGCGGCGGGGCTCCGCAGCCGCCGGGCCCGCCCGGTCCGCCCAGTCCTCCCGGGCCTCCTGGTGCCCCCGCTGCGCCGGGTGCTCCCGGGGTGCCGCCGGGGGCGTCGTCCGGGCCGGGTGCGCCGCCGCCTCCTCCGGCCGCTCCCGGGGTCCCGGGTGCTTCCGGGCCGCAGGGTTCCGCGGGGGGTGCGGGCGGTGCCGTGCACCACGCGCAGACCGTGCTGGCCGCTCCCTCGGTGGGCGGTTCCGCCGGTATCGGTGCGCCTCCGCCGCCCCCGGGCGCTCCGGGTGTTCCGGGTGCCGCACAGCCCGTGCCGTCCGGTGCGGTGCCGCCCGGCGGGCAGCCCGTGCCCGGTCAGCCTCCGGCGTACGGCTATCCGCCCCAGCCCACTGGTCAGCCGACCGTCGGACCGGGCTACCAGGCCGTGCTGCGCTACCGCGCCCAGGACGGCTCCGAGCAGCAGCTGATCCGGCGTTCCGCGCCGGGTACGCCGCACCCGGAGTGGCAGATGTTCCACGAGTTGCGGGCCATGAACGTGCCGTCGGACCAGGTGCTCGAGCTGCACACCGAGTTGGAGTCGTGCGAGCTGCCGGGTGCGTACTGCGCGCGGATGATCCGGGAGCAGTGGCCGCAGGCGCGGATCACCTCGATCGCGCCGTACGGCCTGGACCACGCGAGCCGGCAGCAGGGCATGCAGCAACTGCTGGCGCACCAGGGCGAGTTGCATCAGGTGGCCGACGGTCCGGCGCGTCCGGCGCCGGTGCGTGCTCCGCTGCCGCAGGTGCAGCCGGCGCCGCCGGTTCCGCCGGAGGCCATCGGGCAGGAGCTGGGCGGCGCGTTCGGTCCGGGGGTCTTCCGGTTCGAGCAGGCCGCGGTGTCCCGGCAGGGCGTGCCGCCGATCGTGGCGCACACGCTGGTGGCCGCGGGGCTGCCGATGGACATGGGGCCCTTCTTCTGGGCGCAGGCCCAGCCGGGGCGTCCGGTGCCGACGCTGGCGGAGCTGGCGGCCGAGCGCGGTGTGCAGCCGGCCTCGGACGCGGGGTCGTACCTGGTCGTGGGCAGTGACTTCGGCCGGGCGATCTGTGTGCAGTACGGCACGGCGGCCATCGTGGCGGTGCCGGTGGAGGCGGGTCCGGGCGGTGCGTCCGTGCCGCCGCAGTTCGTGAACACCGGGCTGCCGGAGTTCGCGCGCTGCCTGGCGCTGCTGGGGCGGATGTGGCGGCTCAGGTTCGGTCTGAACCAGGAGCAGGCGGGCCGCTGGACGGTGGACTTCCAGGCGCAGTTGGCGGCGCTGGACCCGGCGGCGCTCGGCTCGCCGGAGAGCTGGTGGTCGGTGCTGCTGGAGCAGATGTGGGACGGGCTGCTGTGAGGCGCCCGCGCCGCTGACGTACCCGAGGGGCGGGGTCCGGTCGACGTGTGTGTCGGCCGGGCCCCGCCCTTTGTGTGCGGTGTGTCGCGTTATGAGGGCCCGCGCCCGATCCATAAAGTCGGGTAAGTCCATTTAGTGCGGCGTCGGTGCGGCATTGATGCGGCATCAGTGCGGCAGGTTCACCACAGGGGTGTGATGACCATGAGCGGCGCGTCCGCGTCTCCCCACGGCTTCGCGACCGTACGCGGGCGCGAGCGCGGCTACCGTCCCGAGCAGGTGGAGGAGTACGCCGAGGCCCTGTCCGCGGAGCGTGACGCGGCCTGGGAACGGGCCGCCCGGCTCACCGTGCTGGCCAGGGAGATGGAGGAGGACCTGGGGGACCTGGAGGAGGTGGTCGCCCAGCTCACCGCGCAGGACTACGAGGCGCTGGGAGAGCGCGCCCGCTGCCTGTTCCGACTCGGCCGGGAGGAGGCCGGGGCCGTGCGTGAGCGGGCGCGCGGTGCCGGGCAGGAGAGGGCCGAGGACGCGCGGGCGTACGCGGCCGGTGTGCTGGAGGCGGCCCGGGAGTACGCCGACGCCGTACGGGCCGAGGCCGACGAGCGGGCCCGGCAGCGGCTGCTAGGGGCGCGCGCGGAGGCCGACGAGGTGCGGGTCGGGGCGCGGCGCGAGGTGAAGGCGGGGCGGGCCGAGGCGCTGTCCGCGCTGCGCGAGACGCGTCGGCGCACCGACGCGATGCTCGCCGATCAGGAGCGGGAGCACGCCGAACGGCTGGCCGCCGTCGAGCGGGCCGAGGAGGAGGGCGCGCGGGCGCTGGATGCCGGTCACGCGGAGTCGGTGGCGCGTGCCGAGCAGGCGGTGCGGGAGGCGGAGCGGGACCTGGCCGACGCCCGGGAGGCGGCCGGGCGGCGGCAGGAGGAGGCCCGCACCCGGGCGGCCGAGGTGGTCGCCGGGGCCCGGGCGCGGCAGGAGGGGATCGCCCGCGAGACCGAACGAGTGCTGCGCGAGCACGGGGAGCGCTGGGACGAGGTCCAGGCCCACATGGCCTCCGTGCGCAGCAACCTCAGTTCGCTGACGGGGCGTGCGGTGGAGTAGGAGTGCGGTAGGAGCGGGGTGGCGGCGGGGGAGTCGGCGGGGCGGTGGGTGGAGGGTGGGTGCACCCTCGGGAGGAGGACGTACCCCTAGGAGCACTCCACCTCAGGGTGGGCTGCCCCTAGGGGTACCTCCGTACTACGGCTCGGGGAGGGTTCGTACCGACGGAGGACGAGACGGACCCCCTGTCGTCCTTAGTCTGGCTTTACGCCGCTGGGGGGCGGTGAACCGGACCCGCGGGGGTGGGGTTTTCCTCAGTAGAAGACTGCGCTGAACACCAGCGCGGTCGACCCCCGCTTCCGGAGAGACTCTTCGAGGCAGCGGCACGGCGCCCGCACGGCGGCCCTCACACACGACGACCGCGGCACCGGCAGCTCACTCGATGACCGACATAGGAGACTTGACATGACATCGGCCGTAAGTATTCCCACGCACGGGAGCACTGGAGGGCGTACGGCCGTTGCCGCGCGAGCACGGCAGGTCGTGAAGGCGTACGGTTCGGGCGAGACCCGGGTGGTCGCCCTCGACCACGTGGACGTGGACATCGCCCGGGGCAGGTTCACCGCGATCATGGGCCCGTCGGGGTCCGGCAAGTCCACGCTGATGCACTGCCTGGCCGGCCTGGACACCGTCACCAGCGGGCAGATATACCTCGACGAGACCGAGATCACCGGCCTGAAGGACAAGAGGCTCACCCAGCTGCGCCGGGACCGGATCGGTTTCATCTTCCAGGCGTTCAACCTGCTCCCGACGCTCAACGCGATCGAGAACATCACGCTGCCCATGGACATCGCCGGCCGCAAGTACGACCGCGCGTGGCTGGACCGGGTCGTGGAGACCGTGGGCCTGGCCGGGCGGCTCAAGCACCGGCCCACCCAGCTCTCCGGCGGCCAGCAGCAGCGCGTCGCGGTGGCGCGTGCCCTGGCTGCCCGGCCCGAGATCATCTTCGGTGACGAGCCGACCGGAAACCTCGACTCGCGCGCCGGTGCCGAAGTCCTCGGCTTCCTGCGCCAGTCGGTCACCGAACTGGGCCAGACCATCGTGATGGTCACCCACGACCCGGTGGCCGCCAGCTACGCGGACCGGGTGCTGTACCTCGCCGACGGCCGGATCGTGGACGAGATGCACCAGCCGACCGCGGAGGCCGTGCTCGACCGCATGAAGGACTTCGACGCCCGGGGGCGCACGTCATGACCGTCGTGAAGACCTCGATGCGCAACTTCCTCGCGCACAAGGGCCGCATGGCGCTCTCGGCGGTGGCGGTGCTGCTGTCGGTGGCGTTCGTGTGCGGCACCCTGGTGTTCACCGACACGATGAACACCACCTTCGACAAGCTCTTCGCCGTGACCTCCTCGGACGTGACGGTCGCCCCGAAGGACGCCGAGGCGGAGAACGCGCCGCAGAGCGGGGTGCCCGAGTCGCTGCCGGCGTCCACCCTGGAGAAGATCCGCTCGGCCGAGGGCGTGGAGTCGGCCGAGGGCGCGGTCGTCTCGATGAACGTGACCGTCGTCGACGCCGACAACGACAACGTCGGCGCCACCAGTGGCGCCCCGACCCTCGCCGGGAACTGGACCAAGAACGACCTGCGGTCCATGGAGATCACCTCCGGACACGCCCCGCGCGGCCCGACCGAGACGATGGTCGACTCCGACACCGCCGACAAGCACGACCTGAAGATCGGCGACGAGCTGCGCACCATCGCGCAGACCGGCGACTTCAAGGCGCGGATCGTCGGCATCGCCTCCTTCACCGTCACCAACCCCGGTGCCGCGGTCCTCTACTTCGACACCCCCACCGCGCAGCGCCAACTGCTCGGCGGCCCCGACCGGTTCAGCCAGGTCAACGTCACGGCAGCGTCCGGCGTCACCGACGCCCAGCTCAAGCAGAACGTGGCCGGGACCCTCGGCGCGGGCGCGTACAAGGTCCAGACGGCGAAGGAGGCGTCCGACGAAGGCCGCGCGGACGTCGGCGAGTTCATGGACGTCATCAAGTACGCCATGCTCGGCTTCGCCGGGATCGCGTTCCTGGTCGGCATCTTCCTGATCATCAACACCTTCTCCATGCTGGTCGCCCAGCGCACCCGGGAGATCGGCCTGATGCGGGCCATCGGCTCGTCCCGCCGGCAGGTCAACCGCTCGGTGCTGGTCGAGGCGCTCCTCCTCGGCATCGTCGGTTCCGTCCTCGGCGTCGCGGCCGGTGTCGGCATCGCCATCGGGCTGATGAAGCTGATGTCGGCGGCGGGCATGAACCTGTCCACCGACGACCTGACCATCAAGACCGCCACCCCCGTGATCGGCCTGGTCCTCGGGGTCGTGGTCACCGTCCTGGCCGCCTACCTGCCGGCCCGCCGCGCCGGCAAGGTCTCCCCGATGGCCGCCCTGCGTGACGCGGGCACACCGGCCGACGGCAAGGCCGGCTGGATCCGCGGCCTGATCGGCCTGGTCCTCACCGGCGCCGGCGCGGCCGCACTGCTCACGGCCGCCTCCGCCGACAAGGCGAGCGACGGTTCGCTGATGCTCGGCGCGGGCATCGTGTTCTCCCTCATCGGGTTCGTCGTCATCGGGCCGCTGCTGGCCGGGTTCGTGGTGCGGGTGATCAGCGCCGTGCTGCTGCGGGCCTTCGGTCCCGTGGGCCGCCTCGCCGAGCGCAACGCCCTGCGCAACCCGCGCCGCACCGGCGCCACCGGTGCCGCCCTGATGATCGGCCTCGCGCTGGTGGCCTGCCTGTCCGTCGTCGGCTCCTCCATGGTCGCCTCCGCCACCAGCGAGCTGGACAAGACGGTCGGCGCGGACTTCATCGTCCAGGGCAACCAGCGGATCGTGCCGCAGGCCGAGAAGGCCATGCAGGACACGCCCGGCCTGGAGCACGTCACCCGCTACAAGGTCCTCGACGCCACGCTGACCTCGCCCGACGGCAAGACGGACGACGACGGCGTCACGGCCGCCGACCCCACCTACGCCGAGGACGTGCGCCGCGCGACGACGGAGGGCAAGCTCTCCGCCGCCTACGGCACCGACGCCATGTCGGTCGGCTCGGACTACGCCGAGAAGCACGGCGTCCACGTCGGCGACACCGTCTCCGTCGCCTTCAAGGGCGGCGAGACCGCCAAGCTCCAGGTCGCCGCGATCACCAGCGACGACGTGGCCATCGACCAGGGCGCCCGGTACATCAGCATCGAGACGATGCGGAAGTACCTGCCCGCCGAGAACGTCCCGCCGAACACGATCATGTTCGCCAAGGCGAAGGACGGCCAGTCCGACCAGGCGTACACCGCGCTGAAGAAGTCGATGGACGCCTACCCGCAGTACCAGGTGGCCGACCAGACCGACTACAAGCAGGAGCTGAAGGACCAGATCGGCCAGCTGCTGAACATGGTCTACGGCCTGCTCGCCCTGGCGATCATCGTCGCCGTCCTCGGAGTGGTGAACACCCTGGCGCTGTCGGTGGTCGAGCGGACCCGCGAGATCGGCCTGATGCGGGCCATCGGCCTCTCCCGCCGCCAGCTGCGCCGCATGATCCGCATGGAGTCCGTGGTCATCGCCCTCTTCGGCGCTCTGCTCGGCCTCGGTCTGGGCCTGGGCTGGGGAGCCACCGCGCAGAAGCTGCTCGCCCTGGAGGGGCTGAACGTCCTGGACATCCCCTGGCCGACGATCATCGGCGTCTTCATCGGCTCGGCCTTCGTGGGCCTCTTCGCCGCCCTGGTCCCGGCCTTCCGGGCGGGCCGCATGAACGTCCTGAACGCCATCGCGACGGAGTAGCACCCGTCCCTACGGCCACCGCACACGGGGGTTGCGGGGGAGAGCCCGGCGCCGACGTCCCAGGGGGGCGGAGGCGCCGGGCTTCTTTTGTGGGAACTTCTCGCCCCACCGAGTCCGGCGCCGGGCGCGCACGGGCCTGGTACGGCCGCCGCGGCGCCGGCCACCACACATCCGGAGTCGTCCACAGCCCCCGACGCACCCGAGCGGACCGACGTACGCTGGAGACACCCCGGCCCGCAGCGCGCGTCGGGCCCGTCGTGTTGTACACCCCCGCACGGAAAGCGCCCCGAATGAGCCTGCACGGTCTGCTCGACGCCGTCGTCAAGGACACCGCCCTCGCGGAAGCGATCTCGGCGGCCGCAGACGGCAACCGCATGCACGTCGACCTGGTCGGTCCGCCCGCCGCCCGCCCCTTCGCGATCGCCGCCCTGGCCCGCGAGACGGGCCGCACCGTCCTGGCGGTGACGGCGACGGGACGCGAGGCGGAGGACCTGGCCGCGGCGCTGCGCTCACTGCTGCCGCCCGAGGGCGTCGTGGAGTATCCCTCGTGGGAGACCCTCCCGCACGAGCGGCTCAGCCCGCGCAGCGACACCGTCGGCCGCCGCCTGGCCGTCCTGCGGCGCCTGGCTCACCCCCGGCCCGACGACCCCGAGACCGGCCCGGTCTCCGTCGTCGTCGCCCCCGTACGCTCCGTGCTCCAGCCCCAGGTCAAGGGCCTGGGCGACCTGGAGCCGGTCGCCCTGCGCACCGGGCAGGGCGCCGACCTGGAGGAGATCGTCCAAGCCCTGGCGGCAGCGGCGTACGCCCGCGTGGAGCTGGTGGAGAAGCGCGGCGAGTTCGCCGTGCGCGGCGGCATCCTGGACGTGTTCCCGCCGACCGAGGAGCACCCGCTGCGCGTCGAGTTCTGGGGCGACGACGTCGAGGAGATCCGTTACTTCAAGGTCGCCGACCAGCGCTCCCTGGAGGTCGCCGAGCACGGGGTGTGGGCCCCGCCCTGCCGTGAGCTGCTGCTGACGGCGGATGTGCGCGAGCGGGCCGCCGCCCTCGCCGAGGACCACCCCGAGCTGGGCGAACTGCTCGGCAAGATCGCCGAGGGCATCGCCGTCGAGGGCATGGAGTCCCTCGCCCCGGTCCTCGTCGACGACATGGAACTGCTCCTCGACGTGCTGCCCAAGGGCTCGATGTCCCTGGTCTGCGACCCCGAGCGGGTCCGCACCCGGGCCGCCGACCTGGTGGCGACCTCGCAGGAGTTCCTCCAGGCGTCCTGGGCGGCCACCGCGGGCGGGGGCGAGGCGCCGATCGACGTGAACGCGGCCTCCCTGTGGTCCATCGCGGACGTCCGCGAGCGGGCCCGCGAGCTGGACATGATGTGGTGGTCGGTGTCGCCCTTCGCCG
Organism: Streptomyces lienomycini; assembly: GCF_027947595.1. Classification (NCBI taxonomy): domain Bacteria; kingdom Bacillati; phylum Actinomycetota; class Actinomycetes; order Kitasatosporales; family Streptomycetaceae; genus Streptomyces; species Streptomyces lienomycini. The sequence goes on along the minus strand of NZ_CP116257.1, from coordinate 7,166,698 downwards.
CCGACGACGCGTTCGAGGAGGCCGACACCCTCAAGCTCGGCATGCACGCCCCCGAGACCTACCGAGGCGACACCGCCAAGGCACTGGCCGACACCAAGGGCTGGCTCGCCGACGGCTGGCGCGCGGTCTACCTCACCGAGGGCCACGGCCCCGCCTCCCGCACCGTCGAGGTCCTCGGCGGCGAGGGCATCGCCGCCCGCCTCGACCAGGACCTCGGCACCCTCAGCCCCTCCGTCGTGCACGTCTCCTGCGGCTCGATCGACCACGGCTTCGTCGACCAGGCCCTCAAGCTGGCCGTGCTCACCGAGACCGACCTGACCGGGCAGAAGGCCGCCGGCCGCGAAGGCGCGCGGATGCCGGCCCGGCGCCGCAAGACCATCGACCCGCTCACCCTGGAGGCGGGCGACTACATCGTCCACGAACAGCACGGCGTCGGCCGCTACATCGAGATGGTGCAGCGCACCGTCCAGGGCGCCACCCGCGAGTACCTGGTCGTGGAGTACGCCCCCGCCAAGCGCGGGCAGCCCGGCGACCGGCTGTACATCCCCACCGACCAGCTGGAGCAGATCACCAAGTACGTCGGCGGCGAGGCCCCCACCCTGCACCGGCTCGGTGGCGCCGACTGGACCAAGACCAAGGCCCGCGCGAAGAAGGCGGTCAAGGAGATCGCCGCCGACCTGATCAAGCTCTACAGCGCGCGGATGGCGGCACCCGGTCACGCGTTCGGCGCCGACACCCCCTGGCAGCGCGAGCTGGAGGACGCCTTCCCCTACGCGGAGACCCCCGACCAGCTCACCACCATCGCCGAGGTCAAGGACGACATGGAGAAGACGGTCCCGATGGACCGCCTGATCTGCGGCGACGTCGGCTACGGCAAGACCGAGATCGCGGTCCGCGCCGCCTTCAAGGCCGTCCAGGACGGCAAGCAGGTCGCCGTACTCGTGCCGACGACGCTCCTGGTGCAGCAGCACTTCGGGACGTTCAGCGAGCGCTACGCCCAGTTCCCGGTCAGCGTCAAGGCGCTCTCCCGCTTCCAGACCGACACCGAGTCCAAGGCGACCCTGGAGGGCCTGCGCGAGGGCTCCGTGGACATCGTCATCGGCACCCACCGCCTCTTCTCCTCCGAGACCAGGTTCAAGGACCTGGGCCTGGTCATCGTCGACGAGGAGCAGCGCTTCGGCGTCGAGCACAAGGAGCAGCTGAAGAAGCTGCGCGCCAACGTCGACGTGCTGACCATGTCCGCGACCCCCATCCCGCGCACCCTGGAGATGGCGGTCACCGGCATCCGCGAGATGTCCACGATCACCACCCCGCCGGAGGAGCGCCACCCGGTGCTGACCTTCGTCGGCCCCTACGAGCACAAGCAGATCGGCGCCGCGATCCGCCGCGAGCTGCTGCGCGAGGGGCAGGTCTTCTACATCCACAACCGCGTCGAGTCCATCGACCGCGCGGCGGCCAGGCTCCGCGAGATCGTCCCCGAGGCGCGCATCGCCACCGCCCACGGCCAGATGTCGGAGCAGGCCCTGGAGCAGGTCGTCGTCGACTTCTGGGAGAAGCGGTACGACGTACTGGTGTCGACGACGATCGTCGAGTCCGGCATCGACATCTCCAACGCCAACACCCTCATCGTCGAACGCGGCGACAACTTCGGCCTCAGCCAGCTCCACCAGCTGCGCGGCCGCGTCGGCCGGGGCCGGGAGCGCGGCTACGCGTACTTCCTCTACCCGCCGGAGAAGCCCCTGACGGAGACCGCGCACGAGCGGCTCGCCACCATCGCCCAGCACACCGAGATGGGCGCGGGCATGTACGTGGCGATGAAGGACCTGGAGATCCGCGGCGCGGGCAACCTCCTCGGCGGCGAGCAGTCCGGCCACATCGCGGGCGTCGGCTTCGACCTGTACGTACGGATGGTCGGCGAGGCCGTCGCCGACTACCGGGCCTCCCTGGAGGGCGGTGTCGAGGAGGAGCCGCCGCTCGAGGTCAAGATCGAGCTGCCCGTGGACGCGCACGTCCCGCACGACTACGCCCCCGGCGAGCGGCTGCGCCTCCAGGCGTACCGGTCCATCGCCTCCGCGAACAGCGAGGAGGACGTCAAGGCCGTACGGGAGGAACTCGTCGACCGCTACGGCAAACTGCCGGAGCCGGTGGAGAACCTGCTGCTGGTCGCGGGGCTGCGTATGCTCGCGCGGGCGTGCGCCGTCGGCGAGATCGTGCTCCAAGGCAACAACATCCGCTTCGCGCCCGTGGAGTTGCGCGAGTCCCAGGAGCTGAGGCTCAAGCGGCTCTACCCCGGGAGCGTCATCAAGGCGGGCACGCACCAGGTGCTCGTACCGCGCCCGAAGACCGCGAAGGTGGGCGGCAAGCCGCTGGTCGGGCGGGAACTGCTCGGCTGGGTGGGCGAGTTCCTGACCTCGATCCTCGGGTCGTAGCCCTCGGCGACCGGCCGGGGACCGCAGCCCTGAGCGCGATCCCGGCCGCGTTTGCCCGTCGAAGAAGCCGTCCGCGGAACAGGTCCGCGGACGGCTTCGACGTGTGTGGGATGAGTGGTGGGGAGTGTGTGGCGGGAGAGAGCGTTCTCTGCGGTCGGTCCTATGGCTGGTCCGGCCGGTCGCCGCCCCGGTCGCGCCCGAAGCCGAGCTTGCCCTCGGCCTGCTGCTGTGCGGCGTCGACCTGCTTCTCGTACTTGCCGCCGGTCCTCTGGTTGACCTGGCGTTCGGCGGCGTCGGACATCTTCCGGGAACGGTCCTTGTCCTTGCCTGCCATGCTCTTCATCTTGTCGAGGAAGCCCATGCGGCGCTCCTTCCGAGACGTGACTCACCTCCGACCGTACGCCGGATATGCCCGCTGCGCCCACTGAGGCCCTCTATGGCCCGAACCTCTGCCTCGCTACCGTGGTCCTGAACAGCAAGGGGAGGGGCGCGCATGAGGCGGCACAGCAGGATCCGTACCGGGTGGGCCGCGGGTGCGGTCCTGACTCTGGCCCTGGTCACGGGGTGCGAGGGCATGGACGACGACGGGGCCTCCGCCGCGCGAGGCGGCGCCGAGGCCCCGGCCGCGGGCCACGCCGTCAGCCCGCTGGACAACCCGGACGGAACCGACCCGGGTCTCGCACCGCTCACCGGCGGCGCCCACGAGGCGAGCGCCCGCGAACTCATCGACGGTCTGAAGACCAAGGGCCGCGGCCCCAAGACGGGGTACGACCGGGACGAGTTCGGCTACGCCTGGATGGACACCGCCGACGGCGTCCCGTTCGCCCGCAACGGCTGTGACACGCGGAACGACCTGCTCAAACGCGACGGGCAGAAGGTGCGTTTCCGCTCCGGTTCCGACTGCGTGGTCGTCGCCATGACGCTGGACGACCCGTACACCGGGACGACCATCGACTGGCGCAAGCAGAAGGCGAGCGAGGTCCAGATCGACCACGTCGTGCCGCTGTCGTACAGCTGGCAGATGGGCTCCTCGCGGTGGCCCGAGAGCAAGCGCGAGCAACTGGCCAACGACCCGCTCAACCTGCTCCCCGTCGAGGGCCGCGCCAACTCCGCCAAGCGCGACTCCGGCCCGGCCTCCTGGCTGCCGCCCGACAAGTCGATCCGGTGCGCGTACGCCGTCCGGTTCGCCCAGGTCGCGGTCAAGTACGAGTTGGCGGTGACCGCACCGGACCGGGAGGCGATGCTGCGCCAGTGCGGCGGCTGAACCGGCGCCGACGCCGTACGCCGCCGCACGCGCCCCCGGTCGGTCGGTGCCGGGCGGCCGCTCAGCCGCCCAGTGCGTCCAGGTCGAGGACATCCCCGGTGGGCGCCTTGGCGGCGACCGGCTCGTCGTACGCGCTGAAGGTGATGGTGCCGGGGTCCTTCTCGGACTCGCTGTCGAAGCGCAGCAGGTACGGCTTGCCCTCGGTGGCGACGTACAGCGTGTTGCGGTCCGCGCCGTCCTTCTCGTGCAGGAGGAGCGCGGGCCTGCCGTCGACGTCGGTCCGCTCGCCGCGCGTCACGTCCTGCCCGGCGCCCTCCGCGTCGCCCAGCATGCCGTCCAGGTCGCAGAAGGCCGCCATGTCCTTCGCGTCCTGGCCGGTGGCGGCCATCCTGGTCCACCGCCCGGCCAGCATGTCCACGGCCGCGTCGGTCTCGGCCGCGGGCTCGCCCTCGCTCTGCGCCCGCAGGAACCGTTCGTCGTACTTCATGTACAGCGTGTCCCCGGTCTTGATCAGCTCGGCCTCGCCCTGTCCGTCCAGGCTCATCGTGCCGGCGCACTCGCCCTGCCGGTCCATGGCCATGTCGATCCGGATGGTGCCGCCGCTCTCGTCGTCGGAGACGTCGCCCGCGATCCGCAGCGAACGTGCGCCGGAGGTGGCCTCGACGGCCCGGTCGGCGATCTCCTTGCCGGTCAGCCCGGCGAACGGTTCCGCGGCGGCGGCCTTGGACGCGGACGCGGACGCGGAGGCAGGAGCGGAGGCGGAGGCGGAGGTTTTGGAGGTGCCGGCGTCGCCGTCCCCGTCCTGACCGGACTGACAGCCGGTGAGGCCGACGGTGGCCGCGGCGATGAGGAGAGCGGTGAGCGCGGTGCCGCGGTTGGAGCGACGCATGGTGGGATTCCCCAGGTTTCCGTGAACGATGAAGCGGTGGGTGGTGGGTGGTGGATGGTGGGTGGTTGGGTCGATCGTTCGATCGGCCGGTGGACGGGTCGGTGGACGGTCGGTGGTTCGGCGGCGCGGTCGGTCTAGCGGCTGATCGGCGCTCGCCGACCGGGGGTACTCGAAGGCCGCCCGGTGCCGCCCCGCCCGGCGGAGACCGGTGCGGCGGTGAGCCGTGGGCGTGGCGCCGGGCGGGAACCGAACACGACGGGGTGCGGAAGGGAACCGAAGTACCGGGGTGCGGGCCGGTGCTGACGGCGCCGTGGCTCAGAACTCGCCGTTGCCGAGGATCTCGCCCTCGGCGTCGTAGACGGTGACGAGACCGTTGTCGCTGTCCTTCCAGTCGGCGAACGCCGAGGCGATCAGCTTCGCCGAACCCGTGCCCTCGCCCATGATGCCACCGGTGAAGTCGGTGTAGACGTCGGCGGTGTCCAGGATGTCGTTCTGCTCCTCCGCACCCTGGACCTTGGTGACGTGGGAGACGGCCTGCTTCTCCGTGGCCGTGCCGTTCTTCTGCACGAAGGCCTTGAACCGGTCGGCCTGCGAGCCCTTCTCGGCCGCCTTGTCCTCGGCGGGCTTCGCCTCGGACGCACCGCCGGACTCGGCGCCGTCCGACGTCGCGCCGTCCGACTTCGCGCCGCCGGACTGCTCGCCCGAGGCGGCGGAGGTCCGGCTGTCGCTCTTGGCGTCGCCGTCCCCGCCGTCCGAGTTGGCCGACAGCGCGCCGATGACGGCGATCCCCACCACAGCACCCAGCGCGATCTTGGTCTTCATGCCCATGACGTCAGTCCTCTCCCCAAAGACAGCAGATCGGCGAAACGGAACGTCCAGGCCGTAAACCGTGGCGGCTCGGCATGGGGTGTTTCGCTGGGTCAATAAGACCAGAGCTTGTGAATCGAGTCAACACGGTTCACGTGGGAGTGGCTGTACACGACGTGAATCGGGGTTGGCGTGTGTTCGTCGGTAGGATCGACGCCACACACCAGGACGAGGGGGCTCGACCGTGCAGGACAACGGGACAGAGGTGACCGCCGCCGGTATCGCGCGGCTCGCCGGCGTCGGCCGGGCCGCCGTCAGCAACTGGCGCCGCCGGCACGCGGACTTCCCCAAGCCGGTCGGCGGCACCGAGACCAGCCCGTCCTTCTCCCTCGCCGACGTCGAGTCGTGGCTGCGCGCCCAGGGCAAGCTCGCCGAGGTCCCCCCGCGCGAACGCGTCTGGCAGCACCTGGCCGGCCACCCCGAGGGCCCGGTCACCGCCCTGGTGCACGCCGGCTGCGTCCTCCTGCTCATCCACGACCGCCCGACCCTCTGGCTGGAAGCGAGCGCGGGCTCCGACGAACGCCTCGCCGCCATGCTGCCCGCCGCCCTCGACCAGGTACTCGACGCCCGCCTCGGCACGGGCCCCGAGCGCACCGTCGCCACCCCGATCGGCCCCCGGCTGCTCCCCTCCGTCCCGCTCCTGCGCGGCACCGCCGAACTCGCCGCCGGGCCGGGCGCGCGCAAGACGTACGAGTTCCTGCTCGGCCGACACCTCGACGCCAACCCGCGGCACTACACGCTCACCCCGGATCCCCTCGCCGAGCTGATGGCCGAACTCGCGGGCCCCGCCCGCACGGTGTTCGACCCCGCCTGCGGCACCGGAACCCTGCTCCGCGCCGCCGCCACGACCCGCCCCGGGCAGGAGCTGTACGGCCAGGACAACGACCCCGCCCTGGCCGCCCTGGCCGCGCTGCGCCTCGCCCTGAGCACGGACGCCGCCGTGCGGGTCGCCGACGGCGACAGCCTGCGCGCCGACGTCCGGACCGGCCTGCGCGCCGACGCCGCGCTGTGCCACCCGCCGTTCAACGAACGCAACTGGGGCCACGACGAACTCGCCTACGACCCCCGCTGGGAGTACGGCTTCCCGGCCCGCACCGAGTCCGAACTGGCCTGGGTGCAGCACGCCCTGGCCCGCGTCCGGGACGGCGGCACCGTCGTCGTCCTCATGCCGCCCGCCGCGGCCTCCCGCCGCTCCGGCCGACGCATCCGCGCCGACCTGCTGCGCCGGGGCGCCCTGCGCGCCGTGATCGCCCTGCCGGTCGGCGCGGCACCCCCGTACAACATCCCCCTGCACCTGTGGATGCTGCGCCGGCCCGAGAAGGCGCCCGCGCAGCCCGAGGTACTGCTCGCGGACGCGGGGCAGTTCGCCGGGGAAGGCCGCGGCGGTCCGGACTGGCGGTCCGTGCGGGACGCCGTGCTCGACGCCTGGCGCGACTTCGACCGCACCGGCCGGCTCGACGAACGGCCGGGACTGGCCCGCTCCCTGCCCGTCATCGAACTCCTCGACGACGACGTCGACCTCGCCCCCGCCCGCCACCTGCCGCCCCCCACCGCCACCGGAGACACCGCACGGCTCACGGACGTGCGCGAGCGCCTGGACGAGACCCTGCGCCTGACCGCGGACCTCGCCCCCGCGGCCCCCGGCACCGGACGCGCCGCGCCCCGCCGGCCGCTCACCACCGTCGGCGAACTCGCCCGCGGCGGCGCCCTCGTGCTGCGCACCGGCACGAACGGCGGCCACGCGCGCGTGCCCCTGCTCACCGACCACGACGTACTCGCCGGCACCGGCCCCTCGGCCACCCTCCAGGAAAGCGACGAGGAACCCGTACTGACCGAACCCGGCGACGTCGTCGTGCCCGTCCTCGGCGGCGGATCCGTCGCGCGCGTGATCGACGACGCCACGGCCGGCGCCGCCCTGGGCCGCAACCTCGTACTCCTGCGCCCCGACCCCGCCGCCCTCGACCCCTGGTTCCTCGCCGGCTTCCTGCGCGGCACCGCCAACCACCGGCAGGCCAGCAGCTACGCCTCCACCGCCACCCGCCTCGACGTACGGCGCCTCCAGCTCCCCCGGCTCCCCCTCGACGCCCAGCGCGGCTACGGCGACCGCTTCCGCGCCCTCGACGAGTTCGAGCGGGCGCTGCGGCTCGCGGGCCGCCTGGGGGAGCAGTTGGTGCGGGGCATGTACGACGGGCTCACGGACGGCACGGTCGCTCCCGACTGACCGGCCCGCGCGGGCCGAGTGACCAGGACGACAACGGTTCGGTACAACCCGGGGCCGCTTGTCGGTGTCGGCCTATACGCTCGACTCCGCACCGGTCGTCGCCCGGTGCGCGTCCGTCTCGTCAGGTCTCCAGGAGAAGCCATGCTCGGCCCCGGCTACGCGCCGCCACCGCCGCCGCGCCGCCCCGCCACCGCGGTGCTGGTCCTGCTGCGCGTCTTCTTCGTGGCCCTACCCCTGCTGAGCCTCGGGTTCCTCGCCTGGATCTCCACCCTGTACGCGGCCATCGTGACCCGACGGCCGCGCGACTGGTGGGCCTTCGCGGCGTCCGCCGCCGTCCTGGTGGTCAGCTTCTGCTTCCTGGCCACCGACGACACCGACGACTTCAGCACCCCGGCCGGCACCACCGGCATGATCATCCTGCTGCTCAACGCCTGTGCCTGCGCCGGGTACTTCCTGTACGCGGACATCAGCCACCATCGGCGGCCGCCCGCCCCCGTCTTCCTGCCCCCGACGGCCGGCTACGGGCACCCGCAGCCCCCGTACCCCTACGCCCCGGCCGCCGTGCACCCGCCGGTCCCCCCGTACCAGGCCCCGCCGCCACAGCACCACCCCGCCCCGGCCCGCATCGACCAGGTCCGCGCCGAACTCGACGAGCTCAGCGACTACCTGCGCGGCCACGACGGCGGCAACCACGACGGCGGCAACCACGACGGCCGCGGCCAGGGCGGCCACCATCAGGGCGGCCACCACCAGGGCGGAAGGTGACCGTGGCGGCAGGACGCGTCGTCGCCGGCCGCTACGAGCTGTCCACGCTCATCGGCCAGGGCGGCATGGGCCAGGTCTGGACGGCCTACGACCGGCGCCTCGACCGGCGCGTGGCGGTGAAGCTGCTGCGCCCCGACAAGGTGGCCGGGCAGGAGGCCGACGAACTGCGCCGCCGCTTCGTGCGCGAGTGCCGGATCACCGCACAGGTCGACCACCCCGGCCTGGTCACGGTGCACGACGCGGGCAGCGAGGGCGAGGAGCTGTTCCTCGTCATGCAGTACGTCGACGGCGCCGACCTCTCCGACCACCTCGCCGAGCACGAGCCCTACCCGTGGCAGTGGGCGGTCGCGGTCGCCGCCCAGCTGTGCGCCGTACTGAGCGCCGTGCACGCCGTGCCGATCGTCCACCGCGACCTCAAACCGCGCAATGTGATGGTCAGACAGGACGGCACCGTCACCGTCCTCGACCTCGGCGTCGCCTCCGTGATGGACGCCGACACCACCCGCCTCACCCACACCGGCACCCCCATCGGCTCGCCCGCCTACATGGCACCCGAGCAGGCCATGGGCGGCGCCGTCGGCCCGTACACCGACCTGTACGCGCTCGGCGTGCTCCTGCACGAACTGCTCAGCGGCGACGTCCCGTTCGCGGGCTCCACGGCCCTCGGCGTGCTGCACCGGCACCTGTACGAGCCCCCGCTGCCCGTGCGCCGCATCCGCCCCGAGGTTCCGGAATCGCTCGAAACCCTGGTCCTGCGCCTGCTCGCCAAGGACCCGCAGCACCGCCCCGCCTCCGCCCAGGAGGTCTACGAGCACCTGGCGCTGCTCCTGCCCGCGCGCGGCGTGCCCACCGGCGGTCCCCTCGACCCCACCCGCCCCTTCGTACGCCCGCACGCCCCCTGGCCGGACCGCGCGCTCACCCCCGCGCCGCAGCCGGCCCCGGTGCCGCCCGCGGCCGAGGCGGGCAAGCCGGACGTCGCCCGCGCCGTCGACGACGTCAAGCGTCTGCTCGGCGAGGGCCGCATCACCCAGGCCGTCGACATCCTCGGCGCGATCCTGCCCACCGCCGCCGAACAGCACGGCGAACGCTCCCCGGTCGTGCGCACCCTGCGCAAGCAGTACGCGGCGACCCTCATGGACGACGGCCAGTACCGGCGCGCTCTGCCCGAACTGCGCCGCCTCGCCGACGAACGCGCCGCCGAGGCCGGTCAGGCCGACCCGCAGTCGCTGCGGCACCGCTACGACGCCGCCCAGTGCCTGGAACAGCTAGGCGAACCGGCCGCCGCCCTCGCCGAGTACCGCGTGCTGCTGCCGTACTACGAGAACCAGTACGTCGCCGGGGACCCCGACCTCGCCCACGACGTCCGCCGCCGCATGGGCCACCTGCTTCTCGCCCTCGGCGACCGCGCCGCCGCCCACGACACGCTGGCCCGGCTGCTGCACGACGTGGAGCACGTCCACGGCCCCGGCCACCCGCTCGCGGCCGAGATCCGGCGCACCCTCCAGTGGCTCGGCCAGATGCGCGGCTGACGACCGCCGGTGCGGGCGGGGGCGAGGCGGTGCCCGAAGTCCTGATGAATCGTTGGTCCAATGGGTTGGCCAGAGCCGGGCCACTGCCTAACATCGATCATCGCAAGACTTTGTGCACCGTCGCACAATCTCCAAACGGGAGGTTCCCTTGCACCGCCGCAGCCGCCGTCGCTCCGCGCTTCTCCTCACCGCCGCGATCGCCGCAGCGGCACCCCTGCTCACCGCCTGCGGCAACGACGCGCATCCGGGCGCCGCGGCCGTCGTCGGCGACCAGCGGATCACCGTCGCCCAACTTGAGAACCGCGTCGACGAGGTGCGCGAGGCCCAGCGCGCCGCCGTCCCGGACGACACCCAGTACCAGCAGGTCGTCGCCAGGACCGGCACCCTCACCCGCGACACCCTGCACGGCATGGTCCTCGACCGGGTCCTGCACCGCGCCGCCCAGGACGCCGGCGTGAGCGTCACCCGCAAGGAAGTGCAGGACATGCGGGGCGGTCTGGAGCAGCAGGCGGGCGGCCCCGAACAGCTGGAGACGGTCTGGCTCCAGCAGTACGGCGTCCCGCCCGAGCGTCTCGACGACAACCTCCGGGTCCAGCTGGAGGCCCAGAAGCTCGCCCAGAGCCTCGGCACCGACACCAGCCGGCCGGAGTTCTGGCAGGCCCTGTCCGACGCCTCCAAGAAGCTCGACGTCGACCTCAACCCGCGCTACGGCGCCTGGGACGTCGAGAAGAGCAGCCGCGTCGACACCGAGGCGCCGTGGCTGCGCGAGGTCGGGGCGGCGGGCGAGCAGCAGCCGGCGTAGCCGCTTCGGCGGGTCCGCCGACGGTCTCGCCGTCAGCGCTCTGGCGGTCCTTCTGGCGGTCCCTCTGGCGGTTCCTCCGCCGGTCCCTCGCTGGCCCCACATATGGTCATACCGCCCCTGTGGACAACTCGGGAGGCCGGTCGGCGGCGTGCGTTAGGTTCGAAGAGTGAACGCAACCACCGCCGACCCGACCGCCCCCGACCAGGGCCGCATCGTCCTGCTCACCACCAGCCACCGCGTCGCCCCCGGCCTGCTGTCCTGGCCCGCCTGGCAGGCGCTGCGCACCGCCGACCGCGTCCTGTGCGCCGACGGCGCCCACCCGCAGCTGCCGTACCTGCGCGAGGCGGGCATACGGGTCGACGAGGCGGCCCCGACCGCCGAGGAACTGGTCGACGCCTGCGCCGGCGGCCGCACGGCGGTGGTCGTCGCGACCGGCGACGGCGACCCCGCGCTCACCGACGGACTGGCCCGCCTCGCCGGCTCCGGCCGCGTCCCCATGCCCGACCTCGAACTGCTCCCCGCCTCCTACGACCTGCCGGGCGCCCGCCTCCTCGACCTCGTCCAGGTCATGGACCGCATCCGTCTCGAATGCCCCTGGTCGTCCCAGCGCACCCACAAGGGACTGGCCAAGTACGCCATCGAGGAGGCGTACGAACTCGTCGAGGCCATCGAGGACGGCGACCGCGAGGAACTGCGCGAGGAACTGGGCGACGTGCTCCTCCAGGTCGTCTTCCACGCCCGCATCGCGGAGGAGGACCCCGACGCCCCGTTCGACGTCGACGACGTGGCCGGCACCATCGTCGCCAAACTGATCCACCGCCACCCCCACGTCTTCGGCGACGAGACGGCCTCCACCCCCGAAGAGGTCCGAGAACACTGGCTGCGCACCAAGGCCGCAGAGAAGCGGCGCACCTCGGTCACCGAGGGCGTCCCCCTCGGCCAGCCCGGTCTCGCTCTCGCCGCCAAGCTCGCCTCCCGCGTCCGCACCGCGGGCCTGCCCGTCGCGCCGCCCTCCGGCGAGGGCATCGGCTACGAACTCCTGGCCCTCGCGACCCGCGCCGAGGCCGAGGGCACGGACCCGGAGGCGGCCCTGAGAGCGGCGGCCCGGGCCTACCGGGACGCGATCCGGGCGGTCGAGGGATGACCCGCCAGACGCCGCCTTCCGGCCACTCGCCCGTCTACGGCCACTCGCCCGCTGCGCCCCCGTCGCCCCCTGCGGGTCCGTCGCCCGCGGCCGACCCGCCCGTTACCACCGCCCCGTCTTCCACGCCCGTTCGGCCCTCCGCGGCCGCCGATTCCTCGCCTGCGCCCGATGCCTCGCCTGTGCCCGGCTTCTCGACCGCCGACGGCTCCTGGCCCGTTTCCGGCCATTCTCCCGGTGACGGTCCCTCGTCCGCCACCGACGGCCGTACGCCCGGCGGCGACTCCGGCCCAGTCCCCGAGCCCGCTCCTGGCCGAGCCCCCGAGCCTGCTCCTGGCCGAGCCCCCGAGCCTGCTCCTGGCCGAGCCCCCGAGCCTGCTCCTGGCCGAGCCCCCGAGCCTGCTCCTGGCCCAGTCCCCGAGCCCGCTTCTGGCCCAGTCCCCGAGCCCGCTCCCGGCCCAGCCCCTGAACCCGCCCTCGCCTCTGGCACCGCTCCCGCCCCCGAGCTGTTCACCTGGGAGTTCGCGAGCGACCCGTACCCCGCCTACGCCTGGCTGCGCGAGCACGCCCCCGTGCACCGCACCCGGCTGCCCAGCGGGGTGGAGGCCTGGCTGATCACCCGGTACGCCGATGCGAAGCAGGCCCTCGCCGACCCGCGGCTGTCCAAGAACCCGGCGCACCACCACGAACCCGCGCACGCCAAGGGCAAGACCGGCATTCCGGGGGAGCGGAAGGCCGAGCTGATGACCCACCTGCTGAACATCGACCCACCGGACCACACCAGGCTGCGACGACTGGTCAGCAAGGCGTTCACGCCACGCCGGGTGGCCGAGTTCGCGCCCCGCGTGCAGGAGTTGGCCGACGATCTCATCGACCGGTTCGCGGGCAACGGTTCCGCCGACCTGATCCACGACTTCGCCTTCCCCCTGCCCATCTACGCCATCTGCGACCTGCTCGGCGTGCCCCGGGAGGACCAGGACGACTTCCGGGACTGGGCGGGCATGATGATCCGTCACGGGGGCGGACCGCGGGGCGGTGTCGCGCGGTCCGTCAAGAAGATGCGCGGCTACCTCGCCGACCTCATCCACCGCAAGCGCGCCGCGCTGCCGCCCGAGCCCGGCCCCGGCGAGGACCTCATCTCCGGTCTGATCCGCGCCTCCGACCATGGCGAGCACCTCACTGAGAACGAGGCCGCCGCGATGGCCTTCATCCTGCTCTTCGCAGGGTTCGAGACCACGGTCAACCTCATCGGCAACGGCACGTATGCCCTGCTCACCCACCCTGAGCAGCGCGAGCGGCTGCAGTCGTCCCTCACCGCCGGCGAACGCGGCCTGCTGGAGACCGGTGTCGAGGAACTCCTGCGCTACGACGGCCCGGTGGAGCTGGCCACCTGGCGCTTCGCCACCCGCCCGCTGACCATCGGGGGGCAGGACGTCGCGGCGGGCGACCCCGTCCTCGTCGTCCTCGCCGCCGCCGACCGCGATCCGGAACGGTTCGCGGACCCGGACACCCTGGACCTCGCCCGTCGCGACAGCCAGCACCTCGGATACGGCCACGGCATCCACTACTGCCTCGGCGCACCGTTGGCCCGGCTGGAGGGACAGACGGCGCTCGCCACGCTCCTCACCCGGCTGCCGGACCTCCGTCTCGCCGCCGACCCGGCCGAACTCCGCTGGCGCGGTGGGCTCATCATGCGCGGTCTGCGCACCTTGCCCGTCTCGTTCACGCCGATCGCGCCATCGGATGAGAACAGTTCGTCGCCGACGCAAAAGTGACACGCGCTCAACTCTGTGATCTTCACGTGATCTGCGCGGCATGAACTTGTGACAAGCGATGATCTCCCTATACGTTCACGGATCAGCGTGGTGTCGAGCGTCATCCGCCGCGCGGTCCCCGTCGTCTTGTGAAAGGTCGTCGCATGCTCTCCGGGAACGGTCGTCACCGCCGCCCCCGCCAGGCTCCCGCCCTGGTCGTCGCCGCCGGAGTGACCGGCTCCGCCATCGCGATCCCGCTGCTCGGCGCCACGGGTGCCCACGCGGCCGACGGAGCGAACTGGGACCGGGTCGCCGAGTGCGAGACCGGCGGCTCCTGGAGCCAGAACGGCGGCAACGGGTACTACGGCGGCCTGCAACTGTCCCAGGAGGCCTGGGAGCAGTACGGCGGCCTGGACTACGCGCCCAGCGCCGACCAGGCCAGTCGCTCCCAGCAGATAAGAATCGCCGAGAAGATACACGCGGACCAGGGCATCGCCGCCTGGCCGACCTGCGGCCTCCTCGCGGGCCTGGGGAACGACTCGGGTGCCGCGGGCGGGGGCTCGGACGCGGCGGGTGACGGTGCGTCGCAGGAGTCGGACACCTCGGGGTCGACGGTAAAGCCCGAGTCGCCCGAGTCATCCGAATCGCCCGCCACGACCGGACCGTCCGGGTCCTCGGGCTCCGAGTCGCCCGGTTCCTCCGGCTCCTCCGGTCCGGGTCAGGCGTCGGAGTCGACTTCCGGCGAGCCCTCTTCGTCCCCTTCGTCCTCTTCTCCGTCTTCCTCCCCCTCGCCCTCCTCCACCACCGGCACCTCTTCTGACGCCCCGTCCGGCGACAGGGACCAATCCACCAAGTCGGACACATCAGTCGAATCCGGTACCCGTTCCAGTGCCGAACCGCAGGGCACCGAAGGCTCGTCCGGCTCGGGCCGGCACCGCGGCGACGACGCGGACGAGGGTGCGTCGAGGGACGGTCTCGCGGGCGAGGCGTCGGGGCGGCACGCCTCGCGCGACGGCGGTTCGCGGGAGGTCGAGGACGGCTCGTACATCGTCCGCTCCGGCGACAACCTCTGGGCCATCGCCGACTCCCTTGACCTCGACGGCGGATGGCGTGCGCTGTACGCCGACAACGAGCGGGTCGTCGGGGAGGATCCGGACCACATCCTCCCCGGTCAGACGCTCACGGTCACGGGCGAATCGGTCGAAAAGTAGGGGGAGTTCACGTCACGGTTAGAGACCGTATGTCCCTTTTGGATCTCGTGAGAGATAGGTCTCAGAAGCCGTGATCGTCTTTGAAAATCCGCGGAGCGCGTGTCTACGGTCATGACCGCTCGCCACCGCGGGCCCCGACAGCCGCAACGCCGAATCCTGCCAGCGGCCGTACGGGAACAGTCGTCGCGTCAAGCGCCGCAGGCAGGAGCGGGGGACCCAAGGTAAGCGCCGCACCGGGCAGTTGAACCGGAGCGGCTAGGGGTGAAGCCGAGTTCCGCGAGGAACCCGACCGGGCAACTCAACCGGCCCGAACCCGACAGCTCACCTCGCAGGCGTCGGTGAGGGGATCAACCATGCTGTTTTCCGGCAAGGGCAAGCACCGCCGCCCGTCCAAGGCCACCCGCGTCATCGCCGTCGCCGGCGTCACCGGTGCCGCCGTCGCCGCCCCGCTGATGGCGGCCGGCAACGCCTCCGCCGCCACCGCGTCCGAGTGGGACGCCGTCGCCCAGTGCGAGTCCGGCGGCAACTGGTCCATCAACACCGGCAACGGTTACTACGGCGGCCTGCAGTTCTCCGCCTCCACCTGGGCCGCGTACGGCGGCACGCAGTACGCCTCCACCGCCAACCAGGCGAGCAAGGCCCAGCAGATCCAGGTCGCCGAGAAGGTCCTCGCGGGCCAGGGCAAGGGTGCCTGGCCGGTCTGCGGCACCGGACTCTCGGGTGCCGCGTACACCGGTGGCGGCTCCCAGGACAGCGGCTCCGGCAGCTCCGAGAGCTCGCAGAGCCAGAGCGGCGGCTCCTCCGCCGAGCGCTCCACCGAGCAGAAGGCCTCCCGCTCCTCCGAGCGTCCCAAGGCCGAGAAGCAGGTCGAGAAGAAGGCGGAGAAGAAGACCGTCACCACCCCGACCGGCAAGAAGGTCGAGAAGGGTGACGGCGAGTACAAGGTCGTCAAGGGCGACACCCTCAGCTCGATCGCCGCGGAGCACGACGTCAAGGGCGGCTGGGCGAAGCTGTTCAAGCTGAACGGCGACATCGTCGACGACGCCGACCTGATCTACCCGGGCCAGCAGCTGCACCTCAAGTAGGAGGCGGCGGCCCCTCGACTCCCGCCCCGGTGCGTGTTCCCCCGTACGCACCGGGGCGGGATTTTTCGCGTCCCGCCCCCGCGGGGCGCTCGGCCGGTTTCCGGAAACGTCTTTGTTCCGTTCGGAAACAATTTACGCTCGGTTCTGTCCAGCGGGTGGGCGATCGGCTGGCCGATCGCCCCGGGCCGGTTAGGCTCGGTCCCGCAGAGCCGCCGCGGTCCTGCGGGACCCGCGCGTCACACC
Source organism: Streptomyces lienomycini (assembly GCF_027947595.1). NCBI lineage: Bacteria > Bacillati > Actinomycetota > Actinomycetes > Kitasatosporales > Streptomycetaceae > Streptomyces > Streptomyces lienomycini. The sequence continues at coordinate 7,150,498 of NZ_CP116257.1, read as the reverse complement.
GAAGCGTCACATTGAAGAAGGAGATGCTCGTGCCGTCCATCGACGTCGTCGTAGCCCGGGAAATCCTGGACTCCCGAGGCAACCCCACGGTCGAGGTCGAGGTCGGCCTCGACGACGGCAGCACGGGTCGTGCCGCCGTTCCGTCCGGCGCCTCCACCGGTGCCTTCGAGGCCATCGAACTCCGTGACGGCGACCCGAGCCGTTACCTCGGCAAGGGTGTCGAGAAGGCCGTGCTGGCCGTCATCGAGCAGATCGGCCCGGAGCTCGTCGGCTACGACGCCACCGAGCAGCGCCTGATCGACCAGGCCATGTTCGACCTGGACGCCACGGACAACAAGGGCTCGCTCGGCGCCAACGCCATCCTCGGCGTCTCCCTCGCCGTCGCCCACGCCGCCTCCGAGGCCAGCGACCTGCCGCTCTTCCGCTACCTGGGCGGCCCCAACGCGCACCTGCTGCCGGTGCCGATGATGAACATCCTGAACGGCGGCTCGCACGCCGACTCCAACGTGGACATCCAGGAGTTCATGATCGCCCCGATCGGCGCGGAGTCCTTCTCCGAGGCCCTGCGCTGGGGCGCGGAGGTCTACCACACCCTCAAGAAGGTCCTGAAGAACAAGGGCCTGGCCACCGGCCTCGGCGACGAGGGCGGCTTCGCCCCGAACCTCGGCTCCAACCGCGAGGCCCTCGACCTCATCCTCGAGGCGATCAAGGAGGCCGGCTACACCCCCGGCGAGCAGATCGCCCTCGCGCTCGACGTCGCCGCGTCCGAGTTCTACAAGGACGGCTCCTACTCCTTCGAGGGCAAGGAGCGCACCGCCGCCGAGATGACCGAGTACTACGCCGAGCTGGTCGAGGCGTACCCGCTGGTCTCCATCGAGGACCCGCTGTTCGAGGACGACTGGGACGGCTGGAACACCATCACCGCGAAGCTCGGCGACAAGGTGCAGCTCGTCGGCGACGACCTGTTCGTCACCAACCCGGAGCGCCTGGCCCGCGGCATCGAGGAGAACTCGGCCAACGCCCTGCTGGTCAAGGTCAACCAGATCGGTTCGCTGACCGAGACCCTGGACGCCGTCGAGCTGGCCCAGCGCAACGGCTTCAAGTGCATGATGTCCCACCGCTCCGGCGAGACCGAGGACGTCACCATCGCCGACCTCGCCGTCGCCACCAACTGCGGCCAGATCAAGACCGGCGCCCCGGCCCGCTCCGAGCGCGTCGCCAAGTACAACCAGCTGCTGCGCATCGAGGAGATCCTCGACGACGCCGCGGTGTACGCGGGCCGCAGCGCGTTCCCCCGCTTCAAGGGCTGAGCGCCGCTCCTGAAGGCAGCGTCGTACGTACGTCCCCGTACGCGGTCCCGTACCGTGTGCGGGGACGTACGCACGTATGACGGACGACGCACGAAGGCTGAGGCGGGGCGACATGGCGGTGAAGGACCGGGACCGTTTCTCCACCGCGACCAGGATCCGGATCATCGGGGAGCAGACCGCGGCCCGGGTCTACCGCTCGCAGACCAAGCGCCAGGCCCGGCGCTCCCGGCTGACCGGCCGGGCCGCGCTCCTCGCGATGGTGCTCTGCTCGCTCGTCGTGGCCCTCGCCTACCCGATCCGGCAGTACGTCGCCCAGCGCGCCGACATCGCCGACCTCCGGCAGGAGCAGCGGGAGACGCGGCAGCGGGTCGAGGACCTGCGCGACCTCAAGGCGCGCTGGCAGGACGACGCCTACGCCGAGCAGCAGGTCCGGCTGCGGCTGCACTACGTGATGCCGGGGGAGACGGGGTTCGTCGTCGTCGACCCGGACGCGGCCGAGCAGGCCCGCGCCGAGGCCGGCGCCGCCGACCGCCCCTGGTACCGGAACGTCTGGGACGGGGTCGACAAGGCCGACGCCGCCGCCCACCGGCAGTGACTCAACAGGAAGACCAGCAGAAGACAGTCATGCAGACTCCCCCGCCGACCACCCCGCGCACCGAGCCGACCGACGCGGACGTGGCGGCCTTCAAGCAGCAGCTCGGACGGCCCCCGCGCGGCCTGCGCGCCATCGCGCACCGCTGCCCGTGCGGACAGCCGGACGTCGTGGAGACGGCACCCCGGCTGCCCGACGGCACGCCCTTCCCCACGCTGTACTACCTGACGTGCCCGAAGGCGGCCTCCGCCATCGGCACGCTGGAGGCGAACGGCGTGATGAAGGAGATGACCGAGCGCCTGGCCACCGACCCGGTGCTGGCCGCCGCCTACCGCGCCGCGCACGAGGACTACGTCCGGCGCCGCGACGAGATCGAGGAGCTGACCGGCTTCCCGAGCGCCGGCGGCATGCCCGACCGCGTGAAGTGCCTGCACGTGCTGGTCGCCCACTCGCTGGCGGCCGGGCCCGGCGTCAACCCGCTGGGCGACGAGGCGATCGCGATGCTGCCCGAGTGGTGGCGCAAGGGGCCGTGCGTGACGGTTCCCGAGACCGACGGGGAGGACGCCCAGTGACCCGCAGCCGTGTCGCCGCCGTCGACTGCGGAACCAACTCCATCCGGCTGCTGGTCGCCGACGTCGACCCGGCCACGGGCGAGCTGACCGACCTGGACCGCCGCATGACCATCGTGCGGCTCGGCCAGGGCGTCGACCGCACCGGCCGGCTGGCGCCCGAGGCACTGGAGCGGACCTTCGCCGCCTGCCGCGAGTACGCCGAGGTCATCAAGGAGCACGGCGCCGAGCGACTGCGCTTCGTGGCCACCTCCGCCTCCCGCGACGCGGAGAACCGGGATGACTTCGTGCGCGGGGTGCTGGACATCCTGGGCGTGGAGCCGGAGGTCATCACCGGGGACCAGGAGGCCGAGTTCTCCTTCACCGGCGCCACGAAGGAGCTGACCGGTCGCGCGGACCTCGAGACGCCCTACCTGGTCGTCGACATCGGCGGCGGCTCCACCGAGTTCGTCGTCGGCGACGACCACGTGCGCGCCGCCCGCTCCGTGGACGTCGGCTGCGTCCGGATGACCGAGCGGCACCTGGTGCGCGACGGCGCGGTCACCGACCCGCCCACCGGGACGCAGGTCGCGGCGATGCGGGCCGACATCGAGGCCGCCCTCGACCTCGCCGGGCGGACGGTGCCGCTGCGCGAGGCACGCACGCTGGTGGGGCTGGCCGGTTCGGTCACGACCGTCTCCGCGATCGCCCAGGAGCTGCCGGAGTACGACTCGGCCGCCATCCACCACTCCCGCGTCTCCCTCGACCGGGTCCGCGAGATCACCGACTGGCTGCTGCGCTCCACCCACGCCGAGCGCGCGGCGGTCCCCTCCCTGCACCCGGGCCGGGTCGACGTGATCGCGGCCGGGTCCCTCGTCCTGCTCTCGATCATGGAACGGACGGGCGCGGAGGAGGTCGTGGTGAGCGAACACGACATCCTCGACGGCATCGCGTGGTCCCTCGCGTAGGGGTGTCCGCGGCGGCCGTGCGGTAGTGGTCTGAGCAGGACGGACGACGATTGAGCGGGCATCGGGGGGCCTCTCGGGGCCCCTCGGTGACGTCCCGTCGGGAAAGTTCGTGAAGTTCTTCACAAGGAATTGGGTCCTGTCGGACGACGAAAGTGCGCTCGTTGACCCTTTTGGGGTTTCAACTGCCCTTTGAACGTGTTCAGGACGGTGTCGCGAGAGGGTTGCGCGGGGCCCCTGCGGGCGGGTGGTTCACGGTCTCGGCGGCGCGGAGGTGCAGCTCACGCGGCATTGACAACGGGACGCCCTGCACGCTGGTTCCTTCACTTGCCATGATCTCCGTCACTTTGGCGGCGGATGGTAGCACAGCCTCCACCGAACCTTGTGAAGGGGCGCACGAAGCACCCCCCTCAACCGGGTGGATACTCGATGCCATGAGCACCACGGAGCGTCCCAGGATCCTCGTAGTAGGCGGTGGGTACGTAGGCCTGTACGCAGCTCGACGCATCCAGAAGAAGATGCGTTACGGCGAGGCGACCGTCACCGTCGTCGACCCGCGGTCGTACATGACCTACCAGCCCTTCCTCCCCGAAGCCGCCGCCGGCAGCATCTCCCCGCGGCACGTCGTCGTCCCTCTGCGGCGCGTGCTTCCGAAGGCGGAGGTCCTCACCGGCCGGGTCACCACCATCGACCAGGACCGCAAGGTCGCCACCGTCGCGCCGCTGGTCGGCGAGGCGTACGAGCTGCCCTTCGACTACCTGGTCATCGCGATGGGCGCGGTCTCCCGCACCTTCCCGATCCCCGGCCTCGCCGAGCAGGGCATCGGCATGAAGGGCATCGAGGAGTCCATCGGCCTGCGCAACCACGTCCTGGAGCAGCTCGACAAGGCCGACTCCACCACCGACGAGGAGATCCGCCGCAAGGCGCTCACCTTCGTCTTCATCGGCGGCGGTTTCGCCGGCGCGGAGACCATCGGTGAGGTCGAGGACATGGCCCGGGACGCGGCCAAGTACTACAACAACGTCTCCCGCGAGGACATGCGCTTCGTCCTCGTGGACGCCGCCGACAAGATCCTCCCCGAGGTCGGCCCCAAGCTCGGCCAGTACGGCAAGGAGCACCTCGAGGGCCGCGGCGTCGAGGTCTACCTGTCCACCTCCATGGACTCCTGCGTCGACGGCCACGTGGTGCTGAAGAACGGTCTTGAGGTCGACTCCAACACCATCGTGTGGACGGCCGGCGTCAAGCCCAACCCGGCGCTCTCCCGCTTCGGTCTGCCGCTGGGCCCCCGCGGCCACGTCGACACCCAGGCGACCCTCCAGGTCCAGGGCACCGACTACATCTGGGCCGCGGGCGACAACGCCCAGGTGCCGGACCTGATCGGCCGCAAGGCGGGCAACGAGAACGCCTGGTGCCCGCCGAACGCCCAGCACGCGCTGCGCCAGGCCAAGGTCCTCGGCGACAACGTGATCTCCGGCATGCGGGGCTTCCCGCAGAAGGAGTACAGCCACGCCAACAAGGGCGCGGTGGCGGGCCTCGGCCTGCACAAGGGCGTCGCGATGATCGTCATGGGCAAGATGAAGATCAAGCTCAAGGGCCGTCTCGCCTGGTACATGCACCGCGGCTACCACGGCATGGCGATGCCGACCTGGAACCGCAAGATCCGCATCTTCGCGGACTGGACGCTCGGCATGTTCCTCAAGCGCGAGGTCGTCTCCCTCGGCGCGATGGAGACGCCGCGCGAGGAGTTCTACGAGGCCGCCAAGCCCGCCCCGAAGCCGGCCGCCGCGAAGGCCGCCGACACGAGCGGGAAGCCGGCCGAGAAGACCGAGGCCAAGGCCTCCTGACGCCCGGTCGCTCCCCGCAGTACGCGCAGCGGCAAGCCGTACGCGCAGCAGTAAGCAGTCCCTCGAAGGGGCCGTCCGCCATCCGTGGTGCGGGCGGCCCCTTCGCGCGGGCGTCGCGCCGCCCGCGCGACAAATCCGTTGGTGTGTACAGCTATTTTGCCGAGTCGTAACGCGCGCCGGGGACTGTACCGCGGGCTCCCAGGTGTTTACGTGGTGTTGGACATTCCGGGATCGCTCGTCACGGAGGCATGCCATGGCTGACGCCGCGCTGCGGCTGCAGAACCTCTTCGAACAGTTGCTGGGGGCACCTCTCCCGGTGCGCATCCGCGCCTGGGACGGTTCGCAGGCGGGTCCGCCGGGCGCACCGACCCTCGTCGTCCGCAACCGCAGGGCACTGCGCCGCCTGTTGTTCAAACCGGGTGAACTGGGCCTGGCCCGCGCCTGGGTGGCCGGGGACCTCGACATCGAGGGCGACCTCTACACCGCCCTCGACCTGATGGCCGGCCTCATCTGGGAGCGCGGCGACGACGCCCGCACCCTCGTCGAGGCGCTGCGCGACCCCGACGTACGCGCCGCGGTACGGGGCCTGGTGAAGCTCGCCGGACCGCCGCTGCCGCCCGCGCCGCCGCCCGAGGAGGTCCGCCGGGCCCGCGGCCACCTGCACACCAAGCGCAGCGACAGACGGGCCATCAGCCACCACTACGACGTCGGCAACGACTTCTACGAACTGGTCCTCGGCCCGTCCATGGTGTACTCCTGCGCCTACTGGCCGGCGCCCCCGGCCGAGGGCGGCACCCTGGAGGACGCCCAGCGCGACAAGCTCGAACTCGTCAGCCGCAAGCTCGGCCTGGCCCCCGGCCAGCGCCTCCTGGACGTCGGCTGCGGCTGGGGCTCCATGGCGATCCACGCGGCCCGCGAGCACGGCGTCCACGTCGTCGGCGTCACCCTGTCGCAGGAGCAGGCCGCGTACGCCCGCAAGCGCGTCGCCGACGAGGGCCTCACCGACCGGGTGGAGATCCGCGTCCAGGACTACCGGGACGTCGTCGACGGGCCGTACGACGCCATCTCCTCCATCGGCATGGCCGAGCACGTCGGAGCCGAGCGCTACCTGGAGTACGCCACCGACCTGCACCGGCTCCTCACACCGGGCGGTCGGCTGCTGAACCACCAGATCGCCCGACGGCCCCAGCGGGACGAGTCCGCCTACAGCGTCGACGAGTTCATCGACGCCTACGTCTTCCCCGACGGCGAACTGGCCCCCGTCGGCACCACCGTCACCCAGTTGGAGCGCGCCGGGTTCGAGGTGCGCGACGTGGAGTCGATCCGGGAGCACTACGCGCTCACGCTGCGCCGCTGGGTCGCCAACCTGGAGTCCGACTGGGCGACGGCCACCCGGCTGGTCAGCCCCGGCCGCGCCCGGGTCTGGCAGTTGTACATGGCCGCGTCCGCGCTCTCCTTCGAGCGCAACCGCATCGGCGTCAACCAGGTCCTCGCCGTTCGGACCCCCGGCTCCGGCGACTCCGGTCTGCCGCTGCGCGCCCGCGTGTGGAGCGCGCCCGGCCGAACCTGACCCCCCCACGACCCGAAGGGCCGGGCCCCCGTGCGGGGAGCCCGGCCCTTCGGTGTTCCGCGCCGCGGCGAGGTCACTCGGTCTTGATCGCGTTCAGCATGTTCAGCCGGGCGGCGTTGCGGGCCGGCCACAGGGCGGCGAGGACGCCCACCAGACCGGCCAGCACCACGAAGATCCCGATCCGGTCCCAGGGCAGGACCAGCGCGTACCCGGGGATCTCGGCGGCGACGGTCTCGCCGATCGCCCAGCCGAGGAACGTGCCGAGAGCGATGCCGACCACCGCGCCGAACACCGAGATGACGACGGCCTCCAGCCGCACCATCCGCTTCACCCGGCGCCGGTCCAGACCGATCGCGCGCAGCATGCCGATCTCCTGCTGCCGTTCGAAGACGGACATCGCGAGGGTGTTGACGACGCCCAGGACCGCGATGATCAGGGCCATCGCCAGCAGGCCGTACATGACGTTCAGCAGGGTGTTGATGGCGCCGCCGAACTCGTCGCGGATGTCCTGCCGGTCCATCACGGTGATCGCGGGATTGTCGCCGAGCGCGTCGACGAGGGCCTTCTCGTTCGCCGTGGACTGGCCGCCGTCGACCTTCACGAAGATCTGCCGGATGGACGGCTTCGCCTCGTGCGGGGCCATGACCTTCCGGTCGACGAGGACGGGGGAGAGGAACTCGCTGTCCTTGTAGACGGCGCCGACCGTCAGCGTGGCCCTCTCGTCGTCGTCGAAGGTGACGGGGACGGTGTCGCCGGGCTTCCAGCCCCTGTTCTCGGCCGTCTTCTCGGCGACCGCGATCCGGCCCTGCGCGAGCGAGTCCGCGCTGCCGCTGACGACGTCGACGGTCAGGACCTTCTCGATGTCGCCGGGGGCGACCGCCGAGGCGGACACGAACTCGCCGTCGACCCGGAAGTAGGCGTCCTGCTGCGGCGACACCGCGGACACGCCGTCGGCCTTCTCCAGGGCCGTCAGCGCGGACCGGTCGAGGTCGTCCCCGTTGGCCATCGAGACCATGTAGTCGGCCCTGATGTTGTCCGTGGTCATCTTGTCGATGGCCGCGCCGACCGTGACGCCGAGCACCGACAGGGCGGTCACCAGCGTCAGTCCGATCGCCAGTGCCGAGGCGGTGGCACCGGTGCGGCGCGGGTTGCGGACCGCGTTCTGGCCGGCCAGCTTGCCCGCCACCCCGAAGGGGCCGACGAGCAGCGGACGGACGAGTGCGATCACGGGCCGGGACAGCAGCGGGATCAGGACGATCACGCCGATCAGCGCGAGGAACGCGCCCGCCCCGATGTACATCCGGCCGTCGTCGCCGCCGGCCGAGGCGCCCGCCACGATCCCCGCCGCACCGAGGGCGGTGACGGCCGCGCCGATGGAGTTGCGCACCACCAGCGACTTGGTGGTGGCCACCGCGTGGACGCTGTTCATGGCCGCCACCGGCGGGATCTTCGCGGCCCGGCGGCCGGGCAGCCAGGCGGCGAACACCGTGATCAGCACGCCCACCGCGAACGCCGCGACCACCGGCGTGGCGGACAGGACCAGCGGACCGGCCGGCATCTTCATGCCGAACGCGGCCATGCCGGAGCGCAGCCCGACGGCCAGACCGACGCCGAGGGCGAAGCCGACGGCCGAGGCCACCAGGCCCACCAGCGCGGCCTCGGCGAGCACCGAGCGGGTGACCTGCCTGCGGGACGCGCCGACGGCGCGCATCAGGGCGATCTCCTTGGTGCGCTGGGCGACCAGCATCGTGAAGGTGTTGGAGATCAGGAAGACGCCGACGAAGAGCGCGATGCCCGCGAAGCCGAGCAGGACCTGCTTGAGGTTGCCCATGCTCTGCTCGATCTGGTCGGCCTGCTCGTCCGCGAGCGCCTGCCCGGTCCGGGCCTCGGCGGTCTCCGGCAGCAGCGGCTCGACCGCCTTCAGGATCCGCGCGTCGTCCGCGCCGGGCGCGGCGGTGACGGTGGCCTCCTCGAAGTAGCCCGGCTGGAGGTACTGCTTCTGCGCGACGGCGGTGTCGAAGAGGACGAGGCTGCCGCCCGCGTTGACGGCGCCGTCCTCGGTGGTGAACACACCGCTGAGGGTGTACTCCTTCACCGGGCCGTTGGTCGCGACGCGCACCCGGTCGCCGACCTCGTACTCGCCCTTGCCGGCGGACTCCTCGTCCAGGGCGACCTGGTCGTCCCGCACCGGTCCGGAGCCGTCGGTGAACGTGTACGCGGTGTCTTTGCCGTCCTTGCCGGGCGCGAAGTTGGAGCCCTTGTTGGACCAGCCGACGCCGATGAGCTTCCCGTCGGGGTCGGCGACCCCGGCGAAGCCCTCGACGCGGCCGTACACCCCGGCGACGCCGTCCACGGCGGAGATCCGGTCGAGGACCTCGCCGGAGAGGCCGTACTCCTTGGGGTTGTCCGGGTCGGCGTACGAGGTGACGGCGACGGCGACGTCCTGGTAGCTCTTGGCCGACTGGTTGCGGAAGGCGTTGGAGAGGGTGTCGGCGAAGACCAGGGTGCCCGACACGAACGCCACGCCGAGCATCACGGCGAGCACGGTCATCAACAGCCTGGCCTTGTGCGCGAAGACGTTGCGCAAGGCGGTACGGAACATGGGGGGTCTTCTCTGTCCAGACGTACGAGGTACGGGGGTGGGCGTACGGGGTGGGGAGCGGACGGGGAGCGTCAGCTGGTGCGGCCCTTGGCGTCGAACCGCTTCATGCGGTCGAGCACCGAGTCGGCCGTCGGCCCGTACAGCTCGTCGACGATGCGTCCGTCCGCGAGGAAGACCACCCGGTCCGCGTAGGCGGCGGCCACCGGGTCGTGTGTCACCATCACCACGGTCTGGCCCAGTTCCCGCACCGAGTTGCGCAGGAAGCCCAGGACCTCGGCGCCGGAGCGCGAGTCGAGGTTGCCGGTCGGCTCGTCACCGAAGATGATCTCCGGCCGGGAGGCCAGCGCCCGCGCAACGGCGACCCGCTGCTGCTGACCGCCGGACAGCTGGGCCGGGCGGTGCCCGAGGCGTCCGGAGAGCCCCACCATCTGGATCACGGAGTCCAGCCACTGCTTGTCCGGCTTGCGGCCCGCGATGTCCATCGGGAGGGTGATGTTCTCCAGCGCGGTCAGCGTCGGCAGCAGGTTGAACGCCTGGAAGATGAAGCCGATCTTGTCCCGGCGCAACTTGGTGAGCTGCTTGTCCTTGAGCGAGCTCAGTTCGGTCTCGCCGATGCGCACGGAGCCGGACGAGAAGGTGTCCAGGCCCGCCACGCAGTGCATCAGCGTCGACTTGCCGGAGCCGGACGGGCCCATGATCGCGGTGAGCTCGGCCTGCCGGAAGTCGATGGAGACCCGGTCCAGGGCGACCACCTGGGTCTCGCCCTGGCCGTAGATCTTGGAAAGCTCCGTGGCGCGCGCGGCCACGAGGGTGGACCGGTCGGCGATGGGTGCGGTGGTCACGGGAAGGGCGCTCCTGTCGGTACGGCGTGTGCTCGGGGACGTCATCCATCGTCCCGGCCGGGCGGAGCCGTGTAGTCAGCCGCTGTTCCGGTTTACGGGGGCGACTTCGGTCGGACGGCCACGGGCCGGTGTCATACCTGCGGATGACGGACGGCCCCGAGGACGGGGCGGGCGAGAACAGGGCGGACGCCCTCGTCGAGACGGTGAAATCCCGTCATTCCGCGTACACGGCCGGTCGTCGCACGTAAGGCTGTTGGCATGTGCTGATGGCCTGACCCGGTACCTGATGCTCCCTCAGGCGCCAATAAAATAAGACAACATCGGCCGTCCCGCCCGCGGTTCGGCAGGTACGTCCCGATAGGCTCAGGGCACGCGAAGCGGAGCCCATGGCCGGCCCGGATGGTGGAATGCAGACACGGCGAGCTTAAACCTCGCTGCCCCTTCGAGGGCGTGCCGGTTCAAGTCCGGCTCCGGGCACCATCCCTGTTCCGGCGTACCCACAGAACCCGGGGCAAGAGCGCGGCGAGGCCGCCGGGCACCGTGGGGAACGGTGCCTCGGCGGCCGGGTGGCGTCGCGCCGGGATCACTTCGCCGCGGTCAGGACCTCGTAGAGGTCTTCCCACGACTTGGTGACGACGTCGGGACCGTAGGCGGCTGCCTTCTGCAGGGCCGCCCGGGACAGGGTGCGGCGCAGCCCCTCGTCCTCGATGAGGCGGATGATGCCCGCGGCCAGGGCCTTTACGTCCAGCTCGGGCACGAGCAGGCCGTCCACGCCGTCGGCGACGAGTTCCCGCGGGCCGACCGGGCAGTTGAAACTGACGACCGGCAGGCCGCAGTTCATGGCCTCCAGCAGCACCATGCCGAAGCCCTCGGACTTGGAACTCATCGCGAAGATGGAGCCCTTCGCGAGCTGCTCGTCGAGCTCGCGCGTCGGACCCATCAGGAAGACGTGGTTGTACAGGTGCCTGACGCGGACGGCCTTGCGCAGGGCCTCCAGCTCCGGGCCGTCGCCGTGGACGCGCAGCGTCCAGTCCGGGTGGGCCTCCACGACCAGGCCGAACGCCTCGATCAGCTTGTCGACGCCCTTGTTGCCGTCGAGCCGTCCGGCGCTGACGACCTGGGGCGCGGTGAGCCTGCTGCGCGGCACGTCCAGGGAGTGCAGCGCGTTCGGGATCCGCTCGACGCGGACGCCGGGGAACGCCTCGGCGTAGGCTTCGCGGTCCGCTTCGGTGAGGCAGACGAGCGCGTCCATCTTCACGTAGGCGGCGTCGATGGCCTTGCGCCACTCGCCCTTGTGCGTGGACAGACCCGCGTGCTCCTGCACGACCCGGACCAGTGACGGGTCCGTGTACTCGGCGATGATCAGGTTGATCGTGGGTCGGGTGCCGATCACGATCCGGTCGTCCAGACCGCGCAGGAAACGGATCATCGCGCTGATCCGGCGACGGCTGTCCGCGTTCTTGGACACACCTGCGGGGAAGCGGTCGTGCCAGGAGGTGTCCTCGGGGCCGTCGTACCGGTCCCAGTCCACGTACGTGCCGGAGCGGTTGTCCACGAGCGCCGTCACCCGTACCCGCGGGTCCAGCGGGAAGGGGGGCTCCTCGTGGTAGCGCAGCATGGTCGCGATCTCGACGTCGTGACCCCGCTCGACCATGGCGTTGGCCTGGTTGAACACGGTACGGACCGTGCCGCCGACGCCGAACGCGTTGTAGATCAGGTACGTCAGCTTCATGTGGCGCTCCGGTCGGAGTCGTCGCGTCGGGCGCAGCGGATGGAGAGTTCGTCGCCGTCGGTGTAGTACGGCAGCACGGCGACCCCCGCCTCGTACTGCTCGGGGAACTTCACGATCTGCTTCTTGCCCGGCATGTCGTCGAGGTGGCGGCCGACCCGGAGGGTCACCTTCTTGCCGCCCCGTGTCGCGAGGACGTGCAGGTCCCAGTGCTCGCTGGGCAGCGCGTCCCAGACCGCGAGGCGGCGCACCGGCACGACCGTCTCGAAGCGCGCCCCGTCGTGGACCACGGGGAAGTAGAGCTGACGCGGGGTGGGGGGCGAGGTGCGGGTCACGGTGCGCACGAGCCGGCCCTTGAACCGCTGGGCACCGGTCTCGACGGGAAGGTCGGGCCGTTCGCGAGAGGTGAGGCGCAACGTCCACGACTTGTCCACGGGGACGTCGTCCGACACTCCGCCAGTGACGACCGTCCCGAGGATGCGGATGTGACCGTCGCGCGGCCAGACCCGTCTGATCTCAGCGTGGGGCCGCTGCCCGGCACTGGCTTGCATGGCCACCTTCTCTTCTGTTCCTGTCATGGGCCTTCCCCTGGGGGAGGTGAGAGGTCAGGCAAAGCAGTGGCGCCGGTACGCCCCGTTCCGCCAGGCTCACCGAGGACGGCAGGACGGGAGTATTCGCACACACGGGCCATGGCTGTCAACACCCGGTGCCGGGCATCGGCACGCTCCTCACGGCACGCCGACGCCCCGACCGGGTGTTACGCGGCCCTGGACTGCTCGACCGCGGGCGACTGGGGGCTCGCCGCCTCGGCGGCCGCGGGCGACGGGGCCGGTGTCCGCTCGTCCAGCGGCAGGACCGGCAGCTTCTCCGCCGGCTCGCCCAGCATGATCTGCCGTATGACGCGCTCGGAGGCCCGGCCGTCGTCGTACTCGCAGAACTTGCGGCGGAAGGTGTCCCGCAGGGCGTCGGACCGCTCGTCCCGCCAGGCACCACTGACGAATATGTCGTGCAGTTCGTTCTGGGAGTGCGCGATGTGGCCGGGCGGCTCCTCCATGAGGTCGAAGTACACACCGCGGGAGATCTTGTACGCGTCCCAGTCGTTGGCGTAGATCACGATCGGCCGGTCGAGGTTGGCGTAGTCGAACATGATCGACGAGTAGTCCGCCAGCAGCACGTCCGCGGCGAGCTGCAGCTCCTCCGAGGAGGTGTGGGAGGTGACGTCGATGACCCGGGCCGAATCCTGCAGCGCCCGCAGTTCCGGGGTCTGCTCGTAGAAGTGGTGGCCCCGCATGAGGACCACATAACCGTCACCGAGGGCGTCGGCGAGGCGGGCGACGTCGAGCTGGGGAACGTAGCTCGTGGTGTAGTCCCGGTGGGTCGGGGCGTACAGAACGGCCGTCTTGCCGCGCGGGATGCCCAGCTCTTCCCGGATGCGACGGACGTCGTCGGCGGTCGAGTTGTAGAAGACGTCGTTGCGGGGGTAGCCGCTCTCCAGCGGTGCGAAGGAGCAGGGGAAGGCCCGCTCCCAGATCTCCGAGGAGAACCGGTTGGAGGAGATGCAGAAGTCCCAGCGGTCCGAACGCTCCAGGAGCTTCCTGAAGTTCGTGCCCTTGGCGGCGACCGGGTAGGGCAGCAGGTGGATGCCCATGGTCTTGAGCGGCGTACCGTGCTGCGTCTGCACGTGGACGGTACCGGGCCGCTTGATGAAGCGGTCCTCGAAGTTGACGTTGTTGAAGAAGTACTTGGCGCGCGCCATGACCTCCAGGTATCTGGGGGTCCCCGGTATCACGTAGTCGGTGCCCGGCGGGAGTTTCTTCACCTCGCCCGGCTTGGCGACCACCACACCCTTGACGTGGGGGGCTATCTCCTTGGCCTTGGCGTGCAGAGCGGCCGGGTTGCACACGTAACCGCGGCCCCAGTAGGACGAGTAGACGGCCAGATTCTCGTCGACGGGCTGCTTGAGCGCGGTTTCGTAATGGCGGTCCATGCGCTTGCCGGCCGCCTTCTTCCGGGTGGCGCGGACCGTCTTGCGGACCTTGCGGCGGCCTTTGTTGGCCACCTTCAGCGTCTGGTAGACCGGGTAGGCGCCGCGTCCGATCAGCGCGTGCCGCAGGCCGGTGTGCCCCTCGGGCCGCACATAGCCCGCCGGCAGATAGCGCCGATAGTGGCGGTGGGCCAGAGCGAAGAATTCGGCACGCAGCTCGTCGGGCACCCGGTTGTTCTTGGCCAGGATGGCGATGAAATGGTCGATCATCTTGCTGAAGAGCTGGGCCCGCCACTCTTCGAGGGACGGGTCGCTGTCGATGAAGGCGAAGACCCGCTCGTACTGGTCGAAGATGTCGAAGTGCTTGCGGCTGACGGTGCGCAGGATGTTGCCCTGGCGGCGCTGGCGGTAGTGGACCACGACATGGTCCAGGGCGGCTATCCGGTCGGCCGACATCAGGACCGGGAAGGTCCAGGGAGTGTCTTCGTAGTATCCCGGCGGGAATTCGAAGCCGCGCTCCTCGATGAAGTCGCGCCGGTAGACCTTGTTCCAGACCACCATGAGCAGCGTGAGGAACTCCGGCCGCTGCTTCGCGGTGAAGACCTCCGGCCCCTCCGTGCGAAAGACGGAGGCCAGACTGTTGCGGGTCTCCCCGCCCCACCAGAAGGTGCGCGCGTAGTCGAAGATCAGGACGTCCGGGTCGGAGGTCTGCGCCAGCCGGTCCGCTATGAGCTGCAGCGAACCGGGGGTGAGCGTGTCGTCGCTGTCGAGGAAGAAGAGATAGTCGCCGCGCGCCATCTCCATCCCCGCGTTGCGTGCCCTGCCGAGGCCCACGTTCTCGGGCAGGTGCAGTGCCCGGACCCTCTCGTCGGCCTTGGCGTATTCGTCGACGATCTCACCGCAGCGGTCGGGCGAGCAGTCGTTGACGGCGATTACCTCGATGTCACCGAAGGACTGCTCGAGGATGGAGTCGAGGCACTCCGGCAAGAAGGACTGCACTTGGTAAATCGGCACGATCACGCTGATACGCGGCTTCGACACGCCCTGCTCTTCCAATCCTTCGACCGCACCGGAGCGTTGTCCGGTCCGGGTTCGGGTCCTGAGTCTTCTTTCGTCATCCTGGGGGGCCTGGAGGGACAGGCGCGTGGTTGACAGATGAGGCAGGATACACTGACGAACAGTTCATATGTTAGGCGCAGGTTCTGACGCCTCGTTTGGTGACCCCGCGCACATGTGACGTGAATCATGGCGTAGGGCCGAAGAGGGCCGACTTCTTCGCCGGCCGTCGCACCTGGGGCGTCGTCATCGCGGACGCCGTACCGGTGCCTCGGACTCGCCGATGTCCTTGTGCAGATGACCCATCACGTCACGCATCTCGCCGACCCCGGGGGACGAGGCCGCGGCCTGCTCGGTGGCGGTACGGAGCCATTCCGTGGTGGCCAGGGTGATCGGGCTGGGGCTCATTTGCTGGAGCATCCTCAGCAAGGTGCTGCTGCTGGCCCTCGTGTGGCGGCGGTCGGCTCCCCTGGCGAACCGCGTTCCGCTGATACCGGTCGGCACCGCTCTGCTCTGCCTGTTCCTCGCGGCGTTCCTCTTCGAATCCGCCGACTCCGCGGTCGTCGTCGCGGCTCGTGTCCTGATCGGGCTCGGCGCCATCTGCTTCTCGCTGTTCTCCATCGTCTCCATTCTGGAGAGCGGTACGGGTGGCAGCGCGGACAGTGAAGAACAGCCGCAGGGATCAGGGACGTGACCAGGGGCGGCACCGAATCCGTGAGAGGGAAGGACGGACCGCGTTCCCCGCCGGGCGGGACGCGGGTCCGCGATCAGTTGTGCTCCTCGTCGATGGTGACGGCGACGCCGTCCTCCACCTGGACGGCGACGGCGACGCTGCCCTTCTTGGCCGCGGCTTCGAGGTCTTCCTCGGTGCAGGGCGTGATGGTCTCCGCGTCGCCGCAGATCCAGCCGGCGCCGTTGATGACGGTGTCGGTGGCGGTGAAGAACGCACGCTCGTTACCGTCGCGGCTGAGGGAGTACTTGCCCGGGGCCATGTACCCGAGGGTGCCGGAGAAGAGCCCCGACTTCTCGCCCTCGCCCATGCCGCTGCCGCCGCCGGTGCCGCTGTCGGTGTGGTCCTCGATGATGCTGACAGCCACCCCGTCCTTGACGTCGACCGTCGCTCCGAACCCGTTCTTGGCCGCGGCTTCGAGCTCCTCCTCGGTGCACGGCGTGGCGGCCTGGCCGTCCGCGTCACCGCAGATCTTGCCCGCGCCCTCGATGTCGGTGTCCTCGGCGGTGAAGAACGCCTGCTCCGCGCCGTTCTCGTCCTTGACGGTGTACTTGCCGGGCGCGAGGTAGGAGACCGTGCCGACCCACTTGCCCGAGACCCCACCGCCGTTCGAGCCCTTCCCGCCCGACGGGGACTCGGTGCCGGAACCGGTGCCGCTCCCGCCGTCGTCGGACTTCCCCTTGGCGGCCGAGTCCGAGGCCGCGGACGCGTTCCCGGCCGGCTTGCCGGTGTCCTCCGTGTCCTCTCCCTGGCAGGCGGTCAGCAGCATCGTCGTGGCCACCAGGGCGGCGGCGGCGAGGACGGACTTGCGGCGGTGCGTGCGAAGCATGGCGGGACTCCCCCTGCTGGTGGTGACGGCGCCGGTCCGGACTGGTCGATCTGGACGGCCTCTGCCTTGTCGATCACCATCCTGAACGGTGCGGCGACCCCTCAGGAAGCGCGGTTACGGTGTCATGACACTCCTGTCGTGATCACGAGACGCCCTGTTACGACCGGCCTCCTTCGCCCTGTCCGCCGGTCCCTTCGCGGGACTCCGGTGTGGGATCGGGTCGCACCAGCGCGTCCGCCAGCGCGACCAGCCTGCGGTGCAGCTCCGCAGCGTGCGCCGGTGCCGGTGGCGTTACCGGTGGTGGTCCGGGAAGGGCCTCGCGCACGGCGGACGAGCCGGGCAGTCCCGCGGCCGCCGCACGGGCCAGGGCGTCCAGGTGGCGCCCGACGCGGACGGCTTCGTCCGGAGCGGGGGGCGCCGGGCCGGCGAGCACGGTCCAGGACAGCAGACGTCGCACCGCCAGGACGGCCGGCCACAGCCGGTCCGCGGTGCCGGTGGTGCGGACCTCCTCGGCGGGCACGGCGGCGTTCATGTCCCACAGTTCCGCCGTCCGCTGCCAGGCCGTTCCCTCGCACCCGGGCCGGACCTCCCCCGTCCGCAGACGCTCCCGCACGGCCGTCCCCGTCGCCTGCACGGCGCTCGCCACCGCCGCGCACACCCGGCGCCCGGGCACACCGGCCAGCACCAGCGTGGCGGCCAGCCCGAGCACGAGGCCGAGGGTCAGGTCGAGGAGCCGAAAGGCGGCCAGCCGGCCCAGGCCGTCCGGGACGACGGTGGCGACCAGCAGCAGGGCGACCGGGGTGCTCAGCATGGTGCGCACGAAGAGGGCGCCGGGGGGTGCGCCGCGGGAGACCGCGTGGGCGGCGGTGACCACGGTGACGGTCACCCAGGTGCCCGGCTGGTAGGAGTGGAAGGCCAGAGCCGTGACACCCACCCCGGTGAGGGTTCCGAGGAACCGGACCCGGGCGCGCTGGGCGGGCTGCCGGCCCGGGCCGCCCTGTAGCGCGGCGGCCGCCCCGACGGCCACCCACGCCGGGTGCAGAAGGGGAAGTACGGAGCCCAGTACGGTGCCGACCGCGACGGCGAGCCCGATGCGCAGGGCCACCGGGAGGTCGGGGGACGAGCGGGACAGCGGGCGGGACAGTTCCGTGCGCAGGGTCTCGCGGGGTGGCAGCGGCGCGGGCCACAGCGCGCGGGCCGCCCTCATCGGCTCCCGCCAGGTCCGGTGGCCGTCGGGGGAAGGCCCCGGGACGCGGCCCGCCGCGATGTCGGTCGCCGCGGTCCTCAGCCACGCGACCCGGTCGGGCGACACCGGGGCACCGCCCCGTTCGGTCGCGTTCTGCACCGTGTCGAGCAGGGCCTCGAGCCGGGTCATGAGGGCGTAGAGCGCCAACCGCCGGGGAGCGGGCTCCGGCGCGGTTCCCGCGCCGCGGCCCTTCCGGGCGTTGTCCAGCGCCACCCACGCACCGTGCGCGGCCACGTAGGCGCTCTGCCCGGCGGCGAGGAGAGCACCCCGCGCGTCCCGCGCGGTGCCACCGGCCCCGTTCCCGTTCCCGGACCCGGACCCCGTCCCGGCCCCGGAGCGTTGCCCGGCGTCGTGCTCGCGCTGTGCCTCCGCGAACCTCGCGACCGAACGGAAGGCGGCCGACACCGCCCGCTCCTCGGGCTCGTAGGGCCGCGACAGCCACCCCGACATGGTGGCCGCGCAGGACAGCACCGCCCCGAGGGCGAGGCAGCCGGCCCGTACCGCCGTGTCCGCCGGGGTGACCGGTGGGAGGAAGGCCGCGAGCGAGGCGACGAGGATGACGAAGTAGCTGCCCGGTCCGCTCACCCGCAGCGTGCGCACGAGCAGGGTGGCCGCGACGGCGACGACGGTGAGGACCCCCACCATGGCCCACACGTCTCCCGCGGCCGCGGAGCCCGCGACGAAGGCCACGAGGAAGGACGCCGAGAGGAGCACGAGCAGGGGCCCCCGCCGCGGGTAGGGCTCGCGGGCGCCGTACGCGTCCACGTAGCAGCCCATCGCCGCGAAGATCCCGTGGTGGATCCCGCCGACCGCCGTGACCGCGCCGAAGGAGAGCCCGAAGACCACCATCGACCGCGCCGCGCGCCGCCGGTCGAACGACGTCAGACCGCTGCGCCACCTGTGCGCCGTGCTCGCGACGGCCGCGCTCACCACAGGGCCTGGGCGACCGCCATGCCCGCGAACGACAGGCCGAGACCGAGCGCGACCGTCACGAACACGTAGCCGGCGGCTCCGGCCAGCCGCCGGGCGCTCGCCAGGGAGTGGACCTCGTTGGAGAACGTCGACCAGGTGGACAGGGCGCCGCAGAAGCCGGTCGACAGCAGCGCCTGGCCGGACTGGCCGAGTGCCCCCTCGGCGCCCGCCTGGACGAGGAAGCCCAGGAGCAGGGCGGCGGCCATGTTGGCGAGGAACGTGCCCCAGTGGAAGGAGGACCGCAGGTGCTCCTTCGTCGCCGCACCGATCAGATAACGGGCCGGAGCGCCGACCGCACCGCCCGCCAGGACCAGCAGCCACTCCATCAGGACCCACTTCCTTCCCCGGCCCCCGCGTGCCGGTCACGCACCAGGGCCAGCCGGGCCACGACCACACCCAGGACCACCGCCGTCAGACAACCCGCCACCGTCACCAGCAGGTTGGTCACGGCGTAGCCCGGCTGGTCGTTCTCGAACAGCCGGCGGGTGTCGTCGGTGTAGGAGGAGAACGTGGTGAAGCCGCCGAGGACGCCGGTGCCGAGCATGGGGTTCAACAGGCGCGGAGCGCCGGTGAAGCGCTCCTTGACCGCGATGGTGAGTACGCCCATCAGGAAGCACCCCACCACGTTGATCAGCAGGGTCGTCACCGGGAAGGACGCCTCACCCGTTCGCCACAGCAGCGCCGCGTCGCTGCCGTTGCGCCACAGGCGGGAGGCGCCGTAGCGCAGGAGGGCGCCCACCGCTCCGCCGACCGCCACCGCGGCGACCACGGGGGCCCGTGAGCCGACCGCGGAGTCCGGATGAGGGTGGAGGTGCATATCGCCAAAAAGGTGCATATCGTCACCTTAGCTGGCTCCCGATCATGCGGGCATCGTGCGGGAGGACAGCGACTCACCGATCAGCCGACGGCCCGTCAGAGGCCCTCAGCCCCCGCGAAGGAGTCAGCGTGGCCTCGCAGTCGATCGAGCACGGTGCCGGGTCGCCACCGCCGAAGTCGTCCGCGCACACGTGGAAGGAGACCGCCCTCGGCGCCCTGCGGGGCGTGGGGCAGGTGGACTTCCAGGCGAGCCTGTGGTGTTCGCTCGTCATCCTCGTCGCCCTCTGGGTGGCGGGCTGGGAGATCGGCCTGTTCGCCACCATCGGAGCGGTCGTCGCCACGCTGACGGCGCGGTTGCTGGCGGTCTCGCACGACTCGGTGACCCAGGGGCTGATGACCTACTGCGGTGTGCTGGGCGGCATCGCCATGGTGGTCTACCTCGGCAACCACCCCTCGACGTACGTCATGGCGGTGTGCGCGGCCGTGACGTGCACCCTGGTGACCGCCACCCTCGGAACCCTGCTCACGCCCTTCGGACTCAGGGCCTTCACCGGGCCGTTCTGCCTGGTCTCCCTGGTGATGGTGCTGGGCGCCCCCTCGTTCGAGCGCGTCTGGCACGGCACCCCCGAGTCCGCGGTCACCCCGGCCACCCCCAAGAGCCCCTACGTCAGCTGGACGGACCTGTGGCAGGGCTTCTTCTCCAACTTCTCGCAGATCTTCTTCGTCGAGACCTGGTACGTCGGCCTGATCATGCTGGCCGGCCTCTTCCTGGCCGGGTGGCGGGTGGGGCTGTTCGCCGTGCTGGGCAGCGTCGTGGGGATCCTCACCGCGTGGGCGCTCGGCGCTCCGGCCGCGCTGATCGGCGAGGGGATCTACGGCTACAACGCGGTCCTGACGAGCCTCGCGTTCGGCGTCGTCCTGCTGCGCGCCACCGCCTGGAACTTCGCCTACACGGTGCTGGCCGCCGCCGCCACCACCGCCCTGACGGCCTCGCTGTCGGTGCTGTTCGAGAAGTTCGGCAGCCACACCTTCACCTGGCCGTTCAACATCGCCACCTGGGCCCTGCTGGCGGCGGTGCCCTTCCTGTCCCGCATCACCCTGCTGGCCGACGACTCCTGAGGTCCCGGCCCGACCACGACCGCGTCACGCCCCCCCCGCGTCACCGAGGAAGGCAGTCCCATGAACCTGGCCCCCCGAGAGATCGACAAGCTGCTGGTGTACGTCGTCGCGGACCTGGCGCGCAAACGCCGGGAGCGCGGGCTGAAGCTCAACTTCAGCGAATCGGTGGCGCTCATCACCGAGGCCATCCTGGAAGCCGCCCGGGACGGCAAGACCGTCGCGGACTGCATGGAGCTGGGCCGGCAGGTGGTCGTCGAGGACCAGACCATGCCGGGTGTGCGGGAGATGCTGCCGCTGCTCCAGGTGGAGGCGACCTTCGACGACGGCAACAAGCTGGTCTCCTGCCACGACCCGGTCGGCGGCTGATCGTGCGCCGCGGCACGGTGGTCGCCGTCTGCGGCCACGAGAGCGACGGCGGGCATGCCGTACGGGACCTGCTGGGCCCTCAGGTGTCCTGCGTGTCCGGCGGCCGTGAACTGCTCCGCCGCGTCCGCGCGTCACGCGCCCGCGGCGAGGACGTCTGCGTGGTGCCGATGACGCTGGGGCGCGACCCGGAGCTGGTCGCCGACGCCGCCCGTACCCTGCTGGACCTGGCCCCCGAGGAGCGCGCGGGCACCGTGCTGGCCGAGCCGTTCGGGACCGCGGAACACCTGGTCGGGTGGCTCCGGGCGGCGGCCACACGGGTGCCGCGCGACCGGGCGCTCCTGATCACCGCGCCGTCCGGCGACCCCTTCGTCGACGCGGACCTCTTCCGGATCGCACGTCTGGTGCGGCAGTACGGCCGCCACCGCACCGTCGAGGTCGCTCTCACCGGTGGCGATCCGGACCCGGCCGAGGGCGTCCGGCGCTGCCGCGCCCTGGGCGCCCAGCGCGTCGTGCTGCTGCCGGCCGCCTGGGCGGTCCCGCGGGTGCCGGACACCGGGTACGGCGAGCCGGGCGGACCCCTCCTGACGGCGCCCGCGACGGCGGGGGTGCTCGACGCGCGCGTCGGTGACGCCTGGCACCGGTACGACCGGCACGGCGACGACGGCCTGCCCCGGGGCCTCACGGCGGCCCACGACCACGGCCACTCCCACAGCCACGGCCCGGGCGGCCACGGGCACGACCACGGCCCGGGCGGCCACGGGCACGACCACGGCCCGGGCGGCCACGGGCACAGCCACGACCACGCTCCGGTCGGCGGCGGTCACGTCCACGGGGCGCGCGGTGCCCCGGCCTCCGCTGCCGCCCCCGTCCATGCCGCCTCCTCCGCGTCCTCCGCCTCCTCCGCCTCCTCCGTTCTCCCATCCAGCAGGAGCCTTCGATGAAACTCCCTCCCCGCCACCAGTACGGCGACGAGCCGATCGAGATCAACGCCGGCCGGCGGACCCTCAAGGTCAGCGTCAGCAACACCGGCGACCGGGCGATCCAGGTCGGCTCGGACTACCACTTCTTCGAGGCGAACTCCGCCCTCGAGTTCGACCGCGAGGCCACGCTCGGCATGCACCTCAACATCGCCGCCGGCACCTCCGTCCGCTTCGAGCCCGGC
This sequence comes from Streptomyces lienomycini, assembly GCF_027947595.1. Lineage (NCBI taxonomy): Bacteria > Bacillati > Actinomycetota > Actinomycetes > Kitasatosporales > Streptomycetaceae > Streptomyces > Streptomyces lienomycini. Next base: position 7,128,216 of record NZ_CP116257.1, on the reverse strand, counting down.
GGCACCCGCGAGGTCGAGCTGTGCGCCTACGCGGGCACCGGCCGCCTCACCGGCTTCAGCGGGCTCCTCAACGGCAGCGTCAAGTCGCACCCCGCCCGGGTGGAAGCCGTGAGCCGGGCGCTGGAGCGCGGTTTCCGGAGCACCGGCGCCAAGGACAAGGACGGCGCCAAGAAGTCCAAGAAGAAGGGATCCAACTGACATGCCGACCCTGTCCCGCAAGCAGTACGCCGACCTGTTCGGCCCCACGGTGGGCGACCGGTTCCGGCTGGCCGACACCAACCTCGTCGTCGAGGTCGAGAAGGACGTCCGTGAGGGCTCCTACGGCGACGAGGTCGTCTACGGCGGTGGCAAGACCATGCGTGACGGCATGGCCGCCGACCCGCAGGCCACCGCGGCGCAGGGGGCCCTCGACCTCGTCATCACCAACGCCGTGGTCCTGGACGCGGTGCTCGGTGTGGTCAAGTGCGACATCGGCGTCAAGGACGGGTTCATCGCGGGCATCGGCAAGGCCGGCAACCCGCAGACCCAGGACGCCGTCGACCCCCGACTCGTCATCGGCCCCGGTACCGAGGTCGTCGCCGGTGAGCACCTGATCGCCACCGCCGGAGCGATGGACTCGCACGTGCACCTGATCTCGCCGCAGCAGTGCGAGCAGGCGCTCAGCAACGGCATCACCACCTTCTTCGGCGGCGGTACCGGGCCGACGGACGGGACCAACGGCACGACCTGCACGCCCGGCCCCTACAACCTCGCCCGCTTCCTGGAGGCGGCCGAGGACCTGCCGGTCAACCTCGGCATCATGGGCAAGGGCAACGGCAGCCTCCCCGCGGCCCTGGACGAGCAGATCGAGGCGGGCGCCGCCGCGCTCAAGGTGCACGAGGACTGGGGCTCGACCCCCGCCGTCATCGACAACGCGCTGGCGGTCGCCGACCGGCACGACGTCCAGGTCGCCATCCACACCGACACCCTCAACGAGGGCGGCTTCTTCGAGGACACCCGGTCCGCGATCGACGGCCGTACGATCCACACCTTCCACAGCGAGGGCGCGGGCGGCGGCCACGCCCCCGACATCCTGCGGGTCACCGGCGAGCCGAACGTCCTTCCCTCGTCGACCAACCCGACGCTGCCCTACACCAAGAACTCCGTGGACGAGCTGCTGGACATGGTGATGGTCTGCCACCACCTCAGCCACGACATCCCCGAGGACGTCTCCTTCGCCGACAGCCGGGTGCGGGCGGAGACCATCGCCGCCGAGACGGTCCTGCACGACCAGGGCATCATCAGCATGGTCTCGTCCGACTCCCAGGCCATGGGCCGCGTCGGCGAGTCCGTCACCCGCGCCTTCCAGATCGCCCACGTCTGCAAGGAGGCCTTCGGCCCGCTGCCGGAGGACTCCGCGCGCAACGACAACAACCGCGTCCTGCGCTACCTGGCCAAGGTCACCGTCAACCCGGCCATCGCCAGCGGCATCTCGGACTACGTGGGGACGCTGGAGGCGGGCAAGCTCGCGGACATCGTGCTGTGGCCCATGCACTCCTTCGGAGCCAAGCCCAAGATGGTCATCAAGGGCGGCGTCGTCTCCTGGGCGCAGATGGGCGACCCGAACGCCTCGCTGCCCACCCCCCAGCCCGTCTACTACCGGCCCATGTTCGGCCAGTACGGCAAGGCCATGCAGTCGACCCACGTCACCTTCATGTCACAGGCCGGCATCGCGGCCGGGGTGCCCGAGAAGCTCGGCCTCCAGCGGAGGGTCCTGCCGGTGCGCAAGACCCGCACGATCGGCAAGCACAACATGATCCGCAACGACGTGGTGCCCGACATCCAGGTGGACCCGGAGACGTACAAGGTCACGGTGAACGGCAAGGTCGCAACCATCGACCCGGCCCAGAAGCTGCCCCTCAACCAGCTGTTCTTCCTGGTCTGAGCCCGATGTACCGCGACGAGACGACGGAGACGGCCGAGGTGGCGGAGACGCCCGAGGCGGACGTGGTGTCCGAGGCGGCCCCCGCCACGGACCTGGGCCACCTCCTCGTCAGCCTCCAGCTGACGGACTCGGCGTTCCCCAGCGGGTTCTACACCCTGTCCCACGGCCTGGAGGGCTTCGCACAGCAGGGCGCGGTCGACCACGACTCCCTGGCCGCGCTGCTCCACGACGTCCTGCGGCACGGCGTCGGCCCGGCCGACGCCACCGCGCTCGCCCTGGCCCACCGGGCCGCCGCGGCCGACGACTGGGACGCGGTGGTCGCGACGGACCGCCGGCTGCACGCGACGAAGCTGGGCCGCGAGACGCGGCAGGCGGCGACCCGCACCGGGCGCCAGCTGCTCGACCTGGCCGCCGAGGTCTTCGGCGGCCCCGGTGTCGTCCGCTACCACCGCGCGGTGGTGGCGCGTCGGGCCCCGGGACCCAGGCCGTCGCCGCGGGGGTCGTGTACGCGGCGGCCGGGGTGCCCGTGCGGCAGGCCGTCGCCGCCGACCTGTTCGCGTTCTGCGCCAGCTTCGCCGGAGCGGCGCTGCGGCTGCGGCTGACCGACCACCGGCTGGCGCAGGTCCTGCTGCGGCGGACGGCCCCGGTGATCGAGGAGACCACCCGCGAGGCGCTGGCCCGCGGCCTCGGCGACCTCGGGGCCACCACCTTCGCGGCCGACGTCATGTCGGCCCGTCACGAGCGGGCGGAGGCCCGCCTGTTCGCCAGTTGAGGGCCGCCGGCCCTCGCGGAACCCCCGGAGAGGAAGAGAAGTGAAGGACAACGTGCTGCGTGTGGGGATCGGCGGGCCCGTCGGATCGGGCAAGACCGCTCTCATCGAGGCCCTCGTGCCGATCCTGATCGAGCGGGGCCGCCGGCCCGCCGTGATCACCAACGACATCTACACCCAGGAGGACGCCCAGCACATCCGCCGCACCCTCGCCGGGGTGCTGGAGGGCGACCGCGTGGTGGGCGTCGAGACGGGCGCCTGCCCGCACACCGCCGTCCGCGACGACCCGACGATGAACCTGGCGGCGGGCGCGGAGATGCTGGAACGCCACCCCGACGTCGACGTGCTCCTCTACGAGAGCGGCGGCGACAACCTGACCCTCACCTTCAGCCCGGCCCTGGTCGACGTGTTCGTCTTCGTCCTGGACACCGCCGAGGGCGAGAAGATGCCGCGCAAGCGGGGACCCGGCATCACCGACTCCGACCTGCTGGTCATCAACAAGATCGACATCGCCCAGTACGTGCGGACCGACCTCGGCGTCATGGAGTCCGACGCCCACAAGGTGCGCGGCGACGGACCCGTGGTGCTCACCGACTGCCTGACCGGCAAGGGCGTCGACGAGGTCCTCGCCTTCATCGAGTCCCGGCGCAAGGTCCTGATCTGACGTGCCGGCCGTCCGCGACCGGCTGGCGCCGGAGTACTACGAGCCCGCCCGGCTCCCCCCGGAACTGGTGGCGTTCTCGGCCGTGCCCGAGACGCTCGGACCGGGTTCGCCGGCCAAGGTCGGCATCCTCGATCTCGGTTTCGCCCGCCGGGGGGAGCGCACCGAGCTGGTCGAGCGGTACCAGAAGACTCCGCTGGAGATCATGCGTCCGCTCTACGTCGACCCGGCCCTGCCCGGCATGGCGTTCACCTACGTGATGGCGACGGGGGGCGGCATCGCCCAGGCCGACCGCTACCGCCAGGACCTCCGGTGCGGTCCGCACACCCAGGTGCTGTTCACCACGCAGGCGGCCACGAAGGTCTACCGGATGGAGCAGGACTACGCGACGCAGCTGGTCCGGCTCACCGCCGCCGAGGGCGCGTACGTCGAGTACCTGCCCGATCCGCTCATCCCCTTCGAGGGCGCCCGCTTCCACCAGAACGCCGTGATCACCGTCGACGAGGACGCCACGGTCGTCTACGGGGAGACGGTCACCGCGGGCCGGATCGCGCGTGGTGAGCGGCACGACTACACCACCCTCGGCAGCGACCTGGAGATCCGCCGGCCCGACGGGACCCTCCTGGCGGTGGACACGCTCCGGCTCACCCCGGAGCGGTCCGGCGGGGTGGACGGCCCGGGCGTCTTCGGCGGGCACGACCACGTCGCCTCCCTGTTCGTGGTGAGCGGCCGGCGTCCCGCCGCCGAGATCGCCGACGCCCTGCACGCGTCCCTGACGGGCCACGAGGTGCTCCACGGGGCGAGTGTGCTCCCGGACGACTGCGGGGCCTGGGTGCGGATCCTCGCCCACGAGGAGCCCCGGGTCACCGGGGCCGTCCGGGCCGCCTGGGACGCCGTACGCCGGCTGCTCACCGGTCACCCCGCACCCGACCTGCGCAAACCGTGAACCGCCAGCCGTAGACCCGCCAGCCGTAGACCCGCCGCCCCGCGCCCAGGAGACCATGCCCGTGATCACCGCGCCCGCCCCCATGCCGCCCGCCTACAGCTCCGGCGACACCGCCTGGATGCTGGCCGCGGCGGCCATGGTGCTGCTGATGACCCCCGCCCTGGCGTTCTTCTACGGCGGAATGGTCCGCACCAAGCACATCCTGGTGATGCTCAAGATGAGCTTCGCCTCGCTGTGCTTCGTCACCATCCTCTGGTTCATCCTCGGGTACTCGCTCGCCTTCGGACCGGACGTCGGCGGCGTCGGCCTCATCGGCAACCTCGACCACGCCTTCCTGCGCGGCATCGAGCCGAACACCCTGACCGGGTCCATCCCCACCTACGTGTACGCCACCTTCCAGATGGGCTTCGCCATCGTCACGGTGGCGCTGATCAGCGGATCCATCGCCGGCCGGGCCACGATGCGGGGCTGGCTGGTCTTCTCGGTGCTGTGGCTGCTGATCGTGTACGTGCCGATCGCGCACTGGGTCTTCGACACGGACCACGGCTGGATCACCAAGCACCTGGGCGCGCTGGACTTCGCCGGCGGCCTGCCGGTGGAGATGAACTCAGGCATCGCCGGGCTGGCCACCGCCCTGGTCATCAGGGGCCCCGCGGACTTCCGGCGCAGGGAGCCGACGCCCAACAACATCCCCCTCGTCATGATCGGCGTGGCGCTGCTCTGGTTCGGCTGGCTGGCCTTCAACGCCGGGTCGGCCGTCAAGGACAGCGGCACCGCCGCCACGGCCTTCATCAACACCCAGCTCGGCGCGGCCGGCGCGATGGTCACCTGGCCGCTGGTGGAGTACTGGAGGACCCGGCGGGTGACCATGATGGGCGTGGGCTCGTCGGCCGTGGCCGGCATGGTGGCCATCACCCCCGCCTGCGGCGAGATCGATCCCAGCGGCGCGCTGGTGACCGGACTCGTGGCGGGCTTCGTCTGCGCGTTCGCCGTCACCCTCAAGTACCGGCTGAACGTCGACGACACCCTGGACGTGGTCGGCGTGCACGGTGCGGGCGGCCTCGTCGGACTGCTCATGGTCGGCTTCTTCGCCACCTCCGCGGTCAGCGGCAAGGAAGGCGTCTTCTACGGGGGCGGCGGCTCCCTGCTCTGGAAGCAGGTCGTCGCGATCCTCGCCGTGGGCGCGTTCTCCTTCGTCCTGACCTGGATCCTCGCCAAGGTCGTGGACGTCGTCGTCGGCTTCGCGGAGAAGGAGCCGTACGCCGCCGTACCGGGCCAGGACGAGGAGCGCGCCTACGACTTCCGCACCGCCGAGCGCCTGGACGCCCTCGCGGGCGGCGACCGGGGCCTCGACCGGGAGACGCTGGGTGAGATCCAGCGCCTCCTGCGGGACCGCCGGGAGGACTGAGCGGCACACCGCGAGAAGAACCGGCCCCCCGTTGACAGCGGCGCGCGGGGGGCCGAAACTCGGCGCATCGATGGTGAAGGAAATTTCACCAGACGAACCCCCTCGCATGAACACCGTGGACGCCGACGCACGAGCGACGCGGCGCGAACGCCCGAGCGAGGCAACGACGCCGATCGAAGGGAACGACCGATGCGCACCACCGTCGGCATCATCGGGGCCGGCCCCGCCGGACTGCTGCTCGCCCGGCTGCTCCACAACGCCGGGATCGACTCGGTCGTCCTGGAGAGCCGCGACCGCGCCTACGTCGAACGCAGGCAGCGCGCCGGAATCCTGGAGCAGGGCACGGTGGACGTACTGCGCGCGGCCGGGGCCGGGGAGCGGATGGACCGCGAGGGACTGCGCCACGACGGCATCGAGCTGCGGTTCGACCGGCGCCGCCACCGCGTCGACTTCCCCGCGCTCACCGGCGGCAGGTCCGTCATGGTCTACGCCCAGACCGAGGTCTGCAAGGACCTCATCGCGCTCCAGCTGACCGAAGGCGGCCCGCTGCTGTTCGAGGCGGAGGCGCTGGCCGTGGAGGGGGCCGGGACGGACCGGCCGCGCGTCCGCTTCCGGCACGGCGGCGCGGAGGGTGCCGGGGGCGCCGAGGAGGTGCTGGAGTGCGACTACGTCGTCGGCTGCGACGGCTTCTGGGGCGTGGCCCGGGCCGCGGTCCCCGGCGGGCGCACCTTCGAGCGGACGTACCCCTTCGGCTGGCTCGGCATCCTCGCCGACGTCGCCCCCTCCCACGACGAGCTGGTCTACGCCCGCCACGACCGCGGCTTCGCCCTGCTGTCCATGCGCTCCCCGTCCGTCTCCCGCCTCTACCTCCAGGTCCCCGCGGACACCGACGCCGGCGACTGGAGCGACGAGCGGATCTGGGACGAGCTGGAGCGCCGCTTCGAGACCGACGACGGCTGGACCCTGAACCGCGGGCCCCTCACCCAGAAGTCGGTCACGCCGATGCGCTCCTACGTCCACGAGCCCATGCGGCACGGGCGCCTCTTCCTCGCCGGTGACGCCGCGCACATCGTGCCGCCCACCGGCGCCAAGGGCCTCAACCTCGCCGTCGGCGACGTGGTGACCTTCGCCAGGGCCCTGGCCCACCGCACCGAAACCGGCTCCGACGACCTGCTCGACGCCTACTCCGCGACCTGCCTGCGCCGTGTCTGGCAGGCCGAGCGGTTCTCGTACGACATGACGACCATGCTGCACAGCGCGCCCGGCGCCACGCCCTTCGAGGAGCGGCTGCAGCGGGCCCGCCTGGACCGGATCACCTCCTCCCGCGCGGCCGAGACCGACCTCGCCGAGGGCTATACCGGTTTCCCGATCGGGTGAGCGGGGTCCGGCGGCGTACCGGGCCCCGGCCGTGAGGGGAATCACTGATCGGCGTAGCGTGTTGAGTCGCAAGGCAAGGGAAAGATCCTCCCCAAGCAGTAGGGTCATTCCTTTGCCGTTCTATTACTCTTGAGCCAAGGCTGCGCCGTGTGGCCATGGAGGAGTGAAATGAGGAGCAGAAACCCGGTCTTCTCGCGACGGGGGTTCAGCCGCGACAACGGCTACGCGGGCTTCAACGCCGCGCCGCAGGCCGGGGGACCCGCCGTCGCCACGCAGGCCAACCCGTACGCGCAGGGCACCCAGGGCAACCCGTACGCCCAGCCCGCCGGCAACCCGTACGCGCAGAACCCTTACGCGCAGCAGGACCAGCAGTTCGGCGCCCCGCCGCAGGCACCGGCCACCACCGGCCGGATGACGATGGACGACGTCGTCATCCGTACGGGCAGCACGCTCGGCGTGCTCGTGGTGACGGCCGCCCTCGCGTGGGCGCTGCTGCCGGTGGACGACGCCCACATCAACCGTTCGTACGGCATCGGTATCGGTGCCGCGGTGATCGGCATGATCCTGGCGTTCGTCCAGTCCTTCAAGCGCAAGCCCGCGCCGGCGCTCATCCTGGCGTACGCGGCGTTCGAGGGTGTCTTCCTCGGCGTCGTCTCCAGCGTCGTCGACAACCGCATCGCCGACGGCGCGGCCATGCAGGCCGTGATCGGCACCATGGCGGTCTTCGCCGGTGTGCTGATCGCCTACAAGGCCGGCTGGATCCGCGTCAACCGGCGCTTCTACGGCTTCGTGATGGCAGCCGCGCTCGGCTTCGTCTTCCTGATGATGGTGAACCTGCTGTTCGCCGTCTTCGGCGGCGGCGACGGCCTCGGCTTCCGCAGCGGTGCGCTCGGTGTCGTCTTCGGCATCGTCGGCATCATCCTCGGTGCCTGCTTCCTCGCCCTCGACTTCAAGCAGGTCGAGGACGGGCTCGCCTACGGCGCCCCGCGCGAGGAGGCCTGGTTCGCGGCCTTCGGCCTCACGCTGACGCTGGTCTGGATCTACCTCGAGTTCCTGCGGCTCATCGCGATCCTGAACAGCAACGACTAGTCGGCGACGACTGGTACGCGCGGTACGAACAGTGAAGGGCCCCGGGCATCGTGCCCGGGGCCCTTCGTCGTGGGTCGGCGCCCGCTCACCGCAGGTTGCGCGCGGCCCTTCTCAGGTCGTACTCGTGGACGATCGCCTTCGCGTGGCCGTACGCGAGGTCGTGTTCGTGCCGGAGCCAGCTGACCTTCTCCTCGAAGCGGAAGAGGGCGGGGCCGTCCTCGACGGCGCGCAGCCAGTCGGAGATCTCACGGCCGGTGCACTGGGGGATACGGGCGAGCAGATTGCGATGGGTCTCCTCGGAGAAGACGTGGGACATCGGCGCCTCCGGGCGAAAGGGAATGTAGGCCGGTCCTTCAGGTCACCGTGCCCGAGCGTCCGCCCGTTGGCAACAGTCCCGGACGGCCGCGTACGCTCGCGCCGTGGTTGATACTTCGCCTTTGACCCGTGCCGTGGACGACTTCGCCGACCGGCTGCGGGCCGCCCCGCAGAGCAGGCTGCAACGCGGCGCCGCCGCCGAGGCGCTGGGGCTGGCCAGGGAGTTGGCCCGGCGTGCCCAGCTCGTGGAGGAACCCGGGGCCGAGCCCCGGGAGATGCCGGACGCGGGCATGTTCGCCGCCGCCGACCAGATCGCCGTCGCCGCACACGACCTGGCCCTCGTACTGGAGGACGAGGGCCAGGTGGAGGAGGCGGTGGCGCTGGTGGAGGAGGCCCGCAAACGGGCCGGTGTGTGACCCGGCGCGGGGCGCCCGCGCGAGCGGCTACAAGGACGCGATGACGCGGTCGGCCAGTATGTACACGTTCTCCTCGCCGCAGGCGAAGGTCAGTGTGTAGGCGCCGGAGATCCCGGAGCCGCCGAGGAGGTACGGCGTCTGCCCCGCGCCGAGTGCGGCGGCCAGGCGCTCCGCGGTCTCGCGGTGGCCCGGGGTCATGCACAGGGTGGTGCCGTCGGCGAAGACGTACACGTCGAGCGTGCCCAGGGGGCCCGGACGGACGTCCGCCAGCGCGACGCTCGACTCCGCCAGCTCCTCCAGGGCCGCCACCGTGCGGTCGTGGTCGTTCACGGCCGGGGACGGGTTCGGCACGAAGTCCGGGTGCGAGGGGTGCCTGCGGCGGGCGGCGGCCAGCTCGGCGGAGTCCCTGGGGCCGGTGTGGCCCGCCTCCTGCGAGGACGGCTCGTCGGTGTCCGCGACCGGCTCGGTCACGGGCTCCAGGCCCACGAGGTCGGCCTGGCGGGGCAGGAACAGCTCACTGTCGGACAGGCCGAGCAGCAGGGGCGCGTCGGACGCGTCCCGGGTCTCCTGGGCGGCCCAGAAGGCCCGCGCCTCGGCGAGTTCCCGCTCGCGCTCCTCGGCGAGCGCCTCCGCGACGGCGGCGCGTATCTCCTCGGCGTCGGCGGTGGTGCGGGCGGCGGGCACCCGGCCCCGCACGGCGCTGGCCCGGCTCTCGGCCAGCTCGGCGCGCAGGGAGGTCACCTGCCGGCGCAGCACCAGGATGCTGCGCAGGACGGCGACGCCCACGGCGCCGGTGGCGGCCGTGGTGAGCAGCAGGGCGATCGGCATGGCGCTCACTGACGTACTCCCGGTTCAAAGTCGACCCCCGACTTCCTACATCAGCTTGAAGGGAGGACTAACCGCCTGTCAGTGCGTAACGTCACGAAACGGACAGGACTTTGGACCCGGAAGGTGCGGGCGGGACCGGCCTGACCTGCGTAAATCAGGGGTGCGGGAGAGGTAGGTCACATCCTGGGGGAGTTTGGGTCACAAAACGGCCCAGAACCCTGTGGGCAACAGGGTTCCGGGCCGCGGTGTCACGCTGGGTCCGCGAGGCGCTACTGACGGTCCCTCAGCGGTCCTCGGCGGGGGTCAGCTCAGGCGCTCGATGACCATGGCCATGCCCTGGCCGCCGCCGACGCACATCGTCTCCAGACCGAACTGCTTGTCGTGCCACTGGAGGGAGTTGATCAGCGTGCCGGTGATGCGGGCGCCGGTCATGCCGAAGGGGTGGCCGACGGCGATGGCGCCGCCGTTGACGTTCAGCTTCTCCAGCGGGATGCCGAGGTCGCGGTAGGAGGGGATGACCTGCGCGGCGAACGCCTCGTTGATCTCGACCAGGTCGATGTCGCCGACGCCCAGCCCGGCGCGGGACAGGGCCTGCTTGCTGGCCTCGACCGGACCGAGGCCCATGATCTCGGGGGAGAGCCCGGAGACGCCGGTGGAGACGATGCGGGCCAGCGGGGTCAGACCCAGCTCGCGGGCCTTGGTGTCGCTCATGATCACGAGGGCTGCGGCGCCGTCGTTGAGCGGACAGCAGTTGCCCGCGGTGACCAGGCCGTCGGGGCGGAAGACGGGCTTGAGGCCCTGCACGCCCTCCAGGGTGACCCCGGCGCGCGGGCCGTCGTCCTTGGCGACGACCGTGCCGTCGGGCAGCGTGACCGGGGTGATCTCGCGCTCCCAGAAGCCGTTCTTGATGGCCTCCTCGGCGAGGTTCTGGGACCGGACACCGAACTCGTCCATGTCCTGGCGGGTGATGCCCTTGGCGCGGGCGAGGTTCTCGGCGGTCTGGCCCATCGCGATGTACGGGTCGGGGACGAGGCCGTCCTCGCGCGGGTCGTGCCAGGTGGTGCCCTCCTGCTGGGCGACCTCGGCGGTGCGGGCCTCGGCCTCGGCGAACAGCGGGTTGCGGGTGTCCGGGAGGCTGTCGGAGTTGCCCTTGGCGAACCGGGAGACCATCTCGACGCCGGCCGAGACGAAGACGTCGCCCTCACCGGCCTTGATGGCGTGCAGGGCCATGCGGGAGGTCTGCAGGGACGAGGAGCAGTACCGGGTGATCGTGCAGCCCGGCAGGTGGTCCATGCCCATCTCGACGGCGACGATCCGGCCGAGGTTGTTGCCCTGCTCGCCGCCGGGCAGACCGCAGCCGAGCATCAGGTCGTCGATCTCCCGCGGGTCCAGCCCGGGGACCTTCGCGAGGGCCGCCTGGATGATCGTGGCGGCCAGGTCGTCGGGGCGCAGGTCCTTCAGGGAGCCCTTGAAGGCGCGGCCGATGGGGGAACGGGCGGCAGAGACGATCACGGCTTCGGGCATCACGGCTCCAGTGGCGAGACGGTGTGGGCACGGGCAGGGCTGGTTGGGAAGTTACCCGGCCGTATGGCCCGGGTCACGGCTATGGGCATGTGACATGGGCCGCAACTGTCTAAGCGCTTGCTTTTGCCTCCGGCGGTCGGACGGTGTCTCCGTGCCGGGGGCTGTGGCGGGCGTACCCGGAGGCTGTGCCCCCAGCCCCCTTCGGCCTGGACGGCCTCGTCCTCAAACTCCCCCGGAGGGGGCGCCCCCAAGCGGGCTGGAGGGTTCCGCCTCTGCCACCCGCCGCCTCCGCCTCCGCTTCAGCAGCGCCCAAGGCCCCCGCGGCCCCGTGGGCATCGCGGCAGCGACCTCCGTACCCGCCTCCGACGCCGCCTCCGCCGCCGCACGCGCCACCGGCAGGAAGCCCTCGCGGCGCAGCGCGTCCGGGTGCTCCTCCTCGGCCGGCCACAGGCCGAGCGCGGCACACACCGACGGCAGTACCGCCATCGCGGCCGTGGCGTACCCCTCCGCGGAGGGGTGGTAGTTGTCGGGGCCGAACAGCTCCCGCGGGTTCTGCGCGAACTCGGGACCCAGCAGGTCGCCCAGCGACACCGTGCGCCCGCCCTGCTCGACGACGCCGATGGTCTGCGCCGCCGCCAGTTGCCGCGAGGCCCGCCGGGCCAGCCAGCGCAGCGGTTGCCGCACCCGCTCGATCGTGCCCAGGTCCGGGCAGGTGCCGACCACCACCTCCGCACCGGCCGTGCGCAGCCGCCGTACCGCCCCGGACAGGTGCCGCACCGAGCGGGTCGCGGGCATCCGGTGGGTGACGTCGTTGGCGCCGACCATGATCACGCAGATGTCGGGCACCCGGCCCGGATCCGCGAGCGCCACCGTCACCTGCCGGTCCAGGTCGTCCGAGCACGCTCCCGGCAGCGCGACCGACGTCAGCCGCACCGGCCGCTCCGCCACCGCCGCGAGCCCCGACGCCAGCAGCGCGCCCGGCGTCTGCCCGGCCCGGTGGACTCCCTGCCCGGCGGCCGTGGAGTCGCCCAGCATCATCAACCGCAGCGGCGGCTCACCGGCCGTGGGCAGGGTGCCGCCGTACAACCCCTGCGCGTTCGGCACCCGGCCGGGAGTGCCGACGCCCACCCGGCGTCTGGCCAACTGCACCTCCGCCACCACCAGACCGACCGCCGCCGCACCCGCCAGCCCGATGCCACCGCCGCCGTACGCCGCGCCCGCCGCGATCCGCCTGGCCACCCTCGCCCTCGACATGCTCGTCATGCGTAGCCGCCACCTCCTTCGACCCGTACACCCACTCCTTGCCCCGTACGGACGGTCGCCCAATCTCAACGCAGGGTGAACGACCGTCACGGGGCACGGGCGGGTCGGCAGGCCATAGGCTGGCGGGACCGATATCGACCATTCCTTTGCGGCATCCGGAGACCACGGTGCAATTCCACGACTCGATGATCAGCCTCGTCGGCAACACCCCGCTGGTGCGGCTCAACAGCGTGACCAAGGGCATCAGGGCGACCGTCCTGGCCAAGGTGGAGTACTTCAACCCGGGCGGCTCGGTGAAGGACCGCATCGCCCTGCGCATGATCGAGGCCGCGGAGAAGAGCGGAGAGCTGCGGCCGGGCGGCACGATCGTCGAGCCGACCAGCGGCAACACGGGCGTGGGCCTGGCCATCGTGGCCCAGCAGAAGGGCTACAAGTGCATCTTCGTCTGCCCTGACAAGGTGTCCACCGACAAGATCAACGTGCTGCGCGCCTACGGTGCCGAGGTCGTCGTCTGCCCGACCGCGGTCGACCCCGAGCACCCCGACTCCTACTACAACGTCTCCGACCGGCTGGTCCGCGAGACGCCGGGCGCCTGGAAGCCGGACCAGTACTCCAACCCGAACAACCCGCTCTCCCACTACCACTCCACGGGCCCCGAGCTGTGGGAGCAGACCGCGGGGAAGATCACCCACTTCGTGGCGGGCGTCGGCACCGGCGGCACCATCTCGGGCACCGGCCGGTACCTGAAGGACGCCAGTGACGGCGCGGTGAAGGTGATCGGCGCCGACCCCGAGGGCTCCGTCTACTCCGGCGGCTCCGGACGCCCGTACCTGGTCGAGGGCGTCGGCGAGGACTTCTGGCCGACGGCGTACGACCGCGAGGTCGCGGACGAGATCGTCGCCGTCTCCGACAAGGACTCCTTCCAGATGACCCGCCGCCTCGCCAAGGAGGAGGGCCTGCTGGTGGGCGGCTCCTGCGGCATGGCGGTCGTCGCGGCGCTCGAGGTGGCGGCGCGGCTCGGCGAGGACGACGTGGTGGTCGTCCTGCTCCCGGACAGCGGGCGCGGCTACCTCAGCAAGATCTTCAACGACGAGTGGATGGCCGACTACGGCTTCCTGGAGGACGCCGGTCCCAGCGCCCGCGTCGCCGAGGTCCTCAACCACAAGGAGGGCGGCCACATCCCCTCCCTCGTCCACATGCACCCGGACGAGACCGTCGGCGAGGCCATCGAGGTGCTGCGCGAGTACGGCGTCTCGCAGATGCCGATCGTCAAGCCCGGCGCCGGTCACCCGGACGTCATGGCCGCCGAGGTCGTCGGCTCGGTCGTGGAACGCGAGCTGCTGAACGCCCTGTTCGCCCAGCGGGCCTCGCTGGAGGACCCGCTGGAGAAGCACATGTCCGCCCCGCTGCCCCAGGTCGGCTCCGGCGAGCCGGTCGCCGACCTCATGTCGGTGCTCGGCGGTGCCGACGCGGCGATCGTCCTCGTCGAGGGCAAGCCGACCGGTGTGGTGAGCCGTCAGGACCTGCTGTCCTTCCTCGCCAAGGGCAAGTAGGACCGGCGCCCCGCCCGGTGGTCGCCGCGGTCGCCGGGGTCGCCGCGGTTTCCGTGATCTTCGTGGTCTTCGCGGAAGTGGAACGCGCACGTCACGTGCGCGCAGCAGTCGCTTAACACGGGACCGGCAGAGTGTGCGGTGTCGGCAGGGACCGGCGGAGGCGCCTCCCAGGCGTTGAGCACTGGGGGAGGCTCCGCGGGCCCGCCGACGCCGAACGGCGTCACGGATCTTCCGGAGCGGCTCCCGGACCTCCAAGGACGCCACGGACGCGCCGCCCAGGCCGTGAGGCCGGCACCGCGCGTCCCCGCGGGGACCGCCGTCGTCCCGCCCCCCAGCGCTGGGGGTGCGGCGGTCCCCGCGCAGCCCTCCCTCAGCCCCCTCAGTCCTCCCAGCGGTCGCCCTTCTCAGCGCGACGGCGCCCGAACAGGTCCGGATTGGTGCGGGCGACCTGGACGACGTTGACCCCGACGATCCCGGCCCAGGCGACCAGCATCCCCGGGAGGTTGGCCACGCTGCCGCCGATCGCCGACAGCGGGATCGCGAGCACCAGCGACACGATGCCGAAGCCGAAGCGCTCCCCGAACGAGTCCGTGGACCTCGGCGACCGGCTGTCCCGGGCCGCCGTCATCTGCTGCTCGGCGACCTGCCGGCGCACCCTGCGCTCGACCGCCCCGTCGATGCGCTGGTCGACCTTCTCCAGGAACGAGTCGACCAGCGCGGACTCGTACTCCTCACCGAGTTCCCTGCGGGTGCGCAGGGTGGCGTCGAGTTCCTTCTTGAGGTCGGCGTCGCGTGCGTCCATTCCCGTCATGGCCCCCACGGTAGGCGGCCGGAACGGCCTTCGGCACTGGGGAAATCCCCCGTTTCCGACGGGGGCGCACCGGTAGGGGTCGCAGGACAGCGGTCGCGGGACAGGGGCCGGACCGCTGTATAACGGTATGCAGGAATCGGGGCGCGTGAATAGGTCGAGGGGGCCAGGTCATGAGCGGGACCGGCGGCAGCGCGGGGACGGGCGCGGTGGGCGGGACGAGCGGCGACGGTCCGGCCGCGCGGCTGCAGACGCTCTTCGAGGGGCACCGGCTGACGCCCACCCAGCGGCGCATCGCGCACAGCATGGTCCGCCGCGCCGGTGACGTGCCCTTCCTGTCGAGCGTGGAACTGGCCGAACTGGCGGGGGTCAGCCAGCCGTCCGTGACCCGCTTCGCCGTCGCCCTCGGCTTCGACGGCTACCCCGCGCTCCGCCGCCACCTGCGCGAGGTCGCCCCCGCGGAACCGGTCGCGGACACCGGCTCCGTCAACGAGTACCAGCAGGCCGTGGCGGCCGAGATCGAGAACCTGCGGCACCTGGCGGAGGTGCTGGCCGACCCGGGGCCGGTGCGGGAGGCGGGCCGCCTGCTCGCCGGGAGCCGTCCGCTGCCCGTGCTCGGACTGCGGGCCGCCGCGGCCCAGGCGCACGGCTTCGCCTACTTCGCCGCCAAGGTCCACGCCGACGTCCGATTCCTGGGCGAGGGCGGCACGATGCTCCACGACCGCATCGACGCCGCCGTACGCGCCGGGGCGAGCACCCTGCTCTGCTTCGCCCTGCCCCGGCATCCGCGCGAGGTCGTCGACGCGCTCGCCCACGCCAAGCAGGCGGGGCTCACGGTGGTGACCGTCGCCGACTCCGCCTTCGCGCCGGTCGCCAAGGCGTCCGACCTGCTGCTGCCCGCCGCCGTCGGCACCGGCCTCGCCTTCGACACGGCCTGCGCGCCGATGCTGCTCGGCCGGGTGCTGCTGGAGGCGATGTGCGACGACCTGCCGGACGCGCAGGCCCGGCTGGAGGAGTTCGACGCCAAGGCCGCGGCACGAGGGCTCTTCGTGGAGTGACCCCCCGAGTGACCCGGACGGCGGACGGGTTCTCAGATTCGTCTCACCTTGTCCCGTTACAGTGCGGCGCCTGACACACCCATCAGACGCATCGCACGAGCAGGAACGGACCGGGAGGCAGCACGTGGCGCGCGGAGGACAGGTGGGACTGGCTCGGGTCGCCGTCGTCGTACGGGCGGGAGCCGCACCACTGTGGTGGCTGGGCGTCCTCGCGGCGGGCATCGGGGTACTGGTGCCGGGACTCACCGGACGCCGGATCGGGGTGCTGGCCGGTGCCGCGCTCTTCATCGTCGCCACGGCCGTCGTGGCGTGCGCGCGCCGACGGCGCTACACCGCCCTGGCCGGTTCGGCCGCCCGCGCCGGCAAGCACGACGTACTCCAGGACCGCGGGGTCACCGTGCGCAACTGGCGCCGGGGCCACCGCTGGTGGCTGCTCCTCGCCTTCCTCGCCGCCCTCGGCAGCGCCTTCGCCCTGCCCGCCGCGGCCGGGCTGCTGCTGGCCGGCTGCGGCACCGGGCTGTGGCTCAAGTCCGCCTGGATCGGCCGCCGCGAACAGGCCGGGGACGCCCTGCTGTGGGTCCGTGTGGACTGGCTCGCCGACAACGCGGGCCGCCCCGTGGGCAAGGCGGTCAAGGCCTACCGCAGCACCGGCATCGCGGCGGGCGACGCGGCACCGGGTGGAGCGAGGAGGAAGACGCCGACGGCGGTCTGAGCGACGTCCGGCAGTGCGAGCGCGGGGCCCCCGACCTGGGGCCCCGCGCTCGTTTGCGGGCGGCACGGACGCCACCCTGTTGACTAGCTCTATTCAGGGGGTGAGGATATGAATATCCGTCGCAACAATCCGCCGGGAGCACAGCCACCAGGAGGCAGACCATGTCCGGACCTCGCCCTGTCCGAGCGCCACGCGGGACGACGCCGAGCGCCCTGGGCTGGCAGCAGGAGGCCGCCCTGCGGATGCTGCAGAACAACCTCGACCCCGAGGTCGCCGAGCACCCCGACAAGCTCGTCGTCTACGGCGGCACCGGCAAGGCGGCCAGGGACTGGCGCTCCTTCGACGCGATGGTGCGCACCCTGCGCACCCTCAAGCAGGACGAGACGATGCTCGTCCAGTCCGGCCGCCCGGTCGGCGTCATGCAGACCCACGAATGGGCCCCGCGCGTCCTCATCGCCAACTCCAACCTCGTCGGCGACTGGGCCAACTGGGAGGAGTTCCGCCGCCTGGAGGCCCTCGGCCTGACCATGTACGGGCAGATGACGGCCGGTTCCTGGATCTACATCGGCACCCAGGGCATCCTCCAGGGCACCTACGAGACCTTCGCCGCCGTCGCCGCCAAGAAGTTCGGCGGCACCCTCGCCGGAACCATCACCCTCACCGCGGGCCTGGGTGGCATGGGCGGCGCCCAGCCGCTCGCGGTCACCATGAACGACGGCGTCGTGATCTGCGTCGACTGCGACCCGCGCGCCATCGACCGCCGCATCGAGCACCGCTACCTCGACGTGAGGGCCGACTCCCTCGACCACGCCCTCCAGCTGGCCACCGAGGCCCGCGACCGGCGCGAGCCGCTGTCCATCGGCGTCCTCGGCAACGCCGCCGAACTGGTCCCGCGGCTCCTCGCCATGGGCGCCCCGATCGACATCGTCACCGACCAGACCTCGGCCCACGACCCGCTGGCCTACCTGCCCACCGGCATCGCCTTCGAGGACATGGCCGACGCCGCCGCCAAGGACCCCGCCGGCTTCACCACCCGGGCCCGCGAGTCCATGGCCCGGCACGTCGAGGCCATGGTCGGCTTCCAGGACGCCGGCGCCGAGGTCTTCGACTACGGCAACTCCATCCGCGGCGAGGCCCAGCTCGCCGGATACGACCGGGCGTTCGCCTTCCCCGGCTTCGTCCCGGCCTACATCCGCCCCCTGTTCTGCGAGGGCAAGGGCCCCTTCCGCTGGGCCGCCCTGTCCGGCGACCCGGCCGACATCGCCAAGACCGACAAGGCGATCCTCGACCTCTTCCCGGAGAACGAGTCCCTGGCCCGCTGGATCAAGCTGGCGGGGGAGCGGGTCCACTTCCAGGGCCTGCCCGCCCGCATCTGCTGGCTCGGCTACGGCGAGCGCGACAAGGCCGGTGAGCGCTTCAACGACATGGTCGCGAGCGGTGAGCTGGCCGCGCCGATCGTCATCGGCCGCGACCACCTCGACTGCGGCTCCGTCGCCTCCCCGTACCGCGAGACCGAGGCCATGCTCGACGGCTCCGACGCCATCGCCGACTGGCCGCTGCTCAACGCCATGGTCAACGTGGCCTCCGGCGCCTCCTGGGTCTCCCTCCACCACGGCGGCGGCGTCGGCATGGGCCGCTCGATCCACGCCGGGCAGGTCACCGTCGCCGACGGCACCCCGCTCGCCGGTGAGAAGATCCGCCGGGTCCTCACCAACGACCCCGGCATGGGCGTCATCCGGCACGTCGACGCCGGGTACGACATCGCCGAGTCGGTGGCGGCCGAGCGCGACGTACGGGTGCCCATGCGCGAAGGCCGCGAGGATGCGGAGACGCGCGAGAGCGACACGGCGCGCGAGGGTGACGGCGCGTGAGCTTCCACAGCATGTGGGCGGAGCTGCTGCCGGTCGGCCGCAGCTCCGCCTCCGGCGGCTACCGCCGCTACGCCTGGACCGGAGCCGACGCCGACTGCCGGACCTGGTTCCAGGAGCAGGCCGAGGCACGCGGCCTCGCCTACGAGACCGACCGCAACGGCAACCAGTGGGCCTGGCTGGGCGACCCCGCCGCCGGGAACGCCGTAGTCACCGGCTCCCACCTGGACTCCGTGCCCGACGGCGGCGCCTTCGACGGCCCCCTCGGTGTGGTCTCCGCCCTCGCCGCCCTCGACGAGCTGCGCGGGCGGGGAGCACGGTTCACCAGGCCGCTGGGCATCGTCAACTTCGGGGACGAGGAAGGCGCCCGCTTCGGCCTCGCCTGCGTCGGCTCCCGCCTCACCGCCGGGGCGCTCACCGTCGAGCAGGCGCACCGACTCACCGACGGCGACGGCATCACCCTCCCGCAGGCCATGGAGTCCGCCGGGTACGACCCGGGCACCCTCGGCCCCGACCCCGAACGGCTCGCCCGCATCGGCGCCTTCGTCGAACTCCACGTCGAACAGGGCCGCACCCTCGACCTGTCCGGCGACCGCATCGGCATCGCCTCCGCCATCTGGCCGCACGGACGCTGGCGGTTCGACTTCCGGGGCGAGGCCAACCACGCCGGCACCACCCGCCTCGCCGACCGGCACGACCCGATGCCGCCGTACGCCGAGACCGTCCTCGCCGCCCGCCGCGAGGCCCGACTCGCCGGCGCCGTCGCCACCTTCGGCAAGGTCGGCGTCGAGCCCAACGGCGTCAACGCCATCCCCTCCCTGGTGCGCGGCTGGCTCGACTCCCGCGCCGCCGACCAGGCGAGCCTGGACACCGTGGTGACCGGTGTCGAGAAGGCCGCCCGGGAGTACGCCGCCGCCCACGGAGTGGACCTCGACGTCGAGTGCGAGTCCTTCACCCCCGTCGTCGAGTTCGACCACGCCCTGCGCGACGAACTCGCCCGCATCCTGGGCACGGAGACAAAGCTGAAGGTCCCCGTCCTGGGCACCGGCGCCGGACACGACGCCGGAATCCTCTCCGACCGCGTCCCGACCGCCATGCTGTTCGTACGCAACCCCACCGGCGTCTCGCACTCCCCGGCCGAGTACGCCGCCGAGGACGACTGCGCGGCCGGGGTGAACGCACTCGCCGACGTACTGGAAGGGCTGGCCTGCACGTGACCTCCCCCGAGCGGACCCGCACGTACTGGCTGGAGCACGCCTGGCTCGGCACCCACGTCGAGCCGGACGTCGCCGTCGACGTGCGCGACGGCCGCATCACCGCCGTCCACCAGGGCGTCGCCACCCCGCCGCCCGGCGCCGAGATCCTGCGCGGACTGACCCTGCCGGGACTGGCCAACGCCCACTCGCACGCCTTCCACCGCGCCCTGCGCGGCACCGTCCAGGTCGGCTCCGGCACCTTCTGGACCTGGCGCGAGGTCATGTACTCCGTCGCCGACCGGCTGACCCCGGACACCTACCACGCCCTCGCCCGCGCCGTGTACGCCGAGATGGCCCTGGCCGGCATCACCGCCGTCGGCGAGTTCCACTATGTGCACCACGCGCCCGGCGGCACCCTCTACGCCGACCCCAACGCGATGGGCGAGGCCCTGATCGATGCCGCCGCCGAAGCCGGTGTCCGCATCACCCTCCTCGACACCTGCTACCTGTCCTCCGGCTTCGGCGAGCCCCCCAACACCCACCAGCAGCGCTTCTCCGACGGCACGGCGCAGTCCTGGGCCGAACGCTGTTCAGTTCTCAAGGAACGGGATCACGCACGGATCGGGGCCGCGATCCACTCCGTACGGGCCGTGCCCGCGGACCAGTTGGCGACCGTGGCGCAGTGGGCCGAGGCCCGGCGGGTCCCGCTGCATGTGCACCTGTCCGAGCAGACCGCCGAGAACGACGCCTGCCGCCGGGCCCACGGCCGCACCCCCACCCGGCTCCTCGCCGACCACGGGGTGCTGGGCGCCCGCACCACCGGCGTCCACAACACCCACCTCACGGACGAGGACATCGCGCTGCTCGGCGGCAGCCGCACCGGCACCTGCATGTGCCCCACCACGGAACGGGACCTCGCCGACGGCATCGGCCCCGCGGCCGCGCTCCAGCGGGCGGGCTCGCCGCTCTCCCTCGGCTCGGACAGCCACGCCGTCGTCGACCTGCTGGAAGAAGCGCGCGCCATGGAACTGAACGAACGCCTGCGCACCCGCACCCGCGGCCACTGGACCGCCACCGCCCTGCTGCGCGCCGCCACCGCAGACGGCCACGCCGCCCTCGGCTGGGAGGACACGGGACGCATCGAGGCCGGAGCCCGCGCCGACCTGGCGACCATCGCGCTGGACTCGGTCAGAACCGCGGGGCCACTGCCCAGGCTCGGCGCCGAAACGGCCGTATTCGCCGCGACGGCGGCGGACGTACGGCACACGGTCGTGGGCGGGCGGCACGTCGTACGCGACGGGGCGCACGCCCTCGTACCGGATGTGCCGAAGGCCCTCGCGCGGGCCGTCGAAGCCCTGCGCGCCTGACCACCGGACCCCACCCACGGACGGGCCCACGCCCCGGCCCCAGCCCCCGCCCCCACGAGGACATCAGGGACCCCATGAGCAGCAGCACCGCCATCACCGACATCGCCGCACTCGTCACCAACGACCCCTCCCTCGGCGACCACTCCCCGCTCGGTCTGGTCCGGGACGCGGCCGTCGTCATCGAGGGCGACCGCGTCGTGTGGACCGGTGAATCAAGCAAAGCACCCGCCACTGACAACCGGGTCGACGCCGCCGGACGGGCGGTCCTCCCCGGGTTCGTGGACTCCCACTCCCACCTGCTCTTCGCGGGCGACCGCACCGAGGAGTTCAACGCCCGCATGTCCGGCCGCCCCTACAGTGCGGGCGGCATCCGCACCACCGTCGCCGCCACCCGCGCCGCGAGCGACACGGAACTGGAGGCCGGCCTCACCCGCTACCTCGCCGAGGCCCTGCGCCAGGGCACCACGACCTTCGAGACCAAGTCCGGCTACGGCCTGACCACCGCCGACGAGTCCCGCGCCCTGCGCGTCGCCGCCCGCCACACCGACGAAGTCACCTTCCTCGGCGCCCACATCGTCGCCCCCGAACTCGCCGACGACCCCGCGGCCTACGTCGACCTGGTCACCGGCGAGATGCTCGACGCCTGCGCCCCGCACGCCCGCTGGATCGACGTGTTCTGCGAGAAGGGCGCCTTCGACGGCGACCAGGCCCGCGCGATCCTCACCGCGGGCAAGGCAAAGGGCCTGCACCCCCGCATCCACGCCAACCAGCTCTCCCACGGCCCCGGCGTCCAGCTCGCCGTGGAACTCGACGCCGCCAGCGCCGACCACTGCACCCACCTCACCGACGCCGACGTGGACGCCCTCGCGCACAGCCGCACGGTCGCGACGCTGCTCCCCGGCGCCGAGTTCTCCACCCGCGCCCCGTGGCCGGACGCCCGGCGCCTCATCGACGCGGGCGCCACGGTCGCCCTCTCCACCGACTGCAACCCGGGCTCGTCCTTCACATCCTCCGTGCCCTTCTGCATCGCGCTGGCGGTGCGGGACATGGGGATGACGCCGGACGAGGCGGTCTGGTCGGCCACCGCGGGCGGCGCCGCGGCCCTGCGCCGCGAGGACGTCGGCCGCCTCACCCCGGGCGCGTACGCCGACCTGACGCTCCTGGACGCCCCGAGCCACGTCCACCTGGCCTACCGGCCGGGGGTGCCGCTGGTCGCGGGCGTGTGGCGGCGGGGCGTGCGCGCGCACTGACGGCCCCAGCGGTACGGAGGGGTTACCCCCGGACAGCCCGGACAGCCCGGAGGGGGGCGGCCCGGCCTCGGACCGCCCCCCTGGAGGGCAAGCGTCACACGGTGGTGGTGAGGACTACTCCTCGACCGTGAGCCCCTTGCGCAGCCGTACGAGTGTGCGCGAGAGCAGGCGCGACACGTGCATCTGGGAGATGCCCAGCTCCTCGCCGATCTCCGACTGGGTCATACCCGCGACGAAACGGAGGGAGAGGATCTTCCGGTCCCGCGAGGGCAGCTCGGCGATCAGCGGCTTCAGCGACTCTACGTACTCGATGCCCTCGAGCCCGTGGTCCTCGTAGCCGATGCGGTCGGCGAGCGCGCCCTCCGCGTCGTCCTCCTCCGGCTGCGCGTCCAGCGAGGAGGCGGTGTAGGCGTTGGACGCCGCCATGCCCTCCACGACCTCGTCCTTGGACAGGCCGAGGTGCTCGGCCAGCTCGCTCACCGTGGGCGCGCGGTCGAGGCGCTGGGCCAGCTCGTCGCCCGCCTTCGCCAGGTCGAGCCGCAGCTCCTGGAGGCGGCGCGGGACGCGCACGGACCAGGAGGTGTCGCGGAAGAAGCGCTTGATCTCGCCGATGATGGTCGGCATCGCGAACGTGGGGAACTCCACACCGCGCGACAGCTCGAAGCGGTCGATCGCCTTGATCAGGCCGATGGTGCCGACCTGGATGATGTCCTCCATCGGCTCGCTGCGCGAGCGGAAGCGGGAGGCGGCGAACTTGACCAGCGCGAGGTTCAGCTCGACGAGCGTGTTGCGTACGTACGCGTGCTCGTGGGTGCCTTCCTCCAGCGACTCCAGCCGTTCGAAGAGGGTCTTGGACAGGGCCCTGGCGTCCGCCGGAGCGACCTCGTCGTACGCGGGGATGTCCGGAAGCCCGGCGAGTGCGCCGTCGTGATCGACGACCGCGTCATGATGCTCGATGGGATCCAGATGTTCCGGAGGGAGTGTCGACGTCGCTTCTTGGGTACGCGATCCGTCGAGCCGGGGTGACATGATGTCCTCCATCGTTCTCGGCATACGGCTGCCGAAGCCAAATTCGTGCACTGCGGTGTGCGGCGCCTCCAAAGCCGGCCGTGTCGGTTTGCGTGTCCTACTAGCCCTACCGGGTTTACCGAGCCAACCGCAAGTGTGTTCTGTGCGGGTATGTCCGTTTCTGTGCGGTTGTTCGGGTGTCGGAGTGCCGTGGGAAGGCGTAGTGTTCGAGGGCGTCAGCAGCAGTCACGACCTCGGGAGAGAGAAACGGCATGGACCGCGGGACGGTCGGCAGTGCCCAGTCGGGCCGGCTTCTGGTCGAGGTACGGGAAGAGGGCCCCAGCGCCGTCGTGACCCCGGCGGGTGAGTTGGATCACCACACCGCCGATCTGTTGCGCGAGCCGCTGGAGGACTGCCTCGCCAAGGGATTCAACCGACTCGTCGTGGACTGCTCACGACTGGAGTTCTGCGACTCCACGGGACTCAACGTCCTGCTGGGTGCGCGGTTGAAGGCGGAGGCCGCGGGGGGCGGTGTGCATCTGGTGGCCATGCAGCCCGTGGTGGCGCGCGTCTTCGAGATCACGGGGGCCGAAGCGGTCTTCACCCTCCACGACACGCTCGAGGCCGCGCTGGCCGACGAGTCCGGCTGAGCCGGCCCTTGTCAGGCCGGCGGAGGGTCGCGTGCGCTTCCCGGGGCGGGCGTTTTCGCGCCGTCCCGTGTCTCGTGCCGAATCTCGTGGTGAATACAGGGGTGTTCGTACGGTCCGGTCGGGCAGGAGACACCCTGAGCTGACTGTGTACGACGTTGCTGTCCAAGACTTTGAAACGTGAACTGGTGAATCGGTGAGGTGAAGCGCTGATGAGCACCACCCGGCCCTACTCGCCGGGCGACCGCGGTCCCGAGCCCAGCGGCGCTTCCGGGGCGTCCGGGGCGGCGTCCGCACCCGCTTCCGCGCCCGGGGGCGGCGGTGGACGGCAGGCCCGCAGGCTGAGCTTCGAGGATGCGAGCGGGGTCGTGCCGCTGGCCCGCGACTTCACCCGCGAGGCGCTGTACGCCTGGGGCTGGCTGCCCTCCGCCACCGCGGACCAGCGTGCCGCCGCGGAGGACGTACTGCTCGTGGTGTCCGAGCTGGTCACCAACGCCTGTCTGCACGCCGAGGGGCCGGACGAGCTGTCGATCACCTGCGAGAAGAAGGTGATCCGCCTGGAGGTCTCCGACCGGGGCACGGGCCAGCCGGCGCCGCGGACCCCGCACCGTGCCGGGCGCCCCGGCGGTCACGGGATGTTCATCGTGCAGCGGCTGTGCCTGGACTGGGGCGTCGTACGCACGCCGGGGGTCGCGGGCAAGCGGGTCTGGGCCGAGCTGGGGGCTCCGGCGTAGGGAACGCCGTCGGTCCGGCCGGACCCGACGTCACAGCAGACAGAACTCGTTGCCTTCCGGGTCCGCCATCACCACGTGATCCGGCCAGCCCCCCAGCCCCTCCTCGCGGACCACGGTCGCGCCCGCGGCGGTCAACCGCTCCACCGCCTCGACCACGCGCGGCCAGCGCACCTCCCACGGTGTCTCACGGCCGCCACCGACCCGCACATCGAGGTGCACCCGGTTCTTCACAGCCTTCGGCTCCGGCACCTTCAGGAAGGACAGGGCGGGTCCCGCACCGTCCGGATCCGACAGGTACGCCCCGTCGTCCCACTCGTCCCGCGGAACCTCGTGGTGGGAGAACCACTCCTCCCAGCTCCCGAACCCCGCCGGTGCGGGCTTCGCCGCACAGCCCAGCGCCGGCGCCCAGAACGCCGCCAGGTCCGCCGGGGACGCGCAGTCGATCGTCAAGCTCCACCTGGTCGCCATGAGCCCTCCCGAGTCGGAGGAACGGCCTGTACCCCGCACCGGCACCGGCACCGGCACACGGCGACACGTCCCGGCCCCGCCCGAACGCCCGGAGGGCCACCCCATCCACCGGATGAGGTGACCCTCCGCAGCAGACGGACAGCCGTCCGCCGGACTCAGCGCACGTCGCCCATGAGTTCCTTGACGCGCTTGCGGTACATCCAGATCGCGACGCCCGCGACCACCGCGAGCGTCGCCTCCGCGGCGACGATGCCCGTCTTGTTGAGGTCGACGCCGGCGATGGAGAGCAGGCCGGTCGTGGCGTCACCGGCGGTGACGGCCAGGAACCAGACGCCCATCATCTGCGAGGCGTACTTCACCGGCGCCATCTTCGTCGTCACCGACAGGCCGACCGGGGAGAGCATCAGCTCACCGCAGGTCTGGACGAAGTAGATCGCCACCAGCCACAGGGCCGCCGCCTTGTGGCCGCCCTCCGCGATGCCCAGCGGGGCCAGGAAGAGGAAGAAGGACAGGCCGACCAGCACCAGACCGCCGCAGAACTTGACGACCGTGCTCGGCTCCTTGCCGCGACGGTTGAGCGCCAGCCACAGCGTGGCGAAGACCGGGGCCAGCGCCATGATGATGACCGGGTTCACCGACTGGTACCAGGAGACCGGGAAGCCCCAGCCGAAGACGCTGTTGTTCGCCGAGGAGTCGGCGAAGAGCGACAGGGTCGAGCCGCCCTGGTCGTAGATCATCCAGAACACGGCCGCGGCGACGAAGAACCAGATGTACGCCGACATCTTGGACTGCTCGGCCCGGTCCAGGGACTTGTCGCGCTTGATGTTGGTCAGCACCAGCACCGGGATGATCACGCCGAGCAGGGTCAGCGGGACCAGGATCCAGTTCAGCGTGTAGTGGCCGGAGAAGCCGACGATCGCGTAGAACACGACGGCCAGCGCGGCCCAGAACGCGGCCTTGCGCAGCGTCGAGGCCTTCTCCTGGGCCGACAGCGGCTTCGGGACCGAGCTGGAGTGCGGGGCCAGGTGGCGGCTGCCGAGCAGGAACTGGATCACGCCCAGGCCCATGCCGACCGCGGCGAGCGCGAAGCCCAGGTGCCAGTTGACGCTCTCACCGACGGTGCCGATGGTCAGCGGCGCGGCGAAGGCACCGAGGTTGATGCCCATGTAGAAGACGGTGAAGCCACCGTCGCGGCGCGGGTCGTCGGGGCCGTCGTAGAGCTGGCCGACCATCGTCGAGATGTTGGCCTTCAGCAGGCCCGAGCCGATGGCGACCAGGCCGAGGCCCGCGTAGAACGTGCCGGAGGACGGCAGCGCCAGCGTGAGGTGGCCGAGCATGATGACGCCACCGGCGATGGCGACGGTCTTGCGGGGGCCCCAGACGCGGTCGCCGAACCAGCCGCCCGGCATCGTGAGCAGGTACACCAGCGAGAGGTACACCGAGTAGATCGCGGTCGCGGTGCCGGCGCCGAGGCCGAGACCACCCGGGGCGACGAGGTACAGCGGGAGCAGAGCCCTCATGCCGTAGTAGGAGAACCTCTCCCACATCTCGGTCATGAAGAGTGTGGCCAGTCCGCGGGGGTGGCCGAAGAAGGTCTTCTCGGAGCCGGGGGTGCCCGGAGTGACCGAGTCCTTCGTCAGGCTGGACGCCATGGTCGATCCTTGCTGGTCGGGACGCGCTCATGAGGCGATGCGCGCCCGGTGGGGGGCGGCCGGCACCGGCGGCCTGTCCCACCCGTCCCACGCCTGGGGGATTCCGCTCCGGATTGCGAAGCGGTGGGCGGCGACCACCGGGATCCACGCCTCTGCGCGCGTCACTGCACGCGGTGAGGCCCGGCCACAGGTCATTCCTTTCAAGGCCGGCCGTGGGGGCCGGCCCGCACGCGAAAGGGACCTTCAGCGTCGTACTGCCGCCAAAGGTCCTCTGGGTGCTACAGGCGCTGATTCACCATACGGCAGGACACCGCCCGGTATGGAAGGACTTGAGACGCGGATCACAGGGAATGATGGAACCGCGAACGATCATTCGAAGGTCCATCCCAGGATGGCACCCCACAGCCGCAGGTTCGAACGCGGGGGTGACACGGCAGGTCACGCGGCGGGTGCCCGGCTTGTCCGTAGGTAAGAGGCCCTCGGAGCGATCTTGCCCCGGGGGTTGGGCCGAGCGGTCTACCATCAGCTCATGACCCGTGTACTGCTCGCCGAGGACGACGCGTCCATCTCGGAGCCGCTGGCCCGCGCACTGCGCCGGGAAGGGTACGAGGTCGAGGTGCGTGAGGACGGACCCACCGCACTCGACGCGGGACTGCAGGGGGGCGTCGACCTGGTCGTGCTCGACCTGGGTCTGCCGGGCATGGACGGTCTCGAGGTCGCCCGCCGGCTGCGGTCCGAGGGCCACGCCGTGCCGATCCTGATCCTGACCGCCCGCGCCGACGAGGTGGACACCGTCGTCGGCCTCGACGCGGGCGCCGACGACTACGTCACCAAGCCCTTCCGCCTCGCCGAACTGCTCGCCCGGGTCCGGGCCCTGCTGCGGCGCGGCGCCGTCGAGCCCCCGCAGCCGCCCGCCACCCACGGCGTGCGCATCGACGTCGAGTCGCACCGCGCCTGGATGGGCGAGGAGGAGCTCCAGCTCACCGCCAAGGAGTTCGACCTGCTGCGGGTCCTGGTGCGCGACGCGGGCCGGGTCGTCACCCGCGACCAGCTGATGCGCGAGGTCTGGGACACCACCTGGTGGTCGTCGACCAAGACCCTCGACATGCACATCTCCTGGCTGCGCAAGAAGCTCGGCGACGACGCGGCCAACCCCCGCTACATCGCCACCGTGCGCGGTGTGGGCTTCCGCTTCGAGAAGAACTGAGCCCGCCCGCGAGGGCCCGTCCGGGTAAGAGGTCATGCGCCGTCGACTGATCCAGTCCACGCTCGCCGTGGTGCTCGTCGTGATCGCCGTCTTCGGCGTCTCCCTCGTCATCGTCGAGACCCGGACGATCAGCAGCACCGCCCAGGAACGCGTCGACCTGGAGGCCGTGCGGCTGGCCAGCATCGTGGACAGCCGGCTGATCGGCACCGGCTCCGTCGACGCCGGGTTCCTGCGGGAGCAGATCCGCGACGCCCGCTACGCCGTCATCCGCATCCCCGGTGAACCGGTCATCGAGGTCGGCAGCAAGCCGTCCGGCGAGGTGCTCCAGGGCAGGGCCACCGGCGAGGAGGGCGAGACCGTCCTCGTCGAGGAGCCCAGCTCCTCGGTGACCCGCGAGGTCGGGCGGACCCTGCTCATCATCGGCCTGGTGGCGCTGCTCGCGGTGATCGCCGCCGTCCTGCTGGCGATCCGGCAGGCCAACCGCCTCGCCTCCCCGCTCACCGACCTCGCCGAGACCGCCGAACGCCTCGGCTCCGGCGACCCGCGCCCCCGGCACAAGCGGTACGGCGTCCCCGAGCTGGACCGGGTCGCGGACGTGCTGGACTCCTCCGCCGAGCGCATCGCCCGGATGCTCACCGCCGAGCGGCGCCTGGCCGCCGACGCCTCCCACCAGCTGCGCACACCGCTGACGGCGCTGTCGATGCGGCTGGAGGAGATCACCCTCACCGACGAACCGGAGACGGTGAAGGAGGAGGCGACGATCGCGCTGTCGCAGGTGGAGCGGCTGACGGACGTCGTGGACCGGCTGCTCACCAACTCCCGCGACCCGCGCAGCGGCTCCGCCGTCACCTTCGAACTGGACGACGTCATCCAGCAGCAGATCGCCGAGTGGCGCCCCGCCTACCGCAGTGAGGGGCGGGCCATCGTCAGCTCCGGCAAACGCCATCTGACGGCCGTCGGCACCCCGGGCGCCGTGGCGCAGGTCCTGGCCGCGCTGATCGAGAACTCCCTGATGCACGGCGGCGGCACGGTCGCCCTGCGGACCCGGGTGACCGGCAACCAGGCCGTCGTCGAGGTCACCGACGAGGGCCCCGGCGTGCCGGGAGACCTCGGGGCGCGGATCTTCGAGCGGGCGATCAGCGGACGCAACTCCACCGGCATCGGCCTCGCCGTCGCCCGCGACCTGGCCGAGGCGGACGGCGGCCGCCTGGAGCTGCTCCAGGGGCGTCCGCCGGTCTTCGGCCTGTTCCTGTCCCGTACACCGCCGCCGAAGAAGTCCTCCGGCGACGCGGGGCAGACGGTGCGCTGACCGGGGGCGCGGACGCGGGCGTCAGCGGCGGACCACCGGGGCGCCGTCCACCGTGCGCATCGCGGTCGGGTCCTCGTGCTCCATGAAGGTCTGCGCCCGGGCCACCGCTTCGCGGGCCGGCATCGCGCGGAAGACCCAGCTGCGGTACGACCAGAAACGGAACAGCGTGCCGATCCCGATGCCGAGGAACTTGAAGATGTTGCTCTGCAGCGGGCTGTCCCAGCCGAAACCGTACGTCGCTGTGTAGAGCACCCCGTTCTCGATCACCAGCCCGATCGCGCTGAACAGCAGGAACAGCGACATCTCACGGGTGCGGCCGCTCTTGTCGCGGTCGCGGTAGGTGAAGTAGCGGAAGCCGAGGTAGTTGAAGACGATCGCCACGATGGTGGCGATGATGCTGGCCCGCACCACCGCGAGGTCGGTCGTGTGCCGTACGAAGTTGAAGACGAGCAGGTTGACCAGCACACCCGCACCGCCCACGGCACCGAACTTCACGACCTCGCGGACGAGCCGGTCGATCCGCTGCCGTACACCGGCGCGGGGCGCTCCGGCCGTGGGGGGAGCCGTCTGAGCACCCGAGGAACCATGTCCCATGGTCGTGCAGGCCCCCGTCCGTCGGTTGGCGTCAATCCGTTCATGCTAACCACCCGGACGCGCGATCTTCCTGCGGACGGTCCCGCGGAGCCCGGAACGGGCGCCGGGAGAGGCCGGAAACGGCCGGTAAACAGGTGGGCTCCGCGCGGCCGATACGCTAGGGGCGTGACGTTCCCCGTAGTCGGCATGGTCGGCGGTGGCCAGCTCGCTCGTATGACACACGAGGCGGGCATCCCGTTGGGCATCAGGTTCAAGCTCCTCAGTGACACTCCCCAGGACTCTGCGGCGCAGGTCGTGAACGAAGTCGTCGTCGGCGACTATCGCGATCTGGACACGCTGCGCGAGTTCGCGCGCGGCTGTGACGTGATCACCTTCGATCACGAACACGTGCCGACCGAGCACCTCAAGGCCCTGGAGGCGGACGGCATCCCCGTCCGCCCCGGCCCCGAGGCGCTCGTGCACGCCCAGGACAAGGGCGTGATGCGCGCGAAACTCGTCGCGATCGGTGTGCCCTGCCCGCGGCACCGGATCGTCAGCGATCCGGCCGACGTGGCCGCCTTCGCGGCGGAAGGCGTCGCGGAAGGCGCCGCCGGGGGCGACGGATTCCCCGTCGTCCTCAAGACGGTCCGCGGCGGGTACGACGGCAAGGGCGTGTGGGTCGTGGACTCCGTCGAGGAGGCGGCCGAGCCCTTCCGCGCGGGCGTGCCCGTGCTGGCGGAGGAGAAGGTCGACTTCGTCCGCGAGCTGGCCGCCAACGTGGTCCGCTCCCCGCACGGCCAGGCGGTGGCCTACCCCGTCGTCGAGTCCCAGCAGGTCAAGGGCGTCTGCGACACGGTGATCGCGCCCGCCCCCGACCTCGCCGAGGAGCTGGCCCTGCGCGCCGAGGAGATGGCGCTCGGCATCGCCAAGGAGCTGGGCGTCGTCGGCCACCTCGCCGTCGAGCTGTTCCAGACCCGCGACGGCCGCGTCCTGGTCAACGAACTGGCGATGCGCCCGCACAACTCCGGCCACTGGACGATGGACGGCGCCATCACCTCGCAGTTCGCCAACCACGTCCGCGCGGTCCTCGACCTCCCGCTCGGCGACCCGCGCCCGCGCGCGAAGTGGACCGTGATGGTCAACGTCCTGGGCGGCGACTACCCGGACATGTACTCCGCGTACCTGCACTGCATGGCCCGCGACCCCCAGCTCAAGATCCACATGTACGGCAAGGACGTGAAGCCCGGCCGCAAGGTCGGCCACGTCAACACCTACGGCGACGACCTGGACGACGTGCTGGAGCGCGCCCGTCACGCTGCCGGCTACCTGAGAGGCACGATCACCGAATGAGCCAGCCCAGCCCGGTGAGCCCGGTCGTCGGCATCGTCATGGGGTCGGACTCCGACTGGCCCGTCATGGAGGCCGCCGCCAAGGCGCTCGACGAGTTCGAGGTGCCCTACGAGGTCGACGTCGTCTCCGCGCACCGTATGCCGCACGAGATGATCGCGTACGGCGAGCAGGCCGCCGGACGCGGACTGAAGGCGATCATCGCCGGGGCCGGGGGCGCCGCCCACCTGCCCGGCATGCTCGCCTCCGTCACCCCGCTGCCGGTCATCGGCGTGCCGGTGCCGCTGAAGTACCTGGACGGCATGGACAGCCTCCTGTCCATCGTGCAGATGCCGGCCGGCGTGCCCGTCGCGACCGTCTCCGTCGGCGGCGCCCGCAACGCCGGTCTGCTGGCCGCCCGTATCCTCGCCGCCCACGACGAGGAACTGCTCGGCCGGATGCGCGAGTTCCAGCAGGAACTGAACGACCAGGCCACCGAGAAGGGCAAGCGGCTGCGCACCAAGGTCGAGGGCTCGGCGGCCGGCTTCGGATTCGGAAAGTGACGGAAGGGACGCGGATGACATCGCTGGACAAGGCCCGGGAGCTGCTGCGCGAGTTCCCCGTCGTCGACGGTCACAACGACCTGCCCTGGGCACTGCGCGAGCAGGTCCGCTACGACCTCGACGCCCGGGACATCGCCGCCGACCAGTCCGCCCACCTGCACACCGACCTGGCCCGGCTGCGGGCCGGTGGCGTCGGCGCGCAGTACTGGTCGGTGTACGTCCGCTCCGACCTGGCCGGCGCGGTGACGGCGACGCTGGAGCAGATCGACTGCGTACGGCAGCTGATCGACCGCCACCCCGGGGAGCTGCGGGCCGCGCTGACCGCCGCCGACATGGAGGCCGCGCGCGCCGAGGGCCGGATCGCGTCCCTGATGGGCGCCGAGGGCGGCCACTCCATCGACAACTCGCTGGCCACCCTGCGCGGGCTGTACGCGCTCGGCGTGCGCTACATGACGCTCACCCACAACGACAACAACGCGTGGGCGGACTCGGCGACCGACGAGCCCCGCGTCGGCGGCCTGTCGGCCTTCGGCCGCGAGGTCGTACGGGAGATGAACCGCGAGGGCATGCTGGTCGACCTGTCGCACGTCGCGGCGACGACGATGCGCGCCGCGCTGGACACCTCCACCGCGCCGGTGATCTTCTCGCACTCCTCCGCCCGCGCCGTCTGCGACCACCCGCGCAACATCCCGGACGACGTGCTGGAGCGGCTGCCCGCCAACGGCGGCATGGCGATGGTGACGTTCGTACCGAAGTTCGTGCTCCAGGCCGCCGTGGACTGGACCGCCGAGGCCGACGACAACATGCGCGCGCACGGCTTCCACCACCTGGACAGCAGTCCCGAGGCGATGAAGGTCCACGCCGCCTTCGAGGAGCGCGTCCCCCGCCCGGTCGCCACCGTGTCCACGGTCGCCGACCACCTCGACCACATGCGCGAGGTCGCCGGCGTCGACCACCTCGGCATCGGCGGCGACTACGACGGCACGCCCTTCACCCCGGACGGCCTCGGTGACGTCTCCGGCTACCCGAACCTGATCGCCGAACTGCTGGAGCGCGGCTGGTCCCAGGCCGACCTGGCCAAACTGACCTGGAAGAACGCGGTCCGCGTCCTGGACGCCGCCGAGGACGTGGCCCGGGGGCTCCAGGCGACACGGGGCCCGTCCAACGCCTCCCTGGAGGAGCTGGACGGCTGAGCCGTCGCGTCTCCGAGGGCGGGGTGGCCGGTGCAGCCGGTCGCCCCGCCCCCGTGCGTGAAGGGCCGTCCCGGGGCGATCAGATCGACTCCGGCGGCCCCCCCCCGGCGGTCGCCACGCCGAGGCTGGTCGCCGACCTCACCGCCGAGCGCGCCCGCACCGACCGGAAGATCACCGGCCGGCTCCGTCCAGGGCCGCCTTGGACGGGGTGATCGACGCGGCCGGGGGCTGAGCAGCGTACCCCCGAACGCCCCACCCACCAGGAAGCCCTTTCCGCTCCGTGCGACGGTGGCCGTACCTCACGACGACCGTACGGAGCCCGCCATGGCAGACCTCCAGGACGACCTGCACGCCGGTACCGAGGCCGGCGGGCTCGACGACCTGCCTGTGCCGATCGCCGCGGAGGTCGTTCCGCCGGAGCCCTACGCGCCCGTGTCCGACCCCGACGACGAGCCGCTGACCCGGGCGCACGCCGTACTGGCCGCCCACCCCGTCGCCGACGGCTGCAACGGCCTGTCCGGGGCGCTCGGGCACCTGCCCTGGTACGACCTGGAGCTGGGCGAGAGCGCCGTCGACACCGACGTGCCGCGACTGCGCGAGGGGCACGTGGGGGCCCTGCTGTGGTCGCTGCACCTGCCCGAGCCCGTCGACGGGGGCGACGCGGTCGGCGCCGCGCTGGAGCAGCTGGACCTGGTCAAGACGGTCGTACGGGCCCACCCCGAGGGCCTGCGCCTGGCCTATGACGCGGGGCAGGCCATCGACGCCCGCAACTGCGGCCGGGTCGCCGTGCTGCCCGGTCCGGCGGGCGCCGCCGCCGTCGGCGACCGCCTCGGCATCCTGCGTTCCCTGCACGCCCTCGGCCTGCGTGTGCTCACGCTGACCGGGGTGAGCTGGGCGGGTGAGGCGGGGCTGACCCGGTTCGGCGAGGAGGTCGTCCGCGAGATGAACCGGCTCGGCGTGCTCGCGGACCTCTCGGGCGCCGGCGCCGAGACCCTCCGCCGTACCCTCGCGGTGTCCAAGGCGCCGGTGCTGTGCACCCGCTCCGCCGCCCGCGCCCTGCGCCCGCACCCCGCCAACCTGCCCGACGACCTGCTGGTGGAGCTGGGCGCGGCCGGCGGCCTGTGCATGGTGCCGCTGACCGCCGAGCAGACCGGCCCGACGGTCCGGGACGTCGCCGACCACCTCGACCACGTCCGCACGGTCGCCGGACCGCGGAGCGTCGGCCTGTCCGGCACCTACGACACCGGCAGCGCCCACCCGCTGGAGCTGGGTGACCCCTCCTGCTACCCGCGGCTCGTCGCCGAACTGCTCCGCCGGGGCTGGGACGAGGCGGACGTGGCCCTGCTGACCTGGGGAAACGTGCAGCGCGTGCTGCGCGCGGCGGCCTTCACCGCGCGAGCGGCACAGACCCGCCGCGAGCCGTCCACGGCGACGATCGCCGACCTGGACGGCTGAGGGGACCCGGCGGCGTCAGGAGTGCTCGGTCCGGCACAGGCAGAACGGATGCCCGGCCGGATCGGCGTACACCATGAAGTCCTTCTCCTCCCGGTCCTGCCGGTCCAGCAGCCGCGCACCCAGCGCGAGCACCCGCTCGTGCGCCGCGTCCATCTCGGTCCAGGTCGCTCCGCCGTCGAAGTCGAGGTGGAACTGCTGGGCGTTGCGGTCCGAGCGCGGCCACTCGGGCGGGGTGAGGTCCGGGGCCCGCTGGAAGGAGACGCGCGGTCCGTCGGGCAGGTGCAGGACCACCCAGTCCGGGTCCGCCTCGTCGGTCGTGCCGCCCCCGACCGCCGCGTAGAAGCGGGCCAGCTCTCGGGGTTCGGGGCAGTCGACGACGACGGAACGGAAACGTGCCGCGGGTGCCATGCGGGTACCTCCCGGGGTCTGCGGATCGGCGCTCAGCAGGCGCAGAGGCAGAACGGGTGCCCGGCCGGATCGGCGTAAACGCGGAAGGTACGGGTGCGGTCCTCCGCGTCCAGCGGCCTCGCGCCCAGCCCGAGGACCGCCTTCTCGGCCGCGTCCAGGTCCTCCACCTCGAGGTCGAGGTGGAACTGCTGCGAGTCGTCGGGCGCGGGCCACTTCGGCGGCACGAACCCGGGGGCCGCCTGGAACGCCAGCGCCCGCCCGTCCGGCAGCCTCAGGTCGACCCAGTCGCCCTCGCCCTCGACGGTGCCGCCGAGCACGTCGGCGTAGAAGCGGGCCAGTGCGCGGGGGTCGGGACAGTCCAGGACCACGGGGCCCAGTGCGGCGACAGCCATGACTTCCTCCTTGGAGCACGCGGACGTCTGTTACCGGAACCACACGGGTAACGGGTAACGGTTACTGCATACTCCCGCGCTGGGGGTAACGTCGCAAGCATGAGTGAGCGATCGCCCGCGCCGGGCGGCCTGGAGCTGGTCGAGGCCCTGGTGAACACGCTGCTGGACATCGGGACGGGCGCCGACTCGCTGGACACCCCGCAGGCCCGGGCGCGCTTCGGCCTGACGGAGGACGACCTGCCCGCGGCCCGTGAGCTGCGCGAGTCCCTGCGCGCCACCCTGCTCGCCCACGCAGGCCACCCGCCGCACCGCCCGGTGACCCCGCTGGCCGAACTGCTGGCCGCCGCCCCGCTGGTCGTCGCCGTCGACCCGGCCGACGGCTCCGCCGCCCTCGTCCCGGCCCGTGACGGCACACTCGTCGCCCGCGTCGCCACCGCCGTCGCCCAGGCGCTGGTGGCGGGCACGTGGAGCCGCCTCAAGGCGTGCGAGGCCGCCGACTGTCACTGGGCGTACTACGACCGCAGCCCGGCCGGACGCGGCCGGTGGTGCTCGATGCAGGTGTGCGGGGCCCGCGCCAAGATGCGCCGCTACCGTGCCAAGGACACGTAAACGGGCGGGGGTTCACCGGCCGCCGTGCCGCCCGGTGGGGCACAATGCCGACGACGCCGGTTCGGCCGACTGAGCCTCGGCCGAACCGGCGTCGCCCGCCCGCACGGTCAGGCGGTGGGGCGGCCCATCGCCCGGTACGTCCAGCCGGCCTTGCGCCACAGCGTCGGGTCCAGGGCGTTGCGCCCGTCCAGGATCACCCGGGCCGCCGCCGCCTCGCCCAGCACCTCCGGGTCCAGCTCGCGGAACTCCCGCCACTCCGTCAGGTGCAGCACGACGTCCGCGCCCCGCACCGCCGCGAGCGCCGAGTCGGCGTAGCCGAGGGTCGGGAAGAGCCGCCGGGCGTTGTCCATGCCCTTGGGGTCGTACACCGTCACCTGGGCGCCCTGGAGGTGGACCTGCCCGGCGACGTTCAGCGCGGGGGAGTCCCGTACGTCGTCCGAGTCGGGCTTGAAGGTGGCGCCCAGCACCGCGATCCGCTTGCCGAGGAAGGGGCCGCCGCCCAGCGCCTGCCGGGTCAGCTCCACCATCTGGCCGCGCTGGCGCATGTTGATCGAGTCGATCTCGCGCAGGAAGGTCAGCGCCTGGTCGGCGCCCAGCTCGCCCGCGCGCGCCATGAAGGCGCGGATGTCCTTCGGCAGGCAGCCGCCGCCGAAGCCGATCCCGGCCCGCAGGAACTTCCGGCCGATCCGGTCGTCGTACCCGATCGCCTCCGCCAGCTTGGCCACGTCGCCGTCGGCCGCCTCGCAGACCTCCGCCATCGCGTTGATGAACGAGATCTTGGTGGCGAGGAAGGAGTTCGCCGAGGTCTTCACCAGCTCGGCCGTCGGGAAGTCCGTCACGACGAACGGCGAGCCCTCCGCGATCGGCGTGGCGTACACCTCGCGCAGCAGCTTCTCCGCCCGCTCACTGCGTACGCCGACCACGAGCCGGTCGGGGTGCAGCGTGTCCTCGACGGCGAAGCCCTCGCGCAGGAACTCCGGGTTCCAGGCCAGCTCGGCCTCGTCGCCGGCCGGCGCGTGCTCGGCGAGGTAGGCGGCCAGCCGGTCGGCGGAGCCCACCGGCACGGTCGACTTGCCGACGATCAGCGCCGGGCCGGTCAGATGCGGCGCCAGCGAGGCCAGCGCCGAGTCGACGTACGACATGTCGCAGGCGTACTCGCCGTGCTTCTGCGGCGTGTTCACGCACAGGAAGTGCACGTCGCCGAAGGCCGCGACCTCGGCGAAGTCGGTGGTGAAGCGCAGCCGCCCGCTGGAGCCCTCGATCCCGGCGACGTGCTTGCCCAGCAGCTCCTCCAGACCCGGCTCGTACATCGGGACCTGGCCCCGCTGGAGCATCTCGATCTTCTCGGGCACCACGTCCAGGCCCAGCACCTCGAAGCCGAGCTCGGCCATGGCCGCGGCGTGGGTCGCGCCGAGATAGCCGGTACCGATCACGGTGATCTTCAGCGCCATGGGTGCTCCAGAGGTGTACGTCGGGCGTGCGCGCCCGAGCATATCCGGGGCGTTGCGGAGCCCTCCCGGTCGGCTGTCGTCAAGCTCACCTATCCATGGCGCGGAGGGGGCTCTAAAATTTGGGTTACTTAACGGTAGTTAGCGTGCCCAGCATCGCAGCGTTTTGGAGCGTGAGAGACCTTGGCCGGATCGGCTGACTTCGACCTGTACCGCCCGTTGGAGGAGCACGACATGCTCCGGGACGCCGTCCGCTCGCTGGCCGAGGCGAAGATCGCGCCGCACGCCGCCGCGGTGGACGAGGAGGCCCGCTTCCCGCGCGAGGCCCTCGACGCGCTGACCGCGAACGACCTGCACGCGGTGCACGTGCCCGAGGAGTACGGCGGCGCGGGCGCCGACGCGCTCGCCACCGTCATCGTGATCGAGGAGGTGGCCCGCGTCTGCGCGTCCTCCTCCCTCATCCCGGCCGTGAACAAGCTCGGCTCGCTCCCGGTGATCCTCTCCGGGTCCGAGGAGCTGAAGAAGAAGTACATGGCCCCGCTCGCCAAGGGCGACGGCATGTTCTCCTACTGCCTCTCCGAGCCCGACGCGGGCTCGGACGCGGCCGGCATGAAGACCAGGGCCGTCCGCGACGGCGACTTCTGGGTCCTCAACGGCGTCAAGCGCTGGATCACCAACGCGGGCGAGTCGGAGTTCTACACGGTGATGGCCGTCACCGACCCCGCCCAGCGCTCCAGGGGCATCTCCGCGTTCGTCGTCGAGAAGTCCGACGAGGGCGTCTCCTTCGGCGCCCCGGAGAAGAAGCTGGGCATCAAGGGCTCCCCGACCCGCGAGGTCTACCTCGACAACGTCCGCATCCCCGCCGACCGCATGATCGGCGCGGAGGGCACCGGCTTCGCCACCGCGATGAAGACGCTGGACCACACCCGCATCACCATCGCCGCCCAGGCCCTCGGCATCGCCCAGGGCGCCCTCGACTACGCCAAGGGCTACGTCAAGGAGCGCAAGCAGTTCGGCAAGCCGATCGCCGACTTCCAGGGCATTCAGTTCATGCTGGCCGACATGGCCATGAAGATCGAGGCCGCCCGCCAGCTCACCTACGCGGCCGCCGCGAAGTCGGAGCGGGGCGACGGCGACCTCACCTTCCAGGGCGCCGCCGCCAAGTGCTTCGCCTCCGACGTCGCCATGGAGGTCACCACGGACGCCGTCCAGCTCCTCGGCGGCTACGGCTACACCCGCGACTACCCGGTGGAGCGCATGATGCGCGACGCCAAGATCACCCAGATCTACGAGGGCACCAACCAGGTCCAGCGCATCGTCATGGCCCGCAACCTGCCGTGACGGTGGCCGTGCGCTGAGCGAGGGGCGTCCCGCCGAGGGGCGCCCCTCGCCCGTTCCGGCCGATTGTCAGTGGTGGGTGAGACGGTAGGACCATCGAATCGGAGACGGAACGAGGGGGATCCGCCATGTCCAGGAGCCAGAACTACATCAACCACGTCGCTCTCGTGCTGGACGCCAGTTCGTCCATGTCCCGCCTGAGCCACAAGGTGGTCGAGGTCGCCGACGAGCAGATCTCCTACCTGGCCCGCCGCTCCCAGGAGCTGGACCAGGAGACCCGTGTCACGGTGTACGTCTTCGCCGACCAGGTGGAGTGCGTCATCTACGACAAGGACGTGCTGCGCATGCCGTCGCTGAAGCAGATGTACCGGGTCGGCGGCATGACGGCGCTGCTGGCGGCCACCCTGAAGTCCCAGCGCGAACTGGCGCAGACGGCCCAGCTGTACGGAGACCACAGCTTCCTGACCTTCGTCCTCACCGACGGCCAGGAGAACGTCAGCCACCACTGCCCGGACGCCCCCGCCCGGGACCCGCGCGCCCTGGTCCAGGCCGTGGCCGGGATGATCGAGACCCAGGAGGACAACTGGACGCTGGCCGTCCTGGTGCCCGACCAGATGGGCAAGCGCGAGGCCATGCAGTACGGGTTCCCGAAGGACAACATCGCCATCTGGGACGCCACGAGCACGCAGGGGCTGCAGGAGGCCGGACAGGTCATCCAGGAGGCCACCGAGAAGTTCATGATCGGCCGCACCCGGGGCATCCGCGGCTCGCGGGCGGTGTTCTCCACGGGGGCGGACACGGTCAACAAGGACACCATCAAGGCGGCCGGCCTCGCCCCGGTGGAGTCGTCGAAGTACCAGCTGATCGACGTGACCCGCGACGTGGCCATCCGGGACTGGGTCGTCGAGTCCGGCCACACCTACCGCACCGGCGGCGCGTTCTACCAGCTCAGCAAGTCGGAGAAGGTCCAGCCGAAGAAGCGGATATCGGTGCTGGAGAAGAAGACGGACCGGGTGTACACGGGGCCCGAGGCCCGCGCCCTGCTCGGCCTGCCGGACGTCGAGGTCCGCATCAAGCCGGACCACAACGACGACTTCACCATCTTCGTGCAGAGCACCAGCGTGAACCGCAAGCTCGTCCCGAACACGCGGCTGCTGCTGATGCTCTGACCGCCCTCCCGGCCGGTCAGTCCTGGAACCCCTCCGCGATCCGCTTCTCCCGCAGCTCCAGGATCGCGCGGCGGCGGGCCAGGCGGTGGGTGCGGCGGATCTGGGCCTCCTGGTAGCGGCGCCTGTCCTTCTCGGACTCGGGGAGCACCGGCGGAACCGTGCGCGGCTTGCCGTCCGCGTCCACCGCGGCGAAGACCAGGTAGGCCGAACCGACCTGGGTGGCCGGGGTGGACTCGTTCCAGCGCTCGGCCATCACCCGGACGCCGACCTCCATGGAGCTGCGGCCGGTCCAGTTGACCTGGGCCTTCACATGGACGAGGTCGCCGACGCGGACCGGTTCGAGGAACGCCATCTCGTCCATGGACGCGGTGACGGCGGGGCCGCCGGAGTGGCGTCCGGCCACGGCGCCCGCCGCGTCGTCGACGAGCTTCATGATCACACCGCCGTGGACCGTGCCCAGAAGGTTGGTGTCGCCGTGCGTCATGATGTGGCTGAGGGTGGTGCGGGAAGCCGAGGTCGGCTTGCCCGGGATCTCCGGGGTCGCCGACTGCGCGGCCGAGGCCTGTTCTGCCTGGTCTGTCATGGCCTCCACCTTATGCCGGAGCTACCACGGCGTAGTTTTGTGTCAGCTTCGCAACAGCGCTGCCCTGATTTTCCGACGACTCTTGTCTCGCCCACCGTGCGGGCCTGCACACTGGTGCGCATGAATGATTGGCCCGAGGGACGGTCCGGTGACCAACGCGGCGGCGGCTACGGACGCGGCAGCGCGAGCGCACGGCCCGAGAGCGCGCGCGTGATGCGTCAGGTCCGCCGCGGAACACCGCCGCCCGGCGGCCCGGGCCAGGCCCCGCCGTACGGGTCCGGAGTGCCGCAGCAGCCGTCGTACACCGACGGCCAGGGACACGGCGGCGACGGCTACGACAGCGGCTACAACACCGGCCAGGTCTACGGCGGCGGTGGCGGCCAGGGCCCCGGCCCCGGCGGCCCGCGCCCGGGCAGGCCCGCGCCGAACTGGCGCCGCCGGATCAAGTGGACCGCGATCACGGTGGTGACCGTGCTGGTCGTCACCACCGTCGGCACCTACTTCTGGGCCGACTCCAAGCTCAACCGCGAGGTCGACCTCTCCAAGGTCATCGACCGGCCCGAGGCCGGCGAGGGCACGAACTACCTCATCGTCGGGTCCGACAGCCGCGAGGGCATGTCCAAGGACGAGATGAAGGACCTGCACACCGGCTACGCCGAGGGCAAGCGCACCGACTCGATGATGATCCTGCACACCGGGGACAACGGGTCGACGCTGATCTCCCTGCCCCGCGACTCGGACGTGGAGATCCCGAGCTTCGTCGGCTCCGAGTCCGGCAAGACGTACAAGGGCACCGGCCGGCACACCAAGCTGAACGCCGCCTACGCCGAGGACGGCCCCGAGCTGCTGGTGCGCACCGTCGAGTACAACACCGGGCTGCGCCTGGACCACTACGTCGAGATCGGCTTCGGCGGCTTCGCCAACATCGTGGACGCGGTCGGCGGCGTCGAGATCGACATCCCGCAGGACATCAAGGACAAGAAGTCCGGCGCCGACCTCAAGAAGGGCAAGCAGACCCTGGACGGCCAGGAGGCCCTCGCCTTCGTCCGCACCCGGTACGCGCTGGCCGGCTCCGACCTGGACCGCACCAAGAACCAGCAGAAGTTCCTGTCCGCGCTGGCGAGCCAGGTGGCCACCCCGTCGACGGTCCTCAACCCGTTCAGGCTGTACCCGACCATGGGCGCCGGCCTCGACTCCCTCATCGTCGACAAGGACATGGGCCTGTTCGACCTGGCGAGCATGTTCTGGGCGATGAAGAGCGTCAGCGGCGGCGACGGCACCTCGATGAACATGCCGATCTCCGGCAGCGTCGGCTCCAATCTCAAGTGGGACGAGGCCAAGGTCAAGAAGCTGGTCCAGGAGCTGAAGAACGACGAGAAGGTCAGCGCCTCCGGCGACTGAGCCGCCCCGCCCCGGGGCGCTCACTCCTTGCCGCAGGTCACCTCGTCGCCCCGCACCACCGTGCCCGACTCCTGCGGCGGGTCCGCCGGCCGCACCTTCACGACCTTCTCGAAGTCGGCGCCCGCGATCACCTTCAGTGTCGCCCCCTGCCCCTCGACGGCCTTCAGCTCGCTGCCGGGCAGGGCGGTGGCCAGGGACTTCGCCGACTGGTCCCAGCGGGGGTCGTAGGCCACGACGGTCCGCTCGACGGCCCGGTCGGTGGCGTTCCGCGGCGCCTTGGTGGTGCGGAACCCGGCCGCCGCCAGTGCGTCGTCCACCCGTTTGCCGAGCCCGGAGGTGCGGGTGCCGTTCTCCACCTGGACCCGGATCTGCTTCGGGTCCACCGGGACCCGCACCGGCGCCGGGCCCTCCGGCTTCGGTTTCGGCGCGGCCAGCGGCTTGTCCTCGCGCAGGGCGTCGAAGAGCCGCTCGGACTTCGCGGGGTCCCACTTCAGGGTCGAGCCGACGCCCTTGACGGCGTAGCCCATCTGCCCGATCGGCACCGTGGTGAACTCGGACGAGGACGGCGAGAAGTTCCGCATCGCCCGTCCCAGCGTCAGCAGCTCGTCGGTGCCGAAGCCCTGGTCGGCCCGGACCGAGCCCAGCACCGCCCGGGTGACGTCACGGAACTTCAGCGGGTTCAGCAGGATCCCCGAGGACGTCGCCCGGTCGATCAGGGCGGCCAGGAAGCGCTGCTGGCGCTTCATCCGGCTCAGGTCCGAGGCCCCGTCGAGATGGCGGGCCCGCACGTACTGCAGCGCCTGCCCGCCCATCAGCGTGTGGGTGCCCGGGGCGAGGTCGAGCCCGGTGTAGCTGTCCTTGAGCGGCTGGACGGTGCAGATCCGCACGCCGCCGAGGACGTCCACGGTCTTCATGAAGCTGGTGAAGTCCACCTCCAGGTAGTGGTCGATCTTCACCCGGGTCATGTTCTCCACGGTGCGGATGGTCAGCTGCGGGCCGCCCTCGGCGTAGGCGGCGTTCAGCTTCAGCGGATGACCCCTGTGGTGCTCGCCGGTGGTGCGGTCGGTGTGGCCGGGCGTCTCGGCGTACGAGTCGCGCGGCAGACTGACCACGCTCGCGCGCTCCCGGTCCTCCGAGATGTGCACGATCATGATGGTGTCGGTGCAGTGGCAGGGGGCGCCGCCCAGCCTGTACGCGCGCCGCTGCTCCTCGCTGATCCTGTCGCGGCCGTCGGTGCCGACCATCAGGACGTTCATGCCGTCGCCCGCCCGCGGCCGGTTCTTCATGTCCTTGAAGGCGTCGACCCGGGAGATGTCCGAGTCCAGGCCCGACAGCACGGCGTGCCCGATCCCCGCGGAGGCCAGCACCACCACCGACAGCGCGGTCACCGCCCGTACGGCCCAGCGCGGCCGCCTGCGCCGGACGGGGGGCCGCGGCGGGCGTCCGGCGGGCCGGGGGCCGCCGCGCTGCGGCGGGGGCCCGCCCCGGGGGGACGAGGCCGGGACCCGGGGGGAGCGGGGCGGCGTGGGCAAGGTGACACCTCCGCGGGGACGGGCCCCGGGTGTGGACCGCGAGGCCGGACGTGGGATTCGTGAGCACCGTAGGCCCATACGATCTGCTGCCCGGGCCCGTGACCCCCGCGGCGCGCACCCGTGTCCCCCGTTCGCGGTAACGTGAGCACCGATGAACGCCAAGTCCGACGTGCGGCCGCCCGCCGTTTCCGTGATCATGCCCGTCCTCAACGAGGAGCGGCACCTGCGCGGCGCCGTCCGCGCCATCCTCGCCCAGGAGTACGCCGGCGAGATGGAGGTCGTGATCGCCGTCGGTCCCTCCACGGACCGTACGGAAGAGATCGCCGCCGAACTCGTCCGCGAGGACCCCCGGGTCCACACCGTGCCGAACCCCACCGGCCGTACCCCCGCCGCGCTGAACGCCGCGATCAAGGCCTCCCGCCATCCGGTCGTCGTCCGCGTCGACGGGCACGGCATGCTGTCGCCGAACTACATCGCCACGGCCGTACGGCTCCTCGAGGAGACCGGCGCGCAGAACGTGGGCGGCATCATGCACGCCGAGGGCGAGAACGCCTGGGAGGACGCCGTCGCCGCCGCGATGACGTCGAAGATCGGGGTCGGCAACGCCGCGTTCCACACGGGCGGTCAGGCAGCGCCCGCCGAGACCGTCTACCTCGGCGTCTTCCGCCGCGAGGCGCTGGAGCGGCAGGGCGGGTACAACGAGGAGTTCGTCCGCGCCCAGGACTGGGAGCTGAACTTCCGCATCCGCGAGGCCGGCGGCCTGATCTGGTTCTCGCCCGAGCTGCGGGTCTCCTACCGCCCGAGGCCGAGCATGCGGGCGCTGGCCAAGCAGTACAAGGACTACGGCCGCTGGCGCCACGTCGTCGCCCGCTACCACTCCGGCTCCATCAACCTGCGCTACCTCGCCCCGCCGACCGCCGTGGTCGCCATCGCGGCCGGTGTCGTGGTGGGCGCCGCGCTGACCCCGTGGGGATTCGTCGTCCCCGGCGGCTACCTCGCGGCGATCGTGGCGGGCTCGCTGCCCGCCGGCAAGGGCCTCGGCCTGAAGGCGCGGGCGCGGATCCCGGTGGCGCTGGCGACCATGCACATGTCCTGGGGCTGGGGCTTCCTGACCAGTCCCAAGTCGCTGGCCAGGAAGGTCATCGCCTCGCGGCGTCCGGCGGTCCAGCCCGGCGCGGACGCGGACGCCACGGACGCCGCCGGTACGCGCTGACGTCCGTCAGGACCAGGTGAACGCCGGGTTCACCTCCATGCAGGCGCTCTCGTCCGCGCCGTTGAGGGCCTCGGCGGACTCGGGGGTGCTGTCGTCGCTCCCGGGCGCCTTGTACGCCGTGCCCTCGCGCCAGTCGGCGCCCACGACCAGCGTCACGCCGGAGACGTCCGTGGACCGCTGCACCGAACCCGCCGGAACGCCCAGGGACTTGGCGACGCGCCGTGCGTCGCCCTCCAGGTCGGCGCTCGGGTAGCGGACGACGGTGCGGTCCTCGCTCGGCAGCACCGAGGGGTCCG
The DNA here is from genome assembly GCF_027947595.1 of Streptomyces lienomycini. Classification (NCBI taxonomy): domain Bacteria; kingdom Bacillati; phylum Actinomycetota; class Actinomycetes; order Kitasatosporales; family Streptomycetaceae; genus Streptomyces; species Streptomyces lienomycini. Next base: position 7,083,360 of record NZ_CP116257.1, on the reverse strand, counting down.
CCACCGCCTTGGCGAAGCCCCGGTCCGCCAGGAGCCCGGCGACCGTGTTCGCGCGTCCGGGTGCCATCGCGAGGCGGTCCGTGCGGGTGCCGTTGCGGACCCGGACCGCTATCTCGGCGTCCGGGGCGGCCGGGTCGGCCGGGGCCTTCGGCTCGGCGTCGGGCTTCTTCCTCGCGTCCTTGCCGTCCAGCGCGATGTCCTCGCGCACCAGCCGGAACAACTGCTCCGCGTCCTCGGTCGGTTCGACCCGGGCGCCCACGTACCGGTTGGGCATCGTGGTCATGGTGATGCGCTCCGGCTTCACCCGGCGCAGTTCGTCGCTGAGGTCGTACAGCTTCTTGACGGTGTCCAGGCCCGGGTCGACGGTGAGCGCCGCGGTGGCCTCCTCGGCGAGCCTGCGCAGCTTGTTGGGGCTGCTCAGGGTGGCGTTCTCGCGCAGCACCCGGACCATCGAGTTCAGGTACATGTGCTGGGCCTTGGCCCGCGCCAGGTCGCTGCCGTCCTCGAAGCCGTACCGGGTGCGCAGCCACTGCAGGGCCTGCTTGCCCTTGACCGGGTGGGTGCCCTTGGCCAGCTTCAGGCCGGAGCCGTGGCCCTCGTTGTCGCGGGAGTGGATGTTGGCGTCCACGCAGACCGGGACGCCGCCGACGGCGTCGGCCATCGACACGACGCCCGCGAAGTCGACCATGACGAAGTGGTCGATGTGGATGCCGGTCAGCTCCTGCCAGGTGGCCACCGTGCAGCCGGGGCCGCCGTGGCCGAGGCTCTGGTTGGTCATCACCCGGCCGTCGCTCGCCGGGTAGACCTCGCCGTCGTCCGGGTCGGTGCACCTGGGTATCTCGAGCAGTGTGTCGCGCGGCATGCTGACCACCGACATGTTGCTGCGGTCGGCCGACAGGTGCACCAGCATCTGCACGTCCGCCAGCGGCGTGGAGCCGAACGTCTCGCGGGCGCCGCCCAGTTGCTGGTTCGCCTCGCTGTCCCGGGCGTCCGAACCGATGACGAGGATGTTGAGCGGGGTCTGCCCGGCCGCGTTCGGCGTCGGCTCGGCGACCTTGTTGTCGCCCAGGTTCAGGACGTCCTTCTTGATGTTGCCGTTGAGGTGCTGGTAGTAGAGGTACCCCGCGCCGGCCGTGCCCGCCAGGACCACGGCGAGCGCCACCGCGGTCCAGCGCAGGACGCGGCGGCCCCGTCGCGGACGCCGCCCGTCGCCGGCCTCGTCGCCGGTCCCCTCATCGGACGCGTCACCGGTCTCCCGGGTGTCGTCGGTGCCGCCGACACCGTTGTCGCCGTCCCCCCGGGCGGCCTCTTCACGCTCGGGGGCGTTTGCCGGGCCCTCCTGCGTGTCCTCCGCCTGCACACCGCTTCGCGTCATGTCCGCGCCCCTCTCCCCACCCCCGCGCCACCGCACGGGCCCGTAGCCGTCCTGTGAGACGTAGGACGGGCCCTTCAGGTCAACTGGCGCACAGCTTCTGGTCGGCCGTGGACGCGTTGTCCAGGTCCGGCTTCTTGACGGCGGCGTCGAGCTTGACTCCGGCGCCCTTGAAGTCCTTGCCGAGGGTGAGGGTCATGGTGGGCAGGCCCTGGGAGTTGGTGACGCTCTCGCCGGGCTTCATGGCGGCGCCGGACAGGCCGAGGATCCCGGCGAGGGCGCGGGCCTGGTCGGCCTGGTCGGGGGCGTACTCCAAGGTCGTCCTGGGCAGGTCTGCCGGGGCGTTGCCCGCGTTCTCGGACTTGGAGACGCCGGCCTCGGTCTGGAGGTAGGACAGCTCCTGCTGGGCGCTGCCGGCGGGGGCGCCGCCGTTGAGGACGCGGACGCGGACCTCGGAGGGCTCGGACTTCGCACCCTTGAGGCGGGCGGCGACGGCGGCCTTCTCCTTCTTCTCCTTCTGCTCGACCTCGGTGAAGGAGATGTCGTTCACGATCATCTCGAAGACCTGGGGCGCCTTGGCCTCGTTCGGGACCACCGTCGCCTTGACCTTCTCGGCGGGGTTGTCGACCACCGGCACCGTGGTGAACGTGATGTTCTTCGTCGGCACCTTCTTCAGCTCCAGGGCGATGTCCTTGAGCGTGCCCACGTTGCCGATGGCCTTGTCCACGGTGAGGGCGTTGGTCGCCGCCTCGGCCAGCTTCACCAGCTTGGTGGGGCTGGTGAGGGTGTCGCCGGAGGACATCTTGCGCATGAGCGAGCCCAGGAACTGCTGCTGCACCTTGATGCGGTCCAGGTCGCCCTCGTTGCCGAAGGCGTGCCGGGTGCGGACGAAGGCGAGGGCCTTCTCACCCTCGACCATGGACTCGCCCTTGGGGAGCTGGAGCTTGGACTTCTTGTCGTCGACGGCGTGCTCCACGCACACCTCGACGCCGTCCACGGCGGTGGTCAGCGTCTTGACCGCGTTGAAGTCGGCCATCATGAAGTGGTCGGGCTTGATCCCGGTCGCCTCCGCCACCGTGCGCATCGTGCAGCCCGCGTCCCGGCCCAGGTCGCCGAGGCTCTGGTTGAACCGGACGCCGGAGGTCCCCGGGATGACCTTCGTCGTCCCGTCCTCCTGCGTGGTCTCGCAGTCGGGGATGTCGACGATCAGGTCGCGGGGGATGCTGAGCGCGGTGGCGTTGGAGCGGTCCTTGGCGACGTGCAGCAGGATGTTGGTGTCCGCGTGTCCGACGCTGCCCTTGTCGCCGTAGCCCTCGTTGCCCTCACCGGTGCGCTTGTCGGTGCCGATGATGAGGATGTTGAAGGCCTCGTCCTTCTTGAAGCTGCTGCTGCCCGCGGTGCCGACGTCCGTCGTCGAGACGTTGCCCTCGAGGTGCTTGAGGTAGACGTAGCCGCCGACACCGGCCACGAGGACGACGAAGGCCATGCTGCCGCCGGTCCACAGCAGGACCCTCTTGCCCTTCGACTTCTTCTTCTCCGGCCGGCGTCCGCGCCGGCCCGGGACCGGCTCCTCGGGCTCCGGACGGCGCCGCCGCTGCGGCGGTACCTCCCGGTCGGGAGCGGCCGTACGACGACGTGCCGTACCGGCGTCGCCGTTCCTGCCGTCGGTGCCCGCCGGGGAGTCCGGGGCGGACCTGCGCGGTCCGGGGACGGACGACTGCGGTGCGGAGGGGGACAGCCGCAGTTCGTACTCACCGGTGCGTGGATTGAGTACCCACTGGTCCGCGGGGTCCACGTCGTCTGCCCGCCCACGTCCTTGCGCGTCCACGGTCTCCCAATCCTCCGTCGGGGCCACGCGGCACCTTCCCTTGAAGGCGCACGGTAGAGAGTCAACTGGTGCACGACGCCAGGGCGGGCCTCGCGGCAGGGGGCACTGGCGCGCACACACTATCCGCCCAGTTCAGCGTCGAACGACACTGGTGCCGCGATCGGCACCCCTACAACAGGGCATTCCCTCCTATTTTCCTGAACTCCTACCATCGGTAGGGCTTGTAGACGTCCATGCACGTGCCGGCGTCCGAGCCGTTGAGGGCGTCGCTGTCCTTCGGAAGGTCTCCGGCCTCGGGCGTCTTCTGCTTCGGGTAGGACGTGCCGGAGCGCCAGTCAGCTCCCACGACGAGAGTGATCCCGGACACGTCCGTCGACTTGCGCACCGCGTTCGCGGGGATCCCCATCGCCTCGGCGACGCGCCGTGCGTCGCCCGCCAACGCGTCGTCCGGGTAACGGACCACGGTCCGCTCCTCGGAGAGCGCGGCCGAGGTGTCCTTGGTCGCCCTGGTGAAACCCTTGTCGACCAGCGTCCCGGCGACCGCGCCGGCGCGGCCGCTGACGGGGCCGAGCGTGGCGGAGCGGGTGGCGTTCTGCACGAGGACGCCGATCTCGGCGTCGGCGGCGGGCTCGTCGGAGGGCGTCCCGCCGGCGGCGTCCTTGCCCCCGTTCCTGTCCGAGCCCTGCTGATCCTTGTCCCCCTTGCCCCCTGCGCTGCCCTTGCCGCCCTTGTCGTCGAACGGCACGTCGTCGCGGAGCATCGCCCACATCTTGTCCGCGCTGTCGGCGGGCAGCAGGTGGTTCTCGTCCTGGGGGTCCTGGACGGTGGGGATCGTCGTCATGGTGAGGCGGTCCGTGGGCACCGTCTTGAGCTGCATCCCCAGGTCGTACAGCTTCTTGACGGTGTCGAGCTCCTCGGAGACCGTCAGGGACTTCGTGGCGGACTCGGCCAGGTTCATCAGGCGGCCGGCGTCGGTGAACACGTTCTGGCTCTTCAGCGTGCGGATCATCGAGTTCATGTACATGTGCTGGGCCCGGGCCCGCAGCGGGTCGCTGCCCCACGCGTGCCGGGTGCGCAGCCACTGGAGCGCCTGCTCGCCCTGGACCTTGTGCGAGCCAGCCGTCAGTTTCAGGCCCGAGCCGCCGGGCACGCCGGGCAGTGGGCGGTCCGACACGTTCTGGTTCACACAGACCTCGACCCCGCCGACGGCGTCCGCCATCGAGACCACGCCCGCGAAGTCGATCGTCATCCAGTGGTCGATGTAGACCCCGGTGAGGTTCTCCCAGGTGGCCAGGGTGCAGCCGGCGCCGCCGCGGGCCAGCGACCCGTTGATGATGGCGTTGGTCGCCCCGAACTTCTCCCCGGTGTCGGGGTCCTTGCACGCGGGGATGTCGACCCGGGTGTCCCGGGGGATGCTCACCACCGCGGCGCTCTTGCGGTCCGCGGCCAGGTGGATCAGCATCTGCACGTCGGCCAGCGGCGGGTTGTCGCGGTGGTCCTTGCCACCGCCCAGCGCCACGTTGGCGTCGGAGGCGCGGCTGTCGGAGCCGAGCAGCAGGATGTTCAGCGGGGTCTGTCCGGCGGCGTTCGGCTCGGTCCGGTGCGCCTTGGAGTCGCCGCTGCTGCGCTCGCCCTTCTCGATGTTGCCGTTCAGGTGCTCGTAGTAGAGGTATCCGGCGCCGGCCGTGCCGAGTATCAGCACCGCGAGGGTCGTCGCGGACCAGCGCAGCGCCCGGTGCTTCCGTCCGGGCCGGCGGCGTTCGGAGCGCTTGCCTCTTCCGCCGGGCGGGCCCTGGCGGTCCGCGGTACCGGTGCCGTCGTCGTCCCGGCCGTCGCCGGTGTTCCTGCCACCGCGGGCGTGCCGGACGGTGCCCCGACGCGTTCCCTCCTCGTGCACACTGCCCTGCGTCATGTCCTTCTCCCACCCTCGGGCCCGCGAACGAGCCCCTGCGCGCGACCTGTTCGCACAGTTGGACGTACGGAGCCCCTCGTTGGCTGTACGGCGATGCCGACGGATTGTTCGCCGTTGGACCGTTCACCGATGGACTGTCGTCCTGTCAGACGTACGAGGGACCCGTCAGGTCACTTCGCGCACTCGACCTTGTCCGCCGTGGACTTCTGAACACCGTCGGGTGTCTTCCCGGAGGCGGCGTCGAGCTTGACTCCGGCGCCCTTGAAGTCCTTGCCGAGGGTGAGGGTCATGGCGGGCAGGCCCTGGGAGTTGGTGACGCTCTCGCCGGGCTTCATGGCGGCGCCGGACAGGCCGAGGATCCCGGCGAGGGCGCGGGCCTGGTCGGCCTGGTCGGGGGCGTACTCCAAGGTCGTCCTGGGCAGGTCTGCCGGGGCGTTGCCCGCGTTCTCCGACTTGGTGACCCCGGCCTCGTTCTGCAGGTAGGTCAGCTCCCGGCCCGCGCTGCCTGAGGAGGCGCCGCCGTTCACGACGCGGACGCGGACCTCGCCGGGCTCGGACTTCTCGCCCTTGAGGCGGGCGGCGACGGCGGCGTCCTCCTTCTTCTGCTTCTCCTTCTCCTGCTGCTTGACCTCGGTGAAGGAGACGTCGTTCTTGACCATGTCGAAGACCTGCTGGGCGGGCCCCTCCTTGAGGACGACGGTCACCGGCGTCTCCTCGGCCGGGTTGTCCACCACCGGCACCGTCGTGAAGGTGAGGTTCTTGGTGTTGAGCTTGCCCAGCTCCAGACCGAGGTCCTTCAGCTTGCCGATGTCGTCCAGCTTGGAGTCGACGGTCAGCGCCTCGGTGCCCGCCTCGGCGAGCTTCAGCATCTTCGAGGGGCTGGTGAGCGTGTCGTTGGACTTCAGCTTGCGCATCAGCGCGCTGAGGAACTGCTGCTGGATCTCGATGCGGCTCAGGTCGCCGCCGAAGCCCACGGAGTGCCGGGTGCGGACGAACGCGAGCGCCTCCTCGCCCTCGACGGTGTGCTTGCCCGCCGACAGATTCAGGTGCGAGTCGGGGTCGTCGATGTCCTTCGCCAGGCAGACCTCGACACCTCCGACGGCCGAGGTGAGGGTCTTGACCGCGTTGAAGTCGGCCACCATGAAGTTGTCGGGCGTGACCCCGGTCAGCTCGGTCACGGTCCGCATGGTGCAGCTGGGCGTACGGTCGCTCTGGCCGAGGCTCTGGTTGAAGCGGACGCCGGTGGAACCCGGGATGACCTTCGTGCTCCCGTCCTCCTGCGTGGTCGGGCAGTCGGGGATGTCGACGATCAGGTCGCGGGGGATGCTGAGGGCGGTGGCGTTGGAGCGGTCCTTGGCGACGTGCAGCAGGATCGTGGTGTCGGCGTGGCCGGCGCTGCCGGTGTCGCCGTATCCGGCGTTGCCGTCTCCGGTGCGCTTGTCGGTGCCGATCAACAGGATGTTGATCGCCTTGTCCTTCTGGAACCCGCCGGTGCTCGCACCGTCGTCGGAGACGGACTGGATGTTGTCGTTGAGGTGTTCCAGGTACAGGTATCCGGCCGTGCCCGCGGCGAGGACGACGAAGGCCATCGTGCCGCCGGTCCACAGCAGGATCTTCTTGGTCCTCGACTTCTTCTTCGCCGGACGCCGACGGCCGCGCCGCCCCGGCGGCGGCTCCTCGGGCGTCCCACGGCGCCTGCGCGGGCCGGGGACCTCACGCTCCGGCGGGGACTCCGGCGGCTCCGACTCCCGCCGCGGTGCCGGCTTCGGCGACCGCGTGGCCCGGCGGGGTCCCGGGACCGGTGACTGCGGTGCGGAAGGGGACAGTCGCAATTCGTAGTCGCCGGTGTCCGGATTGAGTACCCACTGGTCTGCGGGGTCGATGCCCTCCGCCTGCCCACGGCCTTGCGCGTCCACGGTTGTCCGAATCCTCCGTCGGGGCCACGCGGCGCCCTTCCCCTCCGGGCGCCCGGTCTTACTCAACTCACACCGGATCGCTCACACTAACCGCCTCGTTCGGCGCGGGGCGACTGGCAGTGACGCATTCCACGAACCTTACAAGTGGGCAATACGGCGCATTTATTGGACAACTGTCCGTTCATTCGTGTCCGTCTTGCGTGCGCCTTGCTCCGTCTTGGAATGCGCTTTACCCGCAGATGTCCTCGGCGGCGGTGTTCCCGCTGAACGTCGGCGCCGGGGAAACGGTGCCGCCGGGTTCGCCGGGAATTGCGGAACCGCCTCCCGAGTCCCGTGGGGGAGCGGCGATCGTCACGGGTTCGTCCGTCCGCAGGCGGGTGAACAGCTTCTCGGCGTCGGGCTCCACGAGCTGGTCACGATTGGCGTCGCCCGCGTAGGACTCCCGGGGGACGGTCAGGAATTGCACGCGTTCGGTGGGAATCCCGCGCAGGCCGCGCACGAGGTCGTACAAACCGCGCAGACTCGCCAGATCCGGGTCCGTGGTGAGGGACGACGTGGCGGCGTCCAGAACGGGATACAGCTTCACCGGATTCAGCAGCACGTCATTGCTCTGCACCTTGTTCACGAGCGCTCCCAGAAAGCGCTGCTGCCGGTCCATCCGGTCGGTGTCGCTGCCGTCGCCGAGCGACTTCCGGGCGCGGACGTACCCGAGCGCCTGCTCCCCGTCGAGCGTCACCCGGCCCGCGGGCAGCCTCAGTTGGGCGTCCTTGTCGTCGACCGGCTTGCGCAGGCACACCTCGACGCCGTCGAGCGCGTCGACCATCTTCTTGAAGCCCTGGAAGTCGACGACCACGTGATGGTCGATTCGGATGCCGGTCAGCTTCTCCACCGTACGGATCGAGCACGCCGAACCGCCCGCCTCGAAGGCGTAGTTGAACTGCGCGAACACCGGCTTGCTGCGTGACCCGTCCGGACGGTGGCAGTCGGGCACGTCCACCATCAGGTCGCGGGGGAGGGAGACGGCGGTGACACTGTCCCGGCCCGCGGCCAGGTGCAGCAGGATCGTGGTGTCCGACCGCTCGGTGCCCGAGTCCCGTCCGTATCGCGCGTTGCCGTCTCCGGCCCGCGAGTCCGACCCGATCACCAGGACGTTCTGGGCGCCGCGCACCTGGGCGGTGGGCCGCTCCTTCTCGTACCGGGCCAGCTCGGCCGCCGCCGCCTCGTCCGCCGTGATGTTGCCGCTCAGCTTGGCGTACACCGCCCACCCGACACCCGCGGCGCCCCCGGCCAGCACGACGACCGCGATGCCCGCGATCCCCAGCCGCCGCCTGCGGCGCCGCCGCCGCAGCCCGCCCCCGGTCGCGGACGCGCCGCGCCCCACGTCGCCCCCGCCGGAGGCCGCCGTGCCCGCGTCATCGCCCACGCCTGCCCTCCGTCCCACACCCGTGCGCTGGTACGACCATGCCCCGAGCGGGCGCCGGGGGTGGAACGGGAGTGGTCCGAACGGGGGGGGGAGGCCGTCCGTGGGAGAGGCCGTCCGTGGGAGAGGCCGTCCGGGGGAGGCCCCCGGCCGGGCACCGGGGCGCGGGTGAAGGAGCACCGGGCCGAACTGACCGCGCAGGGCCTCCCGACCGCCCGCGCCGCCGAACTGCCGGGCGTGGCCGCTCCGCAGAAGGCGGACCCGTGCGAGGACTGACGGTGGGGCGCCCACTCACCGGCGCCCGCCCCCGCACCCGTCACCGGCACCCCCGCAGGAACGTCACCGCGCCGTGGCCGAGACCCGCTCCGTCTCGATCCGCTGGTCCACCACGCCGGCCGCCGCCCGCTCCAGATGCCGGCACAGCACCACCGACCCCCCGCTCGCGAGCGGCCCGTACAGCCCCGCGCTCAACCCCTCCCACGTGTCGTACGGCAGCCCCGACAGGATCCGCGCCCCCGGCCCGGTGAGTCCCAGCCCCGACGCCTCCGCCCGTGCCCGCTCCACGACCTCCGCGCCACTGAACTCCCGCCCGGCCACGATCAGCGCCGGCTCCTCCGGGTCCACCGGCACGTACGGCACGAACCGGTCTCCCTGCCCCGGCACCTCCACCGCGTAGTCGGCGAAGCCCTCCGGCGGAGCCGGTGCGAACCGCCCCCCGAGAGGCCGCAGCGCCAGCGCGATCCGCGCGCCCTCGCACGCCCGCGCCGCCTCCAACGACTCGGGCTCCGGCCCACTCACGACCACGTCCGCCGCTCCGGGGTCGCCCGCCACGTCGGCGACGACACCCACCGACGCGCACGCCAGCAGCCACACCGCCGTCTGCCAGTGCGCGGGCAGCAGCAGCGCGACCCGGTCGCCGGGTTCGGCGGACAGCTCGTCCTGGAGCAGGTTCGCGGTCTTGGCCACCCAATTGGCGAAGGTGGCCACGGAGAGTTCGACGCGTTCGCCCGTGGCGTCGTCGTAGAAGGTCACCAGGGGGCGTCCCGGGTCCGCGGCGAGCGCGGAACTCAGCAGGTCGGCAGGGGTGCGATCGGTCGCGTTCACCCGTGCAAGCGTACGCGGGCCGGGGCACGCGCACCGAGCGGACGGCGTACCGCACCACCACCGGATCGGGCGAAGAATCCCACGGCCCGTCAGATCCCCGATGGACATGTTCGTCCGAGCATGTCCAGGATCAGGGGCATGCGTGGATTCCCAGCTTCCTCGATCGGCGTCACGTGCGCGGCGGCCCTGGCCCTCCCGCTCGCCCCGCCCGCGGCGGCCGCCACATCCTCCTCGACGCCTCCCTCCTCGACCCCTCCCTCCTCGACGCCTCCCTCCTCGACCCCTCCCTCCTCGGCTCCACCCACGGCCGGGGCCGGACCGCGGTCCGGAGCGTACGTCCCCGGCAGCACCCGCTCGCTCCCCCTCGCCCACCTCGCCCGCGACCGGGCGCCCGGCGCCGCTGAACAGGGCCTGACCCGCCGGGACGTACGGCCCTTCTCGCTCGTCGGCGTCGTCTGGGACCGGCCGACCGCCGCGCTCCACGGCCGCGTCGAGGTCCGCACCCGCGCCGCCGCCACCGGCATCTGGTCCGGCTGGAAGGAGTTGGAGACCCACAACGCCGACCACGCCGCCGATCCCGGCACCCGCGAGAGCACCTCGGGCGGCGTCCGCGGCGCCACCGCACCGCTGTGGGCGGGCGAGTCCGACGGCGTGGAGGTACGAGTGCGCTCGGAGAAGGCCACCGGGGCCGACCGAAGCGCCCCGGCCGCCGCACGGCTCCCCACCGGGCTGCGCCTCGAACTCGTCGACCCCGGCAAGGGCGTCCCACCCGGGACGGGCCGCGCGCGGACCGGGGCCGCACGGTCCGTCCCCGCCGGGCGGAAGGCGAAGCCGCACGTCGGCGCCCGCCCCGGCATCATCACGCGCCGCGGCTGGGGCGCGGACGAGACGCTGCGCGAGAAGGGGGCCGTGTACACCAAGAGGGTCAAGACGGCCTTCGTGCACCACTCGGACACCGGCAACGACTACACCTGTTCACAGGCGCCGTCGGTCATTCGCGGCATCTACCGCTACCACGTCGGCAGCATGGGCTGGCGGGACCTCGGCTACAGCTTCCTCGTCGACAAGTGCGGGAAGATCTACGAGGGCCGGGCCGGGGGCGTGTCCAAGCCGGTCCTGGGCGCCCACACCCGGGGGTTCAACTCCAACAGCACGGGGATCGCCGTTCTCGGCACCTACAGCGCCAAGGAGCCGTCGTCGGCCGCCCTGAAGGCGATCGCCCGGCTCACCGCGTGGAAGGTCGGGCGCTACGGCATGAATCCGCGCGGGAAGACATACCTGAAGTCCGGGGGTGGCAACCTCTACCCGAAGGGCAGGAAGGTACGACTGAACGTCATCTCCGGTCATCGCGACGGCTTCGCCACGGGCTGCCCCGGCGAGAGGCTCTACGACAGGCTCGGCTCGGTCCGTTCGAAGGCGGGGAAGTACCAGGGCCGCTGAGGACGGGACACCGCGCGGTCGTCGAAGGCGCCGAGGAACGGCCACCGAACGGCCCTCGAACGGCCGGGGAACGGTCTGCATACACTGGCCCGCCGAAAGACAGTTCGGCCGGTCCCGGCAGGAAGCAGAGACGACAGGTGACAGAAGCGATCCTCCTGGTCGGCGGCAAGGGCACCCGGCTGCGCCCGCTCACCGTGCACACACCCAAACCCATGGTCCGGGCGGCCGGAGTGCCGTTCCTCACGCACCAACTGGCGCGGGCGAAGGCGGCCGGCGTCGAACACATCGTCCTCGCGACCAGCTACCTGGCCGAGGTCTTCGAACCGTACTTCGGCGACGGCTCGTCCCTGGGCCTGCACCTCGAGTACGTCACGGAGGAGGAACCGCTCGGCACGGGCGGCGCGATCCGCAACGTGGCGTCCCGGCTGCACTCGGGACCCGACGACCCGGTCCTGATCTTCAACGGGGACATCCTGACGGGCCTGGACATCGGCGCGCTGGTCCGCGCCCACGAAACGACGGGCGCGGACGTCTCCCTGCACCTGACCAAGGTCACGGACCCCCGGGCGTACGGTCTGGTGCCCACGGACGACACGGGCAGGGTGCTCGCCTTCCTGGAGAAGCCCCAGACCCCCGAGGAGATCGTCACCGACCAGATCAACGCGGGGGCGTACGTCTTCCGCCGCTCGGTCATCGACACCGTCCCCGCGGGCCGGCCCGTCTCGGTCGAACGCGAGACCTTCCCGGAACTCCTCGCCACCGGGGCGCATCTCCAGGGCATGGTCGACTCCACGTACTGGCTGGACCTGGGCACCCCGGCGGCCTTCGTACGGGGCTCGGCGGACCTGGTCCTCGGCCGCGCCCCGTCCCCGGCGATACCGGGCCGCTGCGGCGACCGTCTGATCCTGCCCACGGCCCAGGTCGCCCCCGACGCCAAACTGGCCGGCGGCACGGTCGTCGGGGAGGGCGCCCACGTGGCGGAGGGCGCGCGCGTCTTCGGCAGCACGATCCTGCCGGGCGCCGTCATCGAGCCGGGTGCCGTCATCACCGACTCCCTCATCGGCGCCCGCGCCCGCGTCGGCACGCGCACCGTCCTCACCGACACGGTCGTCGGGGACGGCGCGGTAGTCGGCGCCGACAACGAACTCCGCTCCGGCGCCAGAATCTGGTGCGACGCCCACATCCCCCCGGCGGCACTCCGCTTCTCGTCGGACACGTGACCGTTCCTCATCAGTGAGCAGGCGTGAGTCCTGGACCGAACCTGGTCAACTGGGGCATCCCGAACGGCACGGATCGTGTCCGTGGTCGGGGAACGCGGGGGCGGGTCTCCTCACGCCCCGGGGTGTCCGGTGCGGCCTGGACGGTCCGATGCCTGAACGGCCTGGGACGTACCCCAGGCGGCACGGGTGGGCGCGGCGGCACCCCGTCGGCGCCGGGCGCGCACTCCCCGCGCCACACCGACGCCGGGTGCCAGGCAACCCCGGACCACCTACAACCGCTCGATCCCCCGCGGAGCCATCCGCGGCGCCCGCCTCGCCGGCACCCGCCCACTCAGCAGCACCAACCGGGCCGCCCGATGCCGCTGACCGGCATACGGCTCCAGCAACCGCAGCATCTCCGCGTCGTCCGCGTACCGGTTCCCGCCCAGCGCGAACCCCACGATCCCCGGCAGATGCAGATCCCCCACCGTCACCGCGTCCGCCGCCCCGTGACTGCGCTGCACGGTCTCCGCCGACGTCCACGGCCCGATCCCGGACACGAGCTCCAGCCGCTCCCGCGCTGCCGCGGCGTCCATCCCCGCCGCCTCCTCCAGCCGCGCGGCGACCCGCACGGCCCGCAGGATCGTCGACGCCCGCTTGTCGTCCACCCCGGCCAGATGCCACTCCCAGGACGGGATCATCGCCCACGTCCGCGCCGACGGCATCGCGCACATCCCTCCGGGCGCGGGGCCCGGCGCCGGCTCGCCGAACTTCCGCACGAGCACCCGCCACGCCTGATACGCCTCCAGCGTCGTGACCTTCTGCTCCAGGACCGAGGGGATCAGGGACTCCAGCACCAGCCCCGTCCGCCCCAGCCGCAGCCCCGGACGCCGATGTGCCGTGACCGCCAGCAGCCGGTGCCTCGGCACGAACGCGGAGGGGTCGTCGTCGGCGCCCAGCATCCGCGGCAGCTGCTCCAGCAGCCACTCGGCCCCCGGCCCCCAGGCCTCGCCCCGCACCTCGCCGCCCCGCGCGGTGACCCGCAGCGTGCCCGGCCCGCAGGGCGTCAGAGTGGCCCGCCACACCGACCCGTCCGGCATCGTCCGGAACGTCGGATCGCCCGGCCCGCGTCGCAGCGGACCGAGCACCAGCCCCAGGTCCAGCGGTCCGTCCGGTACCCACACCCGCACCCTGCCCGGCGCGGGCACCTGCCGGGGCACGACGGCGTCCCCACCGCGTGCCGGAGCACGCGTGGGCCGGGGAGCGAAACGTCCTGCCACGGATCAGGTCTTTCAGGAGAAGAGGGGAGGGGAAGGAGGGGAAGGAGAGGAAGAAGAGGAAGGAGAGGAAGCGGGGGAGGCCGGGGGGAGGGAGAAGCCCCTACGAGGGTAGAGGCTCACTCGGAACGCCTCACCGCACCTCGATGAACGCCCCCGCGTCCCGCTCCGGCCGGGCCCTCGGTTCCTCGGCCGGATGCCCGACCGCCACCGCTCCCATCGGGTCCCAGTCGTCCGGCAGCCCCAGCACGTCGCGCACGACGTCCCGGCAGAACATCGTCGAGGAGACCCAGGCGGAACCCAGCCGCTCCCCGGCGAGCGCGACGAGCAGGTTCTGTACGCCCGCGCCGGTGGCGACCACGAACATCTCCCGCTCGGCCCCGTCGCGGCGCGCGTCGCCGTACGTGTGCGAGCCGTCCATGACCAGGCAGGGGACGACGAGGTAGGGCGCGTTGCGCAGGACGTCGCCGCGCCGCACGCGCTTGGCGATCGACTCCTCGCTCTTGCCGTCCCGCCGCAGGTCCGCGACCCAGGCGTCCCGCATCGCGTCGAGGAGCCGGGTGCGGGAGTCCTCGGACTCCAGGAGGACGAAGCGCCACGGTGTCGTGTGGTGCGGCGCCGGTGCGGTCACGGCCGCGGCCACCGCCCGGCGCACGGCACCGGGATCGACCGGCTCGTCCGTGAAGGCACGCACCGTACGCCGCTGGGTGACCGCCTGCCGCACCGCTTCCGAGGTGCCGAGCCGGAACATGTCGTCGCGCGCGCCGCGCACCATCGCCCGGGCGCCCTCGCCGTCGCCCTCGGCGACCACCTGCGGCAGCCCGCGCACGACCGCGACGGGCAGGCCCGCCGCCTTGCCCTTGACCAGGTCGCCCGCGGCGGCCAGCTCGTCGGCGGTGGCGACGACGGTGGCGCCGAGCGGATTGCCGTGCGCGTCCGTGCCGCCGCGCAGGTCGTCGAGGACGCGGACGCCCGCGGCGCCGATCGCCACGTCCGTGAGCCCGGCCCGCCAGGGGCGCCCGAAGGTGTCGGTGACGACCACGCCGACGTCCACGCCCAGCGTGGCGCGGAGCCCCTCGCGGAGGGCGCGCGCGGAGGCGTCGGGGTCCTCGGGGAGCAGCAGTACGGTCCCGGAGGGCGTGTTGGAGGCGTCGACCCCGGCCGCCGCCATGACCAGGCCCTGACGGTTCTCGACGATGCGCAGCGGGCCGCGCCGGGCCACCACCCGGACCGTCTCCGCGTCGATCGCGGCCTCACGGTCGGCGGCTTGGACGACCCTGCCCTCGGCCTTGGACACGATCTTGGACGTGACGAGCAGCACGTCCCCGTCGGCCAGGGCCGGCTCGGCCGTGGCGATCAGCTTGGCCAGGTCGTCCCCGGGCCGCACCTCGGGCAGGCCGGGCAGGGCCCACACCCGGTAGCCCCCCGGGCGGCCCGGAGTGTCGTCGTGCGTCACCCCGCTCATGCCTGGCGCACCTCCTCCGCCAGCGTCAGCGCCTCCCGGGCCATCTGCGCCGTCGCGTCGAGGTCGGTCATCATCAGCGGTACGGCGCGGCAGAGGATCCCGGCGGCCTTCACGCGCGTGACGGAGTCCGTGTCGACCGTGTCGACCAGCCAGCCGTCGAGCAGGCCCGAGCCGTAGTGCTCGGCGACCGCGGTCGCGGTGGACTCCACGCCGACCGCGGCGAGCACCTTGTCGGCCATCCCGCGCACGGGCGCGTCCCCGACGATCGGTGACAGGCCCACCACCGGCACACCGGCGTCGGCGATCGCCTCCCGGATGCCGGGCACGGCGAGGATCGTGCCGACGGAGACGACGGGGTTGGACGGCGGGAAGAGGATCACGTCCGCCTCCGCCAGGGCCTCCAGGACACCGGGCGCCGGTTTCGCCTGCTCGGCGCCGACCGGCACGACGGCCTCAGCGGGGACGGAGGCGCGCAGACGGACCCAGTACTCCTGGAAGTGGACCACCTTGCGCTCGCCGCCCAGCTCGACCGCCACGTGCGTCTCCACGCGGTCGTCGGTCATCGGGAGCAGCCGCACTCCGGGCTTCCAGCGGTCGCACAGCGCCTCGGTCACCGCGCTGAGCGGGAAGCCCGCGGTGATCATCTGGGTCCGCACGATGTGGGTGGCGAAGTCGCGGTCGCCGAGACCGAACCACTCGGGTCCGACGCCGTACGCCGCCAGTTCCTCCTTGAGGTGGAAGGTCTCGTCGGCCCTGCCCCAGCCCTGCTCCTCGTTGATGCCGCCGCCGAGGGTGTACATCACCGTGTCGAGGTCGGGGCAGACCTTCAGCCCGAAGAGGTGGATGTCGTCCCCGGTGTTGCCGATGACCGTGATGTCCGCGTCCGGCGCGGCTTGCCTCAGACCACGCAGGAACCGTGCACCGCCGATGCCGCCTGCCAGAACCACAATGCGCATGGGGCCAGTCTCGCAGGCGGGTGGGACAGTGCGTCAGCCAGTCGCCGGTGCGGCGGCCGAGCACTGCGGGGAGTGCATGGGCATCTCGGTCAGGCCCGGGTGGTAGACGTGCAGGCTGACCGCAGGCTCCAGCGTGTCGTTGACGACCTCGTGCACGTACCCCGGCGCGAACACGCGCTGTGTACCCGCCACCAACGCGCGCGTGCCGCGTTCCGTGTGCTCGGTGAGGGCCCCGTCGAGGACCGTCCACACACCGGAGGAGGGGCCGTGGTCGTGGCGTCCGCTGCCCTGGCCCGGCACCCAGGACAGCAGCCAGACCTCGTATCCGGGGCCGGTGCGCAGCCGGTGGTACCAGCGTGTCGTCGCGTCGTACCGCACGAGGTGCTCCCACTCGGAGCGGTCGGCGGCGACGGAGCGGGCGAGGCCGGCGAACTCGGCGACGGTGGCCGGGTGCTCGCGCGGTGCCTGCAGCAGGTGGGGGACTTCGAGGATGTCGCCGGCGATCTGGAGGTCGCTGTCGCTGTTCATGGGTGCGGTGGTCCTCGGCAAAGGAGTGCGGTGGAGCGGAGCGAATGACGAAGAGCGCCCGGGTGGGGCGGGAACAGGTGCGGTCGAGTCGCGTGGACCCGGGGACAGCCGGAGCGCGGTTGGCTCAACAGCTGGAACAGCGGCAACAGCTACAGCGAGCACGGGCAGCACCGTGGGACCCGGCGGTGCGGGTCGAGGCGAGCGCCAAGTTCGCGAGCATGCCCTCAAGGACAGCGGTTCACACCAGCACTGTCAACTCGATGACCGTTATGTGGGACATGTTTCACCTCATCCGGTTGATCATGCTGGCGAAAGGTTTGCTCAGAGGGCTTCCGGGACACATGGCGCACAAGTCGGACGCACAACCCCCGTTGCGATCCCGTGATCCGAATGTGATCAGGTTCGCTTCGGCGCGTGTATCGGAACGGGATCGAACGCCTGGGCGTCCTTCCTGATGAAGGTGCCGCACGGGGCGGGTGTCCCGGCGAGGCTCTTTGGGATGTCAAGGTTTATGGCGATTTGAACACTTACTGCATGGCCTTGGTTCCGCAGAGTGAATAAGGGACCCAATAGCAGATCTCGGCTTGACTCGCCCGGAGCAGCACACTTGTAATTTCACTCGTGTCGTTCAGCCGGAATCGGTAACGGCCAGATCACGGGGACGCGACAGACGGACGAGGGGCGCACATGACCGAGCTGGTGCAGCAACTGCTGGTCGACGACGCGGACGAGGAACTCGGCTGGCAGGAGCGCGCACTGTGCGCCCAGACCGACCCCGAGTCCTTCTTCCCCGAGAAGGGCGGCTCCACCCGCGAGGCCAAGAAGGTCTGCCTCGCCTGCGAGGTCCGCTCCGAATGCCTCGAGTACGCCCTCGCCAACGACGAGCGATTCGGCATCTGGGGCGGCCTGTCCGAGAGAGAACGCCGCCGCCTGAAGAAGGCCGCGGTCTGAGGACCGCTGCCTGACGCGGCGGCAGAAACGGCCCGAACAGCGGGAACGGCCCGTCGCGGGTGGGTTGTCCACAGGCGGCGGGCCGCCCCTGTGTTCAGCCGATAGTGTGGGCGCTCGTCCGAGACGCCCCGCCATTCTCCACAGGCACGGGCGTCCACCGCAGTCCACCGAACCGGGGCCCGTACCTCGATGTCCGTGCAGAGTCACACGGCAGCCCAGCAAGACCTCGCTGCCACACCTGAGTTCCCGCGTCACGTGGTGACCGCGGTCCTCGTCGCCCACGACGGAGCCCGCTGGCTGCCCGACGCGCTCGCCGGGCTGCTCGGTCAGGAGCGGCCCGTCCAGTACGCCGTGGCCGCCGACACCGGCAGCGCCGACGACTCCTCCCGGCTGGTCGCCGACGCCCTCGGCGACGACCGCGTGCTCCACCTCGCCCGGCGCACCGGCTTCGGCCAGGCCGTCGAGGAGGCCGCCCGCACCGCCCCCTTCCTCACCCCCGAGGAACTGCCGTACCTGAGGCGGCCCAGCGGCTGGGACCCGGCCACCCGCACCTGGCGCGACGACGCCTACGACATGCCGGAACTCCCCCACGGGGAGCCGGTCCAGTGGCTGTGGCTGCTGCACGACGACTGCGCCCCCGAACCCGACGCCCTCGCCCAACTGCTGCGCGTCGTGGACACCGAGTACGAACTCGGCCGCGAGGACGTCGCCGTCGTCGGCCCCAAACTCCGCGGCTGGTACGACCGCAGGCAACTGCTCGAGGTCGGCGTCTCCATCGCCAACTCCGGCCGCCGCTGGACCGGCCTTGACCGCCGCGAACAGGACCAGGGCCAGCACGACCACGTCCGCCCCGTCCTGTCGGTGTCCACCGCCGGCATGCTGGTCCGGCGCGACGTCTTCGAGCGGCTCGGCGGCTTCGACCGCCGACTGCCCCTCATGCGCGACGACGTCGACCTCTGCTGGCGCGCGCACGCCGCCGGACTCCGCGTCCTCGTCGCCCCCGAGGCGGTCGTCCGCCACGCCGAGGCGGCCTCGCGCGAGCGCCGCGCCGTCGACTGCGCCGGGCGCACCACCGCTTCCCCGCACAAGGTGGACAAGGCCGGCGCCGTCCACACCCTCCTCGTCAACGTCCGCACCGCCGCCCTGCCCTGGGTACTGCTGCGCGTCGTCCTCGGCACGCTGCTGCGGACCGTGGCCTACCTCGTCGGCAAGGTTCCCGGCCAGGCCCTCGACGAGATCCGGGGCCTGCTGGGCGTCCTGCTGCGACCCGAGCGGATCATCGCCGGCCGGCGCGAACGCGGCCGCCCGCAGGTCGAGAAGGACGACCTGCGGCCCCTGTTCCCGCCCCCCGGCGCCACCATCCGCGTCACCGTCGAACAGGTCGCGGGCAACCTCCTCGGCAGTTCCGAGGCCGAGGCCGCCGCGGGCGCCGGACGGCACGGCGGAGCCATCGAGTCCGGACCCGGCGGCGACGACGCCGACTTCCTGGAGATCGAGCAGTTCGCCCGCCTCAAGCGCGTCGCCCGCAAGCCCGGCCCGGTGCTCTTCCTGGTGCTGCTGCTCGTCTCCCTGGCCGCCTGCCGCGCACTCCTCGGCGGCGGTGCCCTGGCGGGCGGCGCGCTGCTGCCCGCACCGGGCGGCGCCGGCGAGCTGTGGTCGCGGTACGTGGACGCCTGGCACACCGTCGGCACGGGCGGCACCGCCTCCGCGCCGCCCTACCTCGCGATCGTCGCCACGCTCGCCTCCGTACTGCTCGGCTCGACCGGACTCGCCGTCACCCTGCTGCTGGTCTGCTCGGTGCCCCTGGCGGGCGCCACCGCGTACTTCGCCTCCCGCCCGCTGGTCCCCTCCCGGCTGCTGCGCGCCTGGGCCGCCGTCGCCTACGCCTTCCTGCCCGCCGCCACCGGCGCACTCGCCGGCGGCCGCATCGGCACCGCCGTCCTCGCCGTCCTGCTGCCGCTCATCGCGCGCGCGGGTGTCGCGGCGGCCGGTCTGGCCAACGCGTCCGGCGCCCGCGGCAGCTGGCGGGCCACCTGGGCGTACGCCCTGCTGCTGACGATCACCACGGCCTTCACGCCCGTCGTCTGGCCGGTCGCGCTGCTCCTCGGCATCGGCGTCCTGGCCCTGCGCCGCACCGAGATCACGGCGTACGGGCTGCGCTTCCTCGCCCAGCTCGGCACCCCGCTGCTGCTGCTCGCCCCCTGGTCGCTGTCGCTGCTGCCGTTCGGCTTCTTCGACGAGGCCGGCCTCGAGTACGGCTCCTCGGCGGCCTCCGCCCTCGACCTGCTCGGCGCGAGCCCCGGCGGTCCCGGCACGGTGGGCGGGCTGTTCTTCCTCGGCGTCGTGCTGGCCGCGCTGGCCGCCCTGCTGCGCTCCGAGCGGCAGTTGGGCGTCAGGACGGCCTGGGTCGTCGCCCTGGTCGCCCTCGTCCTCGCGGTCCTGTCCAACCGCTCCGCCTGGGCCGGCCCCGCCACCCTCGTCTACGGCATCGCCCTGCTGTCCGCCGCGACCCTCGGCGCCGACGGGGCCCGCTTCCGCGTGGCCGAGCAGAGCTTCGGCTGGCGCCAGCCCGTGGCCGCCCTGATCGCCCTCGCCTCGGCCCTCGGCCCGCTGATCGCCGCCGCCGGCTGGATGATCGGGGGCGCCGACGGCCCCGTGGAGCGCCGTGACCCGGTCCAGGTGCCCGCGTTCGTCGCCGAGGAGAGCCACACCCGCGACCAGGCCCGCACCCTCGTCCTCGACAGCGACTCCACCGCCCACGTGGGCTACGTGCTGGTCCGCGGCTCCGGGGCCCGCCTCGGCGACGGCGAACTGGCCTCCGGCGACGGCGGGAACAGCGGGCTCGACAAGGTCGTCGCCAACCTCGTGGCCGGATCCGGTGCCGACCAGGCCGACCAGCTCGGCGGTTTCGCCGTGCGCTACGTGCTCGTGCACAAGGGCACGCCCCGCGAGGTCACCCGCGTCCTGGACGCCACGCCCGGCCTCAGCAGGCTCAGCCAGCAGGACGGCAGCGGGCTGTGGCGGGTGGACCAGGAGGTCGCGCGCGCGACCATCGTCTCCGGCGGGAAGTCCGGCGCCGGAACGTCCGGCGGCGGCGAGCCCGAGCCCGTGGCGGCCGGGCCCGTCGAGATCCACACCGACATCAAGGCGGGCTCCGACGGCCGCGTGCTGCGCCTGGCGGACACCGCCGCCGAGGGCTGGACGGCCACGCTGGACGGCAAGCCGCTCACCCGCACCACGGTCGACGGCTGGGCCCAGGGCTTCGAACTCCCCGCCTCCGGCGGTCGACTGGACGTCACCTACGACGCGCCGTTCACGCACACCGCCTGGCTGGGGGTCCAGGGGCTCCTCGGCCTCGTCCTGGTCGTCCTCGCCCTGCCCGGCAGGCGCCGCGACGTCGACGACGACCTGCCCGACGAGCCGCTCGTCCCCGCCCAGGCCGTCGAGGGCGAAGGACGCCGAGCGCGCCGTCTGCGGGCCCAGGCGGAGGCCGACGCGGAGGCCGACGCCGGGACGGATGCCGGGACGGATGCCGGGACGGATGCCGGGACGGATGCCGGGACGGATGCCGGGACGGATGCCGGGACGGATGCCGGGACGGAGCCCCTCCCCGAGACCGCGGGCGACCCCGGTGGGGAGCCCGAGCCGCCCGCCGGAGCACCCGTGCCGGTTCCCCAGCAGCCGGCGTACGGCACATGGGACTCGACGCAGTACACCGACGCCGAGTACGGCTCCTACGGCACGTACGGCGCCGAGCAGTACCAGGGCGGCGCCCAGCAGTACGATCCCGCAGCGTACGGACAGCAGCCGTACCAGGCGGACCCGTACCAGCCCGACGGCTACCAGGGCGGACACGGCGGCCAGGGCGCTCCGTACGAGGCGGGCCAGTACGACCCGTACGCCTACGGCGACCCGACGCAAGGTCAGGAGGGCGGCTACGACCCCGCCTTCGGCCAGGCGTACGGCCAGGGCGGATACGGCACGCCGTACGACCCTTCCCAGCCCCAGCACCCCCAGCACCCCCAGCACCCCCAGCACCCCCAGCAGCCCCACGGCACGGGCGATGAGCGTCCCGACGGGAGCCAGCAGTGAAGCGCACGACCCTCTCCCTGATCGCCTGCGCGACCGCGCTCGCCGCCGTCACCGGGTTCGCGGCGGTGTCCGCCCCGGCCGACTCCGGCACGGACACCGCGGCGCCCGCCGCACGGCTGCCCGTGGAGCGCACCAGCCTGCTGTGCCCGGCGCCCAGCACCTCCGACCTCGCCGAGACCGCGTACACGTCCTTCACGCCCGTCACCAAGGGCACCGACGAGAAGGGCGGCGCGTCACTCACGCCGGCCGGGCAGGGCGCCGCGGCCCAGGACACCGAGGACGAGAAGAAGACCGACGGCAAGGACGACGGCAAGAGCGGCGACAAGGACGGCGACAAGACCGACGGCAAGGACGACGGGAAGAGCGCGAAACCAGCCGTGCAGCCCAAGGCGCCCGGCACGCCCGCCGCCGGAAAGGTCTCCGGCGCCGACGCGCCCGCGTTGCTCGGCGTCGCCGAGGGAAGCCACGCGCCCGGCTGGACCGTCCAGCAGACCACGGAGGTCGCCGCCGGGACGGGCCGAGGACTGCAGGGCGTCAACTGCGCCGTCCCCGACACGGAGTTCTGGTTTCCGGGAGCCAGCACGGCGTCCGGCCGCACCGACTACGTGCACCTGACGAACCCCGACGACTCGGCGGCCGTCGTCGACATCGAGCTGTACGGCAAGGACGGCGCCCTCAAGTCCACGGTGGGGGAGGGCGTCACGGTCCCGCCGCACTCCAGTGAGTCCCTCCTGCTCTCCACGCTCAGCGACGTGGAGCAGACCGACCTGACCGTGCACGTCGGCGTGCGCAGCGGGCGGGTCGGTGCCGCGGTGCAGGCCCTGGACGACAAGACCGGCGGCGACTGGCTGACCACGGCGGCGGCCCCGGCGAGCGAGCTGGTGCTGCCGGGTATCCCGAAGGACGCCACGGGCGTGCGCCTGGTGCTGTTCACGCCCGGGGGCGCCGACGCCGACCTGAAGGTGCGGCTCGCCTCGCCGTCCGGGCTGATCACACCGGCCGGTCACGAGACCGTGCACGTGAAGGCCGGTATGACGACGGGTGTCGACCTCGGTGAGGTCACGCGCGGCGAGGCGGGGTCGCTGGTGCTGACGCCGACGGGCCGCTCCGTGCCGGTGGTGGCCGCGGTCCGGGTGGTGCGGGGCAAGGGCGACGAGCAGGAGTCGGCGTTCATCCCGGCCTCCGACCCGGTCGGCGCGCGCGCGACGTCCGCGGACAACCGCGCCAAGAGCACGACCCTGGCCCTGTCCGCGCCCGGCGAGGCCGCCGAGGTCAAGGTCACGGCGTCCGCGGGCACCGAGGGCGGTACGACGGCGACCAAGACGTACACCGTCAAGGCGGGCACGACCCAGAACGTCGACGCACCGGTCCCCGCCAATCTCAAGGGCGCCTACGCGCTGACGGTCGAGACCGTCTCGGGCGGCGCGGTCTACGCGTCCCGCACCCTGACCGGTTCGGACGACGACGTGTCGTCCTTCACCGTCCAGACCCTCCCCGACGACCGGGGCACGGTCTCGGTACCGAACGCGGACGAGGACCTGTCGGTACTGCAGAAGTAGCGACACCGCAGGAAGCAGCGACACAGCAGAAGCGGGCGACGACGGTGGGCGCCGCGCGGGGCGCCCACCGCTCAGTCCTCCCCGTACCGGGGATCCACCGTCTCCGGCGTCAGCCCCAGCAGCTCCGCGACCTGTTCGACGACGACCTCGTGCACCAGCAGCGCCCGTTCGTCCCGTCCCTTGGTCCGGATCTCGACCGGCCGCCGGTACACGACCACCCGCCCGCGCCGCCCGTCCCGCGAGGGCACCGTGCCCCCGAGCGGGACCGCCTCGTCGTTCCACGCCTCCCCGGCCGCGGCCGGCCGCGGCACGTCCAGGACGAGGAAGTCGATGTCGGCGAGCTGCGGCCACCGCCGCTCCAGACGCTCCACGGAGTCCTGCACCAGATCCGCGAACACCTCGCCGCGGCTCGCGGCGAGCGGTACCTGCGGGGGTGCGATCGGGCCGCGCATGCCCCGGCCGTGGCGATCACGACGGCGGGGCCCTGGGCGGCCGGCATCACGGGGCGTCACGGGGTTGTCCATCACTGGTGAAGCGTAGTCCTCGCGGAGGTGCCGTGCCCGACCGCACGCGCACGGCGGGCGGTGTCGCGGCGGCCCGATCCGCTTGTCGCCGGATGATCATTCCAGCCAAGAATGGGCTCGATTTCGTATCTCTTCGCGACCGTGGAACTCAAGGCAAATGTCGCTGTTTGTGTCAGGTCGTGACCGCCTCCCACGCCGCACGGGCTCCGTGACCTCGGCGTCCACGCAGGTCGAAGGGGGGTGCTCCGAGCGGCCCGTGGGGCGTTTCACGCCACGACACGGAGGTGTGACCCGGAGGAGAGTCGTCGCGGCCCGCTCAAGAGTGCGGTACCGTCCAACATCGTGAGCCCTGTACGTCGCTGTTCGCGCACCGCCTGCGGCCGTCCCGCCGTCGCGACGCTGACGTACGTCTACGCCGACTCGACCGCGGTCCTCGGCCCGCTCGCCACCTATGCCGAACCCCACTGCTACGACCTGTGCGCCGAGCACTCCGAGCGCCTCACCGCCCCGCGGGGCTGGGAGGTCGTCCGCCTGCTCGACGGGTCGGCCCCGGCCCGCCCCAGCGGCGACGACCTGGAGGCGCTCGCCAACGCGGTACGCGAGGCGGCCCGGCCCCAGGAGCGGACGGCCGAGGGGGGCGGCGCACGGACGGCCGACCCGATGGAGGTCGCGCGCCGCGGCCACCTGCGCGTGCTGCGCTCGCCCGACAACTGAGCCGCGCGGGTCACTCCTCCCCCGCTCCTCCCCTCTGCGCTCGACTCGGCATCCGTCACATCCGTTGCTGCACACCCATTGACGCCCCGTTGTCGCGGACACGACCATTCCGGAAGTCGCGAGAAATCGCTTTCGCATGGCGGAAACCGGGGAGGCGCCCGTGTACGTGCAGGAACTGGAACCCGTCGCCGGATCGCTCGGCCTGTCCGCCCTGGTGGCGGCCCTGCCTCTGGTGATCGTCCTCGTCCTGCTGGGTGGCGTCCGCATGAAGGCCCATCTGGCGGGCCTCATCGGCCTCGCGTCGGCTGTGCTCGTCGCCTGGCTCGCCTACGGCATGCCGCTGGACCAGACGGCCTCCAGCGCCGTCCAGGGAGCGGTTTTCGGCCTCTTCCCCATCCTGTGGATCGTCGTGAACGCCCTGTGGGTCTACCGGATGACCGTCCGCACCCGGCACTTCGACATCCTGCGCCGCTCCTTCGGCCGGCTCTCCGACGACCCCCGCATCCAGGCCCTCGTCGTCGCCTTCTGCTTCGGCGCCCTGCTGGAGGCCCTCGCCGGATTCGGGGCGCCCGTCGCGATCTGCTCGGTCATGCTCGTGGCCCTCGGCTTCGACCCCGTGCGCGCGGCCGTCGTCTCGCTGGTCGCCAACACCGCGCCGGTCGCCTTCGGCGCCATGGGCACCCCCGTGGTGACGCTCGCCCAGGTCACCGGACTGCCGTTGGACGACGTCGCCTCCGTGGTCGGCCGGCAGACGCCCCTGCTCGCCCTCGTCGTACCGCTGCTCCTGGTCGCCCTGGTGGACGGGCGGCGCGGCCTGAGCGAGACCTGGATCCCCGCACTGGCCTGCGGTGTCGCCTTCGCCGTCGCGCAGTTCGTCGCGTCCAACTACGTCTCCGCCCAGCTCGCCGACATCGCCGCCGCCCTGATCGGCGCGGCCGCCCTGGTCGCCGTACCGCACTCCCGCAGGCCCGCCACCGAGCCCGTACGGGCGTCCGTACTGACCGGCGTACGCAGCGAGGAACTGGACGAGAAGGACTCCGCCCGCGAGGTCGTGCGCGCGTACGCACCGTACGCGCTGATCGTCGCCGTCTTCTCCGTGGCGCAGATCCCGGCCGTCAAGGACTGGCTGGCGAAGGCCACGCAGTCCTACGACTGGCCGTTCCTGGACGTGGCGGACCCCGAGGGCAATCCGGTCGGCGGCAACGTCTTCTCCTGGCCGATCGTCTCCACCGGCGGCACGCTCGTGCTGTTCGCGGGGCTGGCCACGGCCGTCGTTCTCGGCGTGCACGCGCGCGTGGCGGTCAAGGAGTGGCTCGCGACCGTCCACGAACTGCGCTTCGCGATCCTCACCGTCACCTCGGTCCTCGCCCTCGCCTACGTCATGAACCTCTCCGGACAGGCCGCCACCATCGGCCACTTCGTCGCCGCGGCCGGTGCCGGGCTCGCCTTCCTCTCCCCGGTCCTCGGCTGGTTCGGCGTCGCCGTCTCCGGCTCCGACACCTCCGCCAACGCCCTCTTCGGCGCCCTCCAGGTCACCGCCGCGCGGGAGTCCGGCCTCTCGCCCGAACTGCTGGCCGCCGCCAACAGCTCCGGGGGCGTCCTCGGCAAGATGATCTCCCCGCAGAACCTCACCATCGCCTGCGCCGCCGTCGGGCTCGCGGGCCGCGAGGGGGACCTGCTGCGCAAGGTGCTGCCCTGGAGCCTCGGCCTGCTGCTGATCATGTGCCTGATCGTGGTCGGGCAGTCCACGGTGGTCCTCGGCTGGATGCTGCCCTGACCTCAGGGAACCTTCCGGGCGGTCCGCCGGTCCCTACGGGTAGTTTGTGGGCTCCGACAGGACTTTCAGGAAGGTTGGCCGTGGCTGCTGATCTGTCGCAGATCGTGAAGGCGTACGACGTGCGCGGTGTCGTCCCCGACCAGTGGGACGAGTCGCTGGCCGAGCTGTTCGGCGCGGCCTTCGTCGAGCTGACCGGCGCGGACGCCGTCGTCGTCGGCCACGACATGCGGCCCTCGTCCCCGGGCCTGTCCGGCGCCTTCGCGCGCGGCGCGGCGGCCCGCGGCGCCGACGTGACCGGGATCGGCCTGTGCTCCACCGACCAGCTGTACTACGCCTCCGGCGCGCTGAACCTGCCGGGCGCCATGTTCACCGCCTCGCACAACCCCGCGCGGTACAACGGCATCAAGCTGTGCCGCGCGGGCGCCGCCCCGGTCGGCCAGGACACCGGCCTCGCCGAGATCCGCGCCCTGGTGGAGCGCTGGAGCGACTTTGGCGCCCCCGAGCCCGCCCCGCGCCCCGGCACCGTCACCCGGCACGACGTCCTCGCCGACTACGCCGCCCACCTGCGCTCCCTCGTCGACCTGACCGGCATCCGCCCGCTCAAGGTCGTCGTCGACGCGGGCAACGGCATGGGCGGCCACACCGTCCCCTCCGTCTTCACCGGCCTGCCCCTCGACCTCGTGCCGATGTACTTCGAACTGGACGGCACCTTCCCCAACCACGAGGCCAACCCGCTCGACCCGGCCAACCTCGTGGACCTCCAGCAGCGCGTCCGCGAGGAGGGCGCCGACCTCGGCCTCGCCTTCGACGGCGACGCCGACCGCTGCTTCGTCGTCGACCAGAACGGCGACCCGGTCTCCCCGTCCGCCGTCACCGCCCTCGTGGCCGCCCGCGAACTGGCCCGCAACGGCGGCAAGGGCACTGTCATCCACAACCTGATCACCTCCCGGTCCGTCCCGGAGGTCGTCCGCGAGAACGGCGGCACACCGGCACGCACGCGCGTGGGCCACTCCTTCATCAAGGCCGAGATGGCCAGGACCGGCGCCATCTTCGGCGGCGAGCACTCCGCCCACTACTACTTCCGCGACTTCTGGAACGCCGACACCGGCATGCTCGCCGCCCTCCACGTCCTCGCCGCCCTCGGCGAGCAGGACGGCCCGCTGTCCGCCCTGGTCGCCCAGTACGACCGCTACGCCGGATCCGGCGAGATCAACTCCACCGTCGCCGACCAGCAGGCCCGCCTGGCCGCGATCCGGGCCGCGTACGAGGGCCGCGACGACGTCACCCTGGACGACCTGGACGGCCTCACCGTCCAGGCGCCCGACTGGTGGTTCAACGTCCGCCCCTCCAACACCGAGCCGCTGCTCCGCCTGAACGCGGAGGCCCGGGACGAGGCGACGATGACAAAGGTGCGCGACGAAGCCTTGGCGATCATCCGGGCGTGAGCGGCCGCTCGCGGGCAGCCGTGCCGACCCCCCCGCCGCTACGGGCAGTCGTGCCGCTGGGGCGGCACGGGTGGGCGCAGCGGCACACCCGCAAGCGCCGGGCCGCGCGACCGCTCCCCAGCACCAACACCGGGTTCAAGGTGGGCCACCCGCACCGGCCCCGCCCCGGCGGTACCCTGACCAGCACATCCACACACGCCCCACCGCCCCCGAAGGGAACCCCCATGCCGCTCGAAGCCGGCCTCCTGGAGATCCTGGCCTGCCCCGCCTGCCACGCCCCCCTCGAGGAGCGGGACGCGGAACTGATCTGCACCGGCCAGGACTGCGGCCTGGCGTACCCGGTGCGCGACGGCATCCCCGTCCTCCTCGTCGACGAGGCCCGCCGCCCCGAGTAACCGACGGCCGGGCGCCCGGCACCCCGGCCCCGCCGACCCCGCGCAATCGAACGAACGCCCCGGCGATCGGAGACCTGCCGCCATGCTCGACGAATCGCTCCTCGACGACCCGGAGCGCCTCACCGAGGCCGACCGCCGCGGCCTGCTCCGCGGCGCCGCCGAGGCCGGCGCCCGCGTCCGCACCGCAGCCCGGCACGCCGCCGAGGCCGGCGTCGGCAACCTCAAGCCGGACGGCCGCCCCCGCGCCGTCCTGATCGCGGGCCCGGGCGCCGCCGCCACCCACGCCGCCGACCTCCTCGGCACCCTCGCCGGCGCCGGCAGCCCCGTCACCCGCCTCGCCCCCACCGGCGTCGCCCCCGCCGCGGGCGCCCTGCGCTGGGAACTGCCCGGCTGGGCCGGGTCCGTGGACCTCCTGCTCATCGCCACCCCCGACGGCGCCGAGCCCGGACTGTCCCTCCTCGCCGAACAGGCCTACCGCCGGGGCTGCTCGGTCGTCGCCGTCGCCCCCGCCCACTCCCCGCTCAGCGAGTCGGTGAGCGGCTCCCACGGTCTGTTCATCCCCATGGCGACCGCTCCCTACGACCACGACGAGCCCCTCGCCGGTGCCGCCCCCGGCGTCCTGTGGGCACTGCTCACCCCGCTCCTCGCGCTGCTGGACCGCACCGCACTGCTCGACGCGCCGCCCGAGACCATCGAGAAGGTCGCCGACCGCCTCGACACCGTCGCCGAACGCTGCGGGCCCGCCATCGTGACCTACAGCAACCCCGCCAAGACCCTGGCGTCCGAACTGGCCGAGTCCCTCCCCGTCGTCTGGACCGAGGGCACCTCCGCCGGACCCGCCGGCCGCCGCTTCGCCGCCGCGCTCGCCGAACTGTCCGGCACCCCCGCCGTCGTCGCCGACCTCCCCGAGGCGCTCGCCGCGCACAACGCCCTGCTCGCGAGCCGACTCGCCGCGGGCGCCGACCCCGACGACTTCTTCCGTGACCGCGTCGACGAGCCGGCCGCCCTGCACGCGCGCGTGGTGCTCCTGCGCGACCGCCCCAGCGGCGGCCTCACCGCCGCCCCCAGCGCCCGTGACCTGGCCCTCGGCCACGACACGCCGATCAGCGAGCTGGAGCCGGAAGAGGGCGGCGAGCTGGAGACCCTCGCCGAACTGATCGCCATCACGGATTTCGCCGCCGTCTACCTGGCGCTCGCCTCGGGAGCCTGACCCCGCACGCACCATCTCCCACGGACGACCTCCCACGTCCCCCCGCCACGTATCACCTCGTACGCACCGGCAGAGAGAGCCCATGGACCGCCTCGACAACACCGTCCGCCCCTACGCCTGGGGTTCCACCACCGCGATCCCGACCCTGCTCGGGACCGAGCCGACCGGCGAACCGCAGGCGGAGATGTGGATGGGAGCCCACCCGGGCGCCCCCTCCCGCACCGGCCGGGGCACCCTCGCCGACATCGTCGACGCCAACCCCGAGAAGGAACTGGGCGCCGCCTCCGTGGCCCGGTTCGGCCCCCGGCTGCCCTTCCTGCTCAAGCTCCTCGCCGCCGGCGCCCCCCTCTCCCTCCAGGTGCACCCCGACCTCGCCCAGGCCAGGGCCGGTTACGAGGACGAGGAGCGCCGCGGCGTCCCCGCCGACGCCCCGCACCGCAACTACAAGGACGCCAACCACAAGCCCGAACTGGTCTGCGCCCTCACCGAGTTCGACGGCCTGTGCGGCTTCCGCGCCCCGGCAGAGACCGCCGACCTGCTCGACGGACTCGGCGTCGCCTCGCTCAAGCCGTACGTCGACCTGCTGCGCGCCCACCCCGAGGACGCCGCGCTGCGCGAGGTCCTCACCGCGATCCTCACGGCCGACCCCGAGGAGATGTCCCGGACGGTCACCGAGACCGCGGCCGCCTGCGACCGGCTCGGGGGCGCCTACCGGCCGTACGCCGGCATCGCCCACCACTACCCGGGCGACCCCGGCGTCCTCGCCGCGATGCTCCTCAACCACGTCCGGCTGCAGCCCGGCGAGGCCCTGTACCTCGGCGCCGGCATCCCGCACGCCTACCTCGACGGCCTCGGCGTCGAGATCATGGCCAACTCCGACAACGTCCTGCGCTGCGGCCTCACCCCCAAGCACGTCGACGTCCCCGAACTCCTGCGCATCGTCCGCTTCGAAGCGGGAGACCCCGGCGTCCTGCGCCCGGAGGCGTCCCCCGACGGCGAAGAGGTCTACGACACCCCGACCGACGAGTTCCGCCTCTCCCGCTACGTCCTGCCCGAGGGAACCGGCACCCACGACCTCACCCTGCCCACCCCGCAGATCCTGCTCTGCACGGCGGGCACCGTACGGACGGGCGAACACGAACTGGCCCCCGGCCGCTCCGTCTTCGTCCCGGCGCACGAAACGGCCGAAGTATCCGGAACCGGCACACTCTTCCGGGCCACCGTGCGCGTCTGACACCGCCTGCCCGGGTCTGACGGGCCCACGACGGGGCATCCGGCACGTCGGGGCCCGCCCGGGCTGCAACAATGGCGCACCGCAAAGGCGGGGCAAAGCCGGCCACAGTTGAAGGCGAAGGGACAACGCGACACATGAGCGCGTCAGGCGGTACCAAGGCGATCGTGGCGGCACTGCTCGCCAACCTCTCGATCGCGGTGGCGAAATTCGTGGCGTTCCTCTTCAGCGGATCGTCCTCGATGCTCGCCGAGTCCGTGCACTCCGTCGCCGACTCGGGCAACCAGGGCCTGCTGCTCCTGGGCGGCAAGCGGGCCCAGCGCGAGGCCACCCCCCAACACCCCTTCGGCTTCGGCCGCGAACGCTACGTCTACGCCTTCCTCGTCTCCATCGTGCTCTTCTCGGTCGGCGGCATGTTCGCCCTCTACGAGGGCTACGAGAAGATCAAGCACCCGCACGAACTGGAGCACTGGTACTGGCCGGTGGGCGTCCTCGTCTTCGCGATCATCGCCGAGGGCTTCTCCTTCCGGACCGCCATCAAGGAGTCCAATCCGCAGCGCGGACAGAAGTCCTGGAAGGAGTTCATCCGCCACGCCAAGGCCCCGGAGCTGCCCGTCGTCCTCCTGGAGGACTTCGGTGCCCTCGTCGGCCTGGTCCTCGCCCTCGGCGGCGTCGGCCTCGCCCTGCTCACCGGTGACGGCGTCTGGGACGGCGTCGGCACCCTGTGCATCGGCATCCTGCTCATCCTGATCGCGCTGGTCCTCGCCGTCGAGACCAAGTCCCTGCTGCTCGGCGAGGCCGCGGGCGCCGAGGTGGTCCGGCAGATCGAGGCCGCGGCCGTCGCCGGGGACACCGTCACCGGCATCATCCACATGCGCACCCTCCACCTGGGCCCCGAGGAACTGCTCGTCGCCGCCAAGATCGCCGTCCGCCACGACGGCACCGCCACGGAGATCGCCTCCGCGATCGACGCCGCGGAGTCCCGTATCCGCGACGCGGTCCCGATCGCCCGTGTCATCTACCTGGAGCCGGACATCTACAGCGAGTCCGAGGCCGCCAAGGGTCCGGACCCCGAGGCGACCCCCGGCGGACCGGCCACCCCGCCCGACGCCCACTGACGGTCCGCACCTCCACGCCCCCGGGGCCCGCCGACCCGCTCGGCGGGCCCCGTCGGCTTCCGCCCCGCACACCCCCGTCACGCTTCGTGAACGGCCGGAAGTGTGCGGAGGCGGACTGGGGACGGCGGGGCCGGCGGTGTAGCTTGGGACGGAGCCAGACGTCGCTGCTGATGGCGGTCGGGCGGTCCAGGACGGACCGGCCGAGGGAGAGAGGGCCTCCGACGGACTGCGCTGCGTGTACGCGGGCATGCCTGTGTCCTCTTCGGGGCACCCCTGTGTCCGCCGCCGCGCAGGTCAGCCGTACCCACCTCGACCCAACCCGAGGAGCAGCCCGTAATGACGACTGTCGACAACCGACAGGACTTCAAGGTCGCCGACCTCTCCCTGGCCGCGTTCGGCCGCAAGGAGATCACCCTCGCCGAGCACGAGATGCCGGGCCTGATGGCGATCCGCAGGGAGTACGCCGACGCCCAGCCCCTCGCAGGCGCCCGCGTGACCGGCTCCCTGCACATGACCGTGCAGACCGCCGTACTCATCGAGACCCTGGTCGCCCTCGGCGCCGAGGTCCGCTGGGCCTCCTGCAACATCTTCTCCACCCAGGACCACGCGGCCGCCGCCATCGCCGTCGGCCCGAACGGCACGCCGGACAACCCCCAGGGCGTCCCGGTCTTCGCCTGGAAGGGCGAGAGCCTGGAGGAGTACTGGTGGTGCACGGAGCAGGCACTGACCTGGCCGAACACCCCCACCGGCGGCCCGAACATGATCCTGGACGACGGCGGTGACGCCACCCTCCTCGTCCACAAGGGCGTCGAGTACGAGAAGGACGGCAAGGTCCCCTCGGTCGACACCGCCGAGTCCGACGAGCACCGCGTCATCCTCGAACTCCTCACCCGCACGGTCGGCGAGAGCCCGCAGAAGTGGACCCAGCTGGCGTCCGAGATCCGCGGCGTGACCGAGGAGACCACGACCGGTGTCCACCGCCTGTACGAGATGCACCGCGACGGCACCCTCCTGTTCCCGGCGATCAACGTCAACGACGCGGTCACCAAGTCGAAGTTCGACAACAAGTACGGTTGCCGCCACTCCCTGATCGACGGCATCAACCGCGCCACCGACGTCCTGATCGGCGGCAAGACCGCCGTCGTCTGCGGCTACGGCGACGTGGGCAAGGGCTGCGCGGAGTCCCTGCGCGGCCAGGGCGCCCGCGTGATCATCACCGAGATCGACCCGATCTGCGCCCTGCAGGCGGCGATGGACGGCTTCCAGGTCACGACGCTGGACGAGGTCGTCGACAAGGCCGACATCTTCGTCACCACGACCGGCAACAAGGACATCATCATGGCCTCGGACATGGCCAAGATGAAGCACCAGGCCATCGTCGGCAACATCGGCCACTTCGACAACGAGATCGACATGGCCGGCCTCGCCCAGACCCCCGGCATCGTCAAGGACGAGGTCAAGCCCCAGGTCCACACCTGGACCTACCCCGACGGCAAGGTGCTCATCGTCCTCTCCGAGGGCCGCCTGCTGAACCTGGGCAACGCCACCGGCCACCCGTCGTTCGTGATGTCCAACTCCTTCGCGGACCAGACCCTGGCCCAGATCGAGCTGTTCACCAAGCCCGACGAGTACCCGACCGACGTCTACGTGCTGCCCAAGCACCTGGACGAGAAGGTCGCCCGGCTCCACCTCGACTCCCTCGGCGTCAAGCTGACCACGCTCCGCCAGGAGCAGGCCGACTACATCGGCGTCAAGGTCGAGGGCCCGTACAAGGCGGACCACTACCGCTACTGAGCCCACCGGCACCTCGGAGACAGGCCCCCGCACCCCCGTGTCGGGGGCCTGTCCCGTCGGCGCCCCGGCGGCCGGACCAGCAGCCCGTCACGACCCAGGACCCCCATGCCCCGCGGCCGCTATTCGCTCCACGATCCGCACGACCACACCCCCCTCGCAGAAGAACACTTCCAGTGCGCCCCCGGCCCCTCCGGCTGGCGCTACGTCTCCCGGCTCACCACGCCCACCGGAGACCACCACGGCGCCGTCGACCTCGCCCTCGACGAACTGGGCCGCCCCATCCGCCTCGAAGCCCACGCCGCCGACTGGCAGGTACGCGGCGCCGCCATCGACGGCGTCACCTGGGTCCGAACCGACCCCACCGGAGCCCACGCCACCGAAGGCAACGCGCGCGCCCACGCCTTCACCGGAACGTCCCCGGCCTTCCTCGTCGCCGTCACCCGTCTCCTGCGCCTCACTCCCTCCGCACCAGCCACCCGTGTACGCCTCGTCGCCCTGACGGACCCGGTCCTCGCCCCCCGCACCGTGGACCAGTCCTGGGCCTTGCTGAACAGAGAAGCACACGCCACTGACAACGGCCCCCTCACCGTGGACGAATACCAGGTCACAGCCCTGGACACGGGGGAGCAGCACTCCGTGCACATCGCCGGCGACGTCATCCTCGCGGCTCCCGGCATCGAGCTGGAGGACCTGGAGACACCACCGTCCGTGTTCCCGTGAGGGGCAAGGAGTGCCGACACCGCGGAACCGCCCCGACGGCGGGCGGCCCTGCAGGCGGGCGGTTGCTACGCCGGCGGCACGAATCCGGTTCCGGGGCGGCCCTCCGACGGCGCGTCCCGCGGCGCCTCGGGGCGGGCGCCGGGTGACGGTGCGGCAGGCGGCAGCACGGGATGGGCGGGCGGTTCGACCGGCGGACGGGCCGAGGGTGCCGCCGGGGCAGTCGGCGCAGTAGCGGGCGCGGACGGCGGGACCGTCTCCGCGGGGGGCACCGGAGCCGACGCCGTAGTCCCCTCGCCGGTCGGGGCGCCGCCGAACGCCCGCCGCGCCTCACGGGCCTGCCGTTCCTGCAGTACCGCCGCCAGATAGGCGGGCGGTGGAACGTCCCGCGGCACCGGGCCACCCGTGCGGGCCGCCACCTCGGTGGCGAGCCGCTCGGCCATGGCCCAGCCGACGCGCGGATCCAGCTGCCCCATCCGCGTCAGGTACTGACGGACGGCAAGCCACAGGTCGTCGGGCACCGCGGACAGGTCGAGTCCCGAGAACCGCCCCGCCAGCCAGGGCGGAGGCGGCGGCATGAAGCCCGGCGCCGAGACCGGCACCCTTTCCCGCACCACCAGCGTGCCCGCGAACACGTCACCGAGCCGACGCCCTCGCGCCGAGACCAGCGAGGCGATACAGGCGATCACCCCGAACGTCATGAGGATCTCGATCACCCCGATCAAGCCACGCACCAGCGAGTGCCGGAAGCGGATCGGCCCGCCGTCGTCCCGCACCACCCGCAGCCCGCACGCCATCTTGCCGAGTGAACGCCCATGACTGAGCGTCTCCACGGCGATGGGCCCGCCCACGAGTACGAGGACGAAGGTCCCGATCGACAGCGCGGTCTGCGCCGCCGGGTCCAGGGACGCGGTGGACATCACCAGCGCGACGGTCACCGCCACATAGACGGCCACGGCCACCGCCAGATCGAGCAGGACGGCCAGCGCCCTGCTGGGCAGCCTCGCGGGGCGCAGCTCCAGTGCCACCGCCTCGCCCGTCACCAGCTCACTCACGCCCGCCGCCCTTCCCCTGACTGCCCCCGTCCCCGCCAGTCTGCCAAGCTGAGGACGCACCGCGCCGCAGTACGACAAGCTGATCCACGACGAGCCGCTGACGATAGCCGAGGAGCAGGCACACCGATGGACCTCGACGTCTTCGTCTCCGCCCACCGCGCGGAGTGGGACCGCCTCGACGCACTGCTCCGGCGCCGCCGCCGGCTGACCGGCGCCGAAACCGACGAACTCGTCGCCCTCTACCAGCGCACGGCGACGCACCTCTCCCTGATCCAGTCCAGTGCCCCCGATCCCCAGCTGACCGGACGGCTCAGCCAACTGGTCGCCCGCGCGCGCAGTGCCGTGACCGGCACCCGACGCGCCTCGTGGCGCGACGTCAGCGGATTCCTGACCCGGCAGTTCCCGGCGGCCGTCTACCGGGCCCGCCACTGGTGGGTCCCGACCGCCCTCCTGTCGACGGCCGTCGCGGCCCTCCTGGGCTGGTGGATCGGCACCCACCCCGAGGTGCAGTCCACCATCGCGGCACCGAGCGAACTCCGCGAGCTCACCCGCCCCGGCGGCCAGTACGAGACGTACTACTCGAGCAATCCCGCGGCGTCCTTCGCCGCGCAGGTGTGGACGAACAACGCCTGGGCCGCCGCGCTCTGCCTCATCCTGGGCGTCTTCCTCGGGCTGCCCGTCATCTGGATCCTCTTCCAGAACATGCTCAACCTCGGTGTCGGCTTCGGCCTCATGTCGTCGGCCGGCCGCCTCGACACCTTCCTCGGCCTGGTCCTGCCCCACGGCCTGCTCGAACTGACCGCCGTGTTCGTCGCCGCGGGCACCGGTCTGCGCCTGGGCTGGACCCTCGTCGACCCCGGCCCCCGTACCCGGCGCATCGCCCTGGCCGAAGAGGGCCGGGCTGCCATCGGCATGGCGGTCGGCCTGGCCCTGGTCCTCTTCGTCTCCGGCGCCATCGAAGGCTTCGTCACCCCCTCCGGCCTGCCCACCTGGGCCCGCATCACCATCGGAATCGTCGCCGAGCTGGCCTTCCTCGCGTACGTCTACGTCCTGGGCGGCCGTGCCGTGCGGGCCGGCGACACGGGCGACGTGGAGGCGGCCGAACGCAGCGCCACCGTGCCAACGGCCGCCTGATGTGCATCCGCACCTGGTGAGCTGCTAGTGTCCTCTTCGTTCCCGCAAGAGCCGTTGACTCGGATCGAGCGGGGAGGTAGATTCGAACAGTTGCCTGCAGACGGGTTCACCCCCGAGGGTAACGGTGAACATCTACCAGCTTCTCCGAATCTCTGAAATTCGACGAAGCACTCTCCCGATGAATCGGAAAAGAACGGCCGGTCAGACCGGCTCGAAACTTCTGATAAAGTCGGAACCGTCGGAAAGGGAAACGCGAAAGCGGGAACCTGGAAAGCACCGAGGAAATCGGATCGGAAAGATCTGATAGAGTCGGAAACGCAAGACCGAAGGGAAGCGCCCGGAGGAAAGCCCGAGAGGGTGAGTACAAAGGAAGCGTCCGTTCCTTGAGAACTCAACAGCGTGCCAAAAGTCAACGCCAGATATGTTGATACCCCGTCTCCGGCCATTCGGCTGGGACGAGGTTCCTTTGAAGTAACACACAGCGAGGACGCTGTGAACGGTCGGATTATTCCTCCGACTGTTCCGCTCTCGTGGTGTCACCCGATCACGGGTAAACATTCACGGAGAGTTTGATCCTGGCTCAGGACGAACGCTGGCGGCGTGCTTAACACATGCAAGTCGAACGATGAACCACTTCGGTGGGGATTAGTGGCGAACGGGTGAGTAACACGTGGGCAATCTGCCCTGCACTCTGGGACAAGCCCTGGAAACGGGGTCTAATACCGGATACTGATCCTCGCGGGCATCTGCGAGGTTCGAAAGCTCCGGCGGTGCAGGATGAGCCCGCGGCCTATCAGCTTGTTGGTGAGGTAATGGCTCACCAAGGCGACGACGGGTAGCCGGCCTGAGAGGGCGACCGGCCACACTGGGACTGAGACACGGCCCAGACTCCTACGGGAGGCAGCAGTGGGGAATATTGCACAATGGGCGAAAGCCTGATGCAGCGACGCCGCGTGAGGGATGACGGCCTTCGGGTTGTAAACCTCTTTCAGCAGGGAAGAAGCGAAAGTGACGGTACCTGCAGAAGAAGCGCCGGCTAACTACGTGCCAGCAGCCGCGGTAATACGTAGGGCGCAAGCGTTGTCCGGAATTATTGGGCGTAAAGAGCTCGTAGGCGGCTTGTCACGTCGGTTGTGAAAGCCCGGGGCTTAACCCCGGGTCTGCAGTCGATACGGGCAGGCTAGAGTTCGGTAGGGGAGATCGGAATTCCTGGTGTAGCGGTGAAATGCGCAGATATCAGGAGGAACACCGGTGGCGAAGGCGGATCTCTGGGCCGATACTGACGCTGAGGAGCGAAAGCGTGGGGAGCGAACAGGATTAGATACCCTGGTAGTCCACGCCGTAAACGGTGGGCACTAGGTGTGGGCAACATTCCACGTTGTCCGTGCCGCAGCTAACGCATTAAGTGCCCCGCCTGGGGAGTACGGCCGCAAGGCTAAAACTCAAAGGAATTGACGGGGGCCCGCACAAGCGGCGGAGCATGTGGCTTAATTCGACGCAACGCGAAGAACCTTACCAAGGCTTGACATACACCGGAAAGCATCAGAGATGGTGCCCCCCTTGTGGTCGGTGTACAGGTGGTGCATGGCTGTCGTCAGCTCGTGTCGTGAGATGTTGGGTTAAGTCCCGCAACGAGCGCAACCCTTGTCCCGTGTTGCCAGCAAGCC
This sequence comes from Streptomyces lienomycini, assembly GCF_027947595.1. Lineage (NCBI taxonomy): Bacteria > Bacillati > Actinomycetota > Actinomycetes > Kitasatosporales > Streptomycetaceae > Streptomyces > Streptomyces lienomycini. The sequence goes on along the minus strand of NZ_CP116257.1, from coordinate 7,045,560 downwards.
CTTCGGGGTGTTGGGGACTCACGGGAGACCGCCGGGGTCAACTCGGAGGAAGGTGGGGACGACGTCAAGTCATCATGCCCCTTATGTCTTGGGCTGCACACGTGCTACAATGGCCGGTACAATGAGCTGCGATACCGCAAGGTGGAGCGAATCTCAAAAAGCCGGTCTCAGTTCGGATTGGGGTCTGCAACTCGACCCCATGAAGTCGGAGTCGCTAGTAATCGCAGATCAGCATTGCTGCGGTGAATACGTTCCCGGGCCTTGTACACACCGCCCGTCACGTCACGAAAGTCGGTAACACCCGAAGCCGGTGGCCCAACCCCTTGTGGGAGGGAGCTGTCGAAGGTGGGACTGGCGATTGGGACGAAGTCGTAACAAGGTAGCCGTACCGGAAGGTGCGGCTGGATCACCTCCTTTCTAAGGAGCACTTCTTACCAGTCTTCGGGCTGGTCAGAGGCCAGCATGCGGGCGAATGTCTCGCACTGGTTGCTCATGGGTGGAACGTTGACTACTCGGTCCAGACTCGGGCCGGTGGCTGCCAGTACTGCTCTTCGGAGCGTGGAACGCACGATCACCGGACGGGGCTTGGCCGGGCACGCTGTTGGGTGTCTGAGGGAATGATCTTCCTTCAGTTGCCGGCCCCGGTAAAAATCTGCGGAAGCGGGTTGTGACGGGTGGTTGGTCGTTGTTTGAGAACTGCACAGTGGACGCGAGCATCTGTGGCCAAGTTTTTAAGGGCGCACGGTGGATGCCTTGGCACCAGGAACCGATGAAGGACGTGGGAGGCCACGATAGGCCCCGGGGAGTCGTCAACCAGGCTTTGATCCGGGGGTGTCCGAATGGGGAAACCCGGCAGTCGTCATGGGCTGTCACCCTTGCCTGAACACATAGGGCAAGTGGAGGGAACGCGGGGAAGTGAAACATCTCAGTACCCGCAGGAAGAGAAAACAACCGTGATTCCGGGAGTAGTGGCGAGCGAAACCGGATGAGGCCAAACCGTATACGTGTGAGACCCGGCAGGGGTTGCGTGTGCGGGGTTGTGGGATCTCTCTTCTGTTGTCTGCCGGCAACAGGACGAGTCAGAAACCGTTGATGTAGGCGAAGGACATGCGAAAGGTCCGGCGTAGAGGGTAAGACCCCCGTAGTCGAAACATCAGCGGCTCGTTTGAGAGACACCCAAGTAGCACGGGGCCCGAGAAATCCCGTGTGAATCTGGCGGGACCACCCGCTAAGCCTAAATATTCCCTGGTGACCGATAGCGGATAGTACCGTGAGGGAATGGTGAAAAGTACCGCGGGAGCGGAGTGAAATAGTACCTGAAACCGTGTGCCTACAAGCCGTGGGAGCGTCGCGCAAGGACTTGTCCTTGCGTCGTGACTGCGTGCCTTTTGAAGAATGAGCCTGCGAGTTTGCGGTGTGTTGCGAGGTTAACCCGGGTGGGGAAGCCGTAGCGAAAGCGAGTCCGAACAGGGCGTTTCAGTAGCACGCTCAAGACCCGAAGCGGAGTGATCTAGCCATGGGCAGGTTGAAGCGGCTGTAAGAGGTCGTGGAGGACCGAACCCACCAGGGTTGAAAACCTGGGGGATGACCTGTGGTTAGGGGTGAAAGGCCAATCAAACTCCGTGATAGCTGGTTCTCCCCGAAATGCATTTAGGTGCAGCGTCGTGTGTTTCTTGCCGGAGGTAGAGCACTGGATAGGCGATGGGCCCTACCGGGTTACTGACCTTAGCCAAACTCCGAATGCCGGTAAGTGAGAGCGCGGCAGTGAGACTGTGGGGGATAAGCTCCATGGTCGAGAGGGAAACAGCCCAGAGCATCGACTAAGGCCCCTAAGCGTACGCTAAGTGGGAAAGGATGTGGAGTCGCACAGACAACCAGGAGGTTGGCTTAGAAGCAGCCACCCTTGAAAGAGTGCGTAATAGCTCACTGGTCTAGTGATTCCGCGCCGACAATGTAGCGGGGCTCAAGCGTACCGCCGAAGTCGTGTCATTGCAGCAATACGGCCAACGCCGGCTGTGATGGGTAGGGGAGCGTCGTGTGCCGGGTGAAGCAGCCGCGGAAGCGAGTTGTGGACGGTTCACGAGTGAGAATGCAGGCATGAGTAGCGATACAAACGTGAGAAACGTTTGCGCCGATTGACTAAGGGTTCCTGGGTCAAGCTGATCTGCCCAGGGTAAGTCGGGACCTAAGGCGAGGCCGACAGGCGTAGTCGATGGATAACCGGTTGATATTCCGGTACCCGCTGTGAAGCGTCAAACATCGAGCATCGTGATGCTAAGGCCGTGAAGCCGCCCTGATCTCTTCGGAGTTGAGGGGAGTGGTGGAGCCGCCGAACCAAGCGGTTAGTAGGTGAGTGATGGGGTGACGCAGGAAGGTAGTCCATCCCGGGCGGTGGTTGTCCCGGGGTAAGGGTGTAGGCCGTGCGATAGGTAAATCCGTCGTACATGTGGCTGAGACCTGATGCCGAGCCGATTGTGGTGAAGTGGATGATCCTATGCTGTCGAGAAAAGCCTCTAGCGAGTTTCATGGCGGCCCGTACCCTAAACCGACTCAGGTGGTCAGGTAGAGAATACCGAGGCGTTCGGGTGAACTATGGTTAAGGAACTCGGCAAAATGCCCCCGTAACTTCGGGAGAAGGGGGGCCACACCTGGTGACGAGTTTTACACTCTGAGCTGGGGGTGGCCGCAGAGACCAGCGAGAAGCGACTGTTTACTAAAAACACAGGTCCGTGCGAAGCCGTAAGGCGATGTATACGGACTGACGCCTGCCCGGTGCTGGAACGTTAAGGGGACCGGTTAGTCACATTTCGGTGTGGCGAAGCTGAGAACTTAAGCGCCAGTAAACGGCGGTGGTAACTATAACCATCCTAAGGTAGCGAAATTCCTTGTCGGGTAAGTTCCGACCTGCACGAATGGCGTAACGACTTCTCGACTGTCTCAACCATAGGCCCGGTGAAATTGCACTACGAGTAAAGATGCTCGTTTCGCGCAGCAGGACGGAAAGACCCCGGGACCTTTACTACAGTTTGATATTGGTGTTCGGTTCGGCTTGTGTAGGATAGCTGGGAGACTTTGAAGCTCGCACGCCAGTGTGGGTGGAGTCGTCGTTGAAATACCAGTCTGGTCGTGCTGGATGTCTAACCTGGGTCCGTGATCCGGATCAGGGACAGTGTCTGATGGGTAGTTTAACTGGGGCGGTTGCCTCCTAAAGAGTAACGGAGGCGCCCAAAGGTTCCCTCAGCCTGGTTGGCAATCAGGTGTTGAGTGTAAGTGCACAAGGGAGCTTGACTGTGAGACCGACGGGTCGAGCAGGGACGAAAGTCGGGACTAGTGATCCGGCGGTGGCTTGTGGAAGCGCCGTCGCTCAACGGATAAAAGGTACCCCGGGGATAACAGGCTGATCTTCCCCAAGAGTCCATATCGACGGGATGGTTTGGCACCTCGATGTCGGCTCGTCGCATCCTGGGGCTGGAGTCGGTCCCAAGGGTTGGGCTGTTCGCCCATTAAAGCGGTACGCGAGCTGGGTTTAGAACGTCGTGAGACAGTTCGGTCCCTATCCGCTGTGCGCGTAGGAGTCTTGAGAAGGGCTGTCCCTAGTACGAGAGGACCGGGACGGACGAACCTCTGGTGTGCCAGTTGTCCTGCCAAGGGCATGGCTGGTTGGCTACGTTCGGGAGGGATAACCGCTGAAAGCATCTAAGCGGGAAGCCTGCTTCGAGATGAGGACTCCCACCCCCTTGAGGGGTTAAGGCTCCCAGTAGACGACTGGGTTGATAGGCCGGATCTGGAAGCACCGTGAGGTGTGGAGGTGACCGGTACTAATAGGCCGAGGGCTTGTCCTCAGTTGCTCGCGTCCACTGTGTTGGTTCTGAAACCACGAACAACCCCACGTCCACAGCGTGGTGCGGTTGTATGTTTCATAGTGTTTCGGTGGTCATAGCGTAGGGGAAACGCCCGGTTACATTTCGAACCCGGAAGCTAAGCCTTACAGCGCCGATGGTACTGCAGGGGGGACCCTGTGGGAGAGTAGGACGCCGCCGAACAATCATTGCGAGAAGACCCCGCACCGGGAACGGTGCGGGGTCTTCTGCGTTTAAGGGCTGTTGAGGCTGAGCGGGGCCTTTGGCGGCCCCGCCGGTTACAGGCGGCCCGTCGCCTTCAGTTCGAGGTAGGCATCCGCGAGGGCCGGAGGAAGGGCGTCCGGAGTCGCGTCGACGACCGTTACGCCGTACCGGCGGAGTCGGTCGGCGGTACGCCGGCGTTCCGACTGCGCCTGCGCGGCCGCCGCGGCCTCGTAGACGGCGTCCACGTCGCCACGGGCATCGGCCATGTGGGAGACGTGCGGGTCCGCCACCGAGGCCACCAGGACGGTGTGGCGCTGAGTCAGCTGTGGCAGGACCGGCAGCAGCCCTTCCTCGATCGGGGCCGCGTCGAGTGTCGTGAACAGAACGATCAGGGAGCGTCGGGGAGCCGCCCGCACCGCGGTGGCGGCCAGCCCGCGCGCGTCGGTCTCCACCAGCTCTGGCTCCAAGGTCGCCATCGCGTTGACCAGCGACGGAAGGACGTCGCCTGCCGTGCGGCCCTGGACCAGGGCGCGCACCCGGCGGTCGTGAGCGAGGAGGTCGACCCGATCGCCGGCGCGCGAGGCCAGGGCGGCCAGGAGCAGAGCGGCGTCCATGGAGGCGTCCAGGCGGGGGGCGTCGCCCACACGGCCCGCCGAGGTACGGCCGGTGTCGAGGACGAGCAGGATGTGCCGGTCGCGCTCGGGGCGCCAGGTTCGTACGGCGACGTTGGACTGGCGGGCCGTGGCGCGCCAGTCGATGGAACGGGTGTCGTCACCGGGAACGTACTCGCGCAGGCTGTCGAACTCCGTGCCCTCGCCGCGGGTGAGGACACTGGTGCGGCCGTCGAGTTCGCGGAGGCGGGCCAGCTTTGAGGGCAGGTGCTTGCGACTGGTGAACGGGGGGAGGACCCGTACCGTCCACGGAACCCGGTGGGTGCCTTGGCGGGTGAAGAGGCCCAGAGGGCCGTACGAGCGGATCGTGACGCGGTCGGCCTGGCGGTCGCCGCGGCGGGTGGGCCGCAGACGCGTCGTGACGCGGCGGCGTTCGCCCGGCGGGACCGTGAGGCTGTGGCGGGAGGAAGCCGTCTCGGTGCCCGGCTGCCAGCTGCTGGGCGGCCAGGCGTCACGGAGTCGGGCCCGCAGCGGACGGCCCGACGGGTTGGCGACCGTCAGGGTCACGTCGGCGGTGTCGCCCAGACGGGCGGACGTGGCGCCGGAGCGGGACAGGCCCAGACGCCGGACGGGGGCGGCCAGGGCGAAGTCGCAGGCGCAGGCGGCGGCCAGCGGGGCGTTGACCGCGAGGATGCCCGTCCAGCTCGGGTCCCAGATGCCGATGGGGACGGAGCCCAGGGCCGCGATGAGCGCGGCGCGTCCGGTGAGTGCCATCAGCGGGGAACGGGGACGTGGGCGAGGATCGCGTTGATGACGGAGTCCGTGGTCACGCCCTCCATCTCGGCCTCCGGGCGGAGCTGGACCCGATGCCTGAGCGTCGGGAGGGCCAGGGCCTTCACGTCGTCCGGGGTGACGTAGTCGCGGCCCGTGAGCCACGCCCACGCGCGTGCGGTCGACAGCAGGGCCGTGGCCCCGCGCGGAGAGACGCCGAGAGTCAGCGACGGCGACTCGCGGGTGGCGCGGCAGAGGTCGACGACGTAGGCGGCGATCTCCGGGGAGACGGTCGTCTTGTCGACCTCTGCGCGGGCTTCGTCCAGGTCGGCGGCGCTCGCGACGGGGCGTACGCCGGCGGCGTGCAGGTCGCGCGGGTTGAAGCCGGCGGCGTGGCGGGTGAGGACGTCGATCTCGTCCTGGCGGGTGGGGAGGGGAACGGTGAGCTTGAGGAGGAAGCGGTCCAGCTGGGCTTCCGGAAGGGGGTAGGTGCCCTCGTACTCGACCGGGTTCTGGGTGGCGGCGACCAGGAAGGGCTCGGGGAGCGGGCGGGGCGTGCCGTCCACCGTGACCTGACGTTCCTCCATGGCCTCCAGGAGGGACGACTGGGTCTTCGGGGGCGTGCGGTTGATCTCGTCGGCGAGGAGCAGGTTGGTGAAGGCCGGGCCCGGCTGGAAGGAGAACTCGGCCGTGCGGGCGTCGTAGACCAGGGAGCCGGTGACGTCGCTCGGCATCAGGTCGGGGGTGAACTGGACGCGTTTGGTGTCGAGCTCGGTGGCCGCGGCGAGGGTGCGGACGAGGAGGGTCTTGGCGACTCCGGGGACGCCTTCGAGGAGCACGTGGCCGCGGCACAGGAGCGCCACGACGAGACCGGTCACGGCGGCGTCCTGGCCGACCACGGCCTTGGCGATCTCGGCGCGCAGGGCCTCAAGGGCGGCGCGGGCGTTGCCCGGGGCCGCGCTCTGCCCGGCGTTGTCAGTGGTCGGGTCCATCATGGACGGCGTACCTCTCTTTCGAGGGCGTCGAGTTGGTCGGTGAGTGCGATGAGGGCCGCGTCGTCGCCGGGCGGCGGGCCGAAGAGGAGCGTGTGCAGGGACTGTCCGTCCTCCGGAGTGCCGTGGAGGTGGGCGGACAGGGCGGGCAGCAGGGACTCGGGCGTGTGCGCCTGGGTGACGGGGACGCCTACGAGAGGGGCGAGGCGGGTGCGGGTGGCGGAGCGAAGAGCGGTGGCCGCGCGGTCGCGGGCGTTCGCCTTGCGGTAGAGGCGGGCGCGGCCTTCGACGGTCTCGGAGGCGCGGATCGCGACGGGGAGTTTCTCGGGCACCAGGGGGCCGAGTCGGCGTGCCCGCCACAGGGCGGCGAGGGCGGCGGCGACGAAGAGTTGCAGGGTGCCCCAGAGCCAGCCGGAGGGGAGCAGGTCGAAGAAGCTTCGTTCGTCGTCCGGTTCCGGGAGGTCGGAGAGGGAGGGGAGGTACCAGACCAGATGGTCGCGGGAGCCGAGGAGTTGGAGGGCGAGCGACGCGTTGCCGTGCTCGTCGAGGCGTTTGTTGACGAGGATGTCGGGAGCGCCGAGGACGACGGTGTCGCCCCGGGTGCCCCCCGGGGATGCCTTCGCCGACGGGTCGGGGACGCGCAGCAGGGTGGCCAGACGGCGGCTGGGGTAGCAGGCGTCGGCTTCGAGGTGGGTGCTGTAGCGCAGGCCGCCCGTGTCGGCGTCGCCCGCGCGCCGGGCGGCGGGCAGGTCGCAGGCGGGGGCCAGTGTGGAGTCGAAGCTGATCGCGGGGTCGGCGGTGACACCGGGTGCGAGGCGTTCGACGGCCGGGCCGCCGGGGGCGACGAGGACGGTGCGGCCACCGGAGCCGTAGGTCGCGGCGTGCAGTTCCGTCTGCTGGCGTTCCGTCAGGAGGTCGGGAGCGGCGACCAGCACGGTGGTGTCCGGGCCCGCCGCCGCTTTCGCTTCGTCCAGGGTGCCGACCACGCGCGTGGCGACCCCCCGGTCGGCGAGGAGTTCGGCGACGGCGCGGCTGCCGTAGGGGTCGGCGGAGCGCGGGTCGAGTTCGCCGTGCCGGGTGTCGGAGCGGACGACGGCGATCGCGACGGCTCCGACGAGCAGCAGGACGAGGGCGAGGGCGATGCCCCGCGCGCGAGTCCACACCTGCCGGGCGGTGGGCGAGGCCGCGGTGGCCGGGAACGTGGCCTCGGTGGTCATCCGGCGGCTCCCCGGCGGGTGCCCCGGCCCGTGTCCGTCGGGCTGCCGGCCGTGCTGCTCGTCAGCTGCGGCTTGCCGCGTTCCAGGTCGTGGTCGAGTTCGCACAGACGCCGGTACGACTGCTCGCTGCCGGGCCGGCCGCCGTACGCGACGTCGTCGAAGTCCCGGGCGGCGGTGCGGAGCCGGTCGCCGTGGGCGGGCAGGGCGAGGCCGGCCTCGGTGGCCGCCTCGTCGGCGGTGCGGCCGGGGCGGATGTCGAGCAGGGCGCGCTCCTCCAGGGATCGGACGATGGCCCGCATGCGTTCCTGGACCGCCTGGTTCCAGTGGCCCTGGGCGGCGTGTGCCTGCGCGGCGGCTCGATGGTCGGCGGCGCTGCGGGGACGGTCGTCGAACAGCGCGGGGGCGGAGGCCGGGGCGCGGCGCGGCGTCCCCAGGCGCCACCACAGGGCGCCCAGCAGCGCCACGACGGCCACGATGACGACGACCAGGCCGAGTGTCCCCCCGGGCGTCGCGGTGGACGCCTTGCCGAACAGTTCGCCGACCCAGTCCCAGAAGGCGTTCAGGGCCCGCTGGAACCAGCTGGGATCGTTCTCGTGGTACATGCCTTTGGACAGCTCGCGTTGCGCCGCCTCCCGCGCGGGATCGCGCGGAATCGTCACCGGCGGTTCGTCGCCGGAGCGCGACAGCGACAGCGCGGCGGCGTCGCCGAACCGCGTCGCCGTTCGTACGACGGTGCGTGACAGCACCTCTGTGAGAACACCCCCCGCCGGGCTCACCCCATCAGCTCCCCGGGACGGCGCCGGGGGAGCCGGGGCCCCGGGTACCGGCGGCGCGGGACAGTTCGAGGTCGAGGGCCTCGCGGCGGATGCGCTGGTCGATGTAGAGCAGCACGGTCACGCCCGCCGTGATCGGAAAGGTGATCATGGAGCCGATCACCGAGCCGATGCCGCTGACCAAGAGGAACGTCCAGCCGAGTCCGCCGGTGCCCTCCAGGAAGCCGCTGACGCCGTCGCCGCCGACGGCCGCGGCGAGGAAGGCGAAGGGGATGACGATGATCGACGCGACGACGTTGGCGATGACCGTGGCGAGCAGCTGGATGCCGAAGACACGCCACCAGGAGCCGCGCACCAGCTTCACCGAGCGGCCCATCGCCTTCTTGATGCCCTGCTTCTCCAGCATCAGCGCCGGGGAGGCCAGCGAGAAGCGGACCATGAGCCACACGGCGACGATGCCGCCTCCGAGGAAGCCCAGGACGGTCAGGGCCACTCCGGCCCCTACGCCGGCCGCGGCCGTGACGATGAGGCCGGGTGCCATGGCGACGGTGACGATGCCGAAGACGATGAGCAGCAGCAGGAGGATCAGGCCGAACAGCTTCAGCACCTGGGGGCGGGCGTCGCGCCAGGCCTCGGCGGTGGTCACGGGCCTGCCGAGGACGGCGCGGCTGGTGACGGTGGTGAGCAGGGCGGTGGCCAGGACGGTGCCGATCAGGGAGATCAGGAAGACGACGCCCGAGTTGATCGTGGTGTCGGTCAGCGCGTCGCCGAGTTCGCTCAGGGAGGCGTCGGGGTCGTTGAGGACGTCGGCGCTGGTGTCGTCCAGGACGAGGCCCTGGAGCAGTACGACGATGACCTCGGTGAAGACGGCGACGGTCAGGGAGATGCCCAGGACGGTGCGCCAGTAGGTGCGCATGGTGGAGACCGCGCCGTCGAGGATCTCGCCGACGCCGAGCGGGCGGAGCGGGATCACGCCGGGCTTGGCCGCGGGAGGGGGACCGCCCCAGCCGCTGCCCCAGCCACCGTGCCCACCGGGGGCGCCGTAGCCGCCGCCAGGGCCGCCCCAGCCCCCGGGGCCCCCGTAGCCGCCGCCGGGAGGGCCGGGAGGCGGTGCGCCCCAGCCCGGGCCGGGCGGCGGGGGAGGCGGGGCCTGGCCCGGGCCCGCCGGGCCGGTGGGCGCGGACCACTGGCCGGGGGCGGCTGCTCCTTGGACCACTTCGTGCCGGGGCTCGTCGGTTCCGCACCCGGACGGTCCGCGGGCGGCGCGGGCCGGTCGGGGCCGGCGGGGCGGTCGGCCGGCTCGGCGGGGCCGGACGCGCCGGGCTCCCGCCCGTCGGACGGGGCGGATCCGGGCGAGGCCCAGCCCGGAGTGTCGTTCATCGTCGCTCCTTCACGGTGCCCGTCCGCGGTCGCGGCGGCAGGTTGGCAGCCATCGTGCCATGGGGGCGTCGGGTGCGGACCGGGCGCGGTAGGGGCTGCGCACCTTCAATTGTCCGTCGTACAGGGGGCAGACTGACCGCATGGCTGATCGAGACGCGCGAAGCGGCGAGGACAACCGGCCGACCGGCATACCGGTGCTCCGCTGGGAGGAGCCTCCCGAGGGGCCGGTGCTGGTGCTGTTGGACCAGACCAGGCTCCCGGCCGAGGAGGTCGAGCTGGTCTGCACGGACCCGGCCGCGCTCGTGGAGGCGATCCGCTCGCTCGCCGTGCGCGGGGCACCGGTGCTGGGCATCGCGGGCGCCTACGGGGTCGCGCTCGCCGCCGTGCGGGGCTTCGAGGTGGCCGAGGCCGCGGCCGCGCTGCAGGGCGCCCGTCCCACGGCGGTGAACCTCGCCGTGGGGGTGCGCCGGGCGCAGACCGCCCACCAGGACGCGCTCGCCAGGACCGGTGACGCCGGGCAGGCCGCGGCGGCGGCGCTGGCGCGGCGCGGGCGCTGCACCGGGAGGACGCCGAGGCCAGCGCCCGGATGGCCGCGCACGGACTGGCGCTGCTCGACGAGCTGCTGCCCGCCGGAGGACACCGCGTCCTCACCCACTGCAACACCGGAGCGCTGGTGTCGGGCGGCGAGGGGACCGCCTTCGCGGTGGCGCTCGCGGCGCACCGCTCGGGGCGGCTGCGGCGCCTGTGGGTGGACGAAACGCGTCCCTTGCTGCAAGGTGCTCGCCTGACGGCATACGAGGCGGCCCGCAACGACATGGCGTACACCTTGCTCACCGACAACGCGGCGGGTTCGCTGTTCGCGGCGGGTGAGGTGGACGCGGTGCTCATCGGCGCGGACCGCATCGCCGCCGACGGTTCGGTGGCGAACAAGGTGGGGAGCTATCCGCTCGCGGTGCTCGCGCGCTACCACCATGTGCCGTTCATCGTGGTGGCGCCGGTCACGACGATGGATCCGCAAACGCCGGACGGGGCGTCCATCGAGGTGGAGCAGCGCCCCGGATATGAAGTGACCGAGGTCACAGCACCTCAGGTGCCGGTGGCGGGAGCGGGAGGCGGGATTCCGGTGGCACCCCTGGGGACCCAGGCGTACAACCCGGCGTTCGACGTGACCCCGCCCGAACTGGTGACGGCGATCGTCACCGAAGAGGGCGTGGTTTCTCCCGTGACGGCCGAGGCCCTGGCCGCGCTGTGTGCCAGGTCACGCCAGGTAACGATTAGCTAATGGGATGATGTCGTTTATGAAGGGACGAGTCCTTGTCGTCGACGACGACACCGCACTGGCCGAGATGCTCGGCATTGTGCTGCGTGGTGAGGGTTTTGAGCCATCTTTCGTAGCCGACGGCGACAAGGCGCTGGCCGCCTTCCGGGAGACCAAGCCCGACCTGGTGCTGCTCGACCTGATGCTGCCCGGTCGGGACGGCATCGAGGTGTGCCGCCTGATCAGGGCGGAGTCGGGCGTGCCGATCGTGATGCTGACGGCGAAGAGTGACACCGTCGACGTCGTGGTCGGTCTCGAGTCGGGTGCCGACGACTACATCGTGAAGCCGTTCAAGCCGAAGGAGCTGGTGGCCCGCATCCGGGCACGCCTGCGCAGGTCGGAGGAACCGGCGCCCGAGCAGCTCGCCATAGGCGACCTGGTCATCGACGTGGCCGGTCACTCCGTGAAGCGGGACGGGCAGTCGATCGCGCTGACGCCGCTGGAGTTCGACCTGCTGGTGGCGCTGGCCCGCAAACCGTGGCAGGTGTTCACGCGCGAGGTGCTCCTCGAGCAGGTCTGGGGCTACCGGCACGCCGCCGACACCCGGCTGGTCAACGTGCATGTGCAGCGGCTGCGCTCCAAGGTCGAGAAGGACCCGGAGAAGCCGGAGATCGTGGTGACCGTCCGCGGGGTCGGTTACAAGGCCGGACCGAGCTGACATGACCAGGGACAGTGCCGCTTCGGCGCCCGGGTCCGGGGCCCGCGCCGGGCGGCCTGTCGGCCCCGAGCCCGGCGGGGACAAGCCACCCGGCTCGCGCTGGAGCCGTCTGCTGGAGGGCGGGCTGCTCCACGGCGGGGTGCAGGGCAGCCCGGTGCTCCGTCTGTTCATGCGCTGGGTGCGCCGTCCGCTGCTGCCCGTCATGCGGCTGTGGCGGCGCAACATCCAGCTCAAGGTCGTCGCCACCACCCTGCTGATGTCGCTGGGTGTGGTGCTGCTGCTCGGCTTCGTGGTGATCGGGCAGGTCCGCAACGGCCTGCTGGACGCCAAGGTGAGGGCGTCCCAGAGCCAGGCCACCGGCGGGTTCACGGCGGCCAAGCAGAAGGCCGAGGAGGCGGCGAGCTCCGGCGGTGACGACACCACCCCGGCGGACGGCCGCCCCGCGCAGAACGTCATCCAGTGGATGAGCGAACTGGTGAAGTCGCTCTCCAGCGGCGGCCAGGGCGCCTTCGACGTCGTCACGCTCCCCATGGGCGGGGAGAGCGGCAGCGGACGCGGCCCGCGTGCCTCCGGCTCGGTCGTCTGGGAGGTCAGCGTCCCCGAGGACCTGCGGGACCGGATCGAGGACGGCACGGCCGCGGCCCAGAGCTACACCCGGATCGTCTACAAGTCCGGCCAGGACCCCCAGCCCGGACTGGTCATCGGCAAGCAGGTCAACGACCCGAACGGCGAGCCGTACCAGCTGTACTACCTCTTCCCGCTCACCCAGGAGGAGAAGTCGCTCAGCCTGGTCAGGGGCACCCTCGCGACGGCCGGGCTCTTCGTCGTCGTGCTGCTGGGAGCCATCGCCTGGCTCGTGGTGCGCCAGGTCGTCACGCCCGTACGGATGGCGGCGAGCATCGCCGAGCGGCTGTCCGCCGGGCGGCTGCAGGAACGGATGAAGGTCACCGGCGAGGACGACATCGCGCGCCTCGGCGAGGCCTTCAACAAGATGGCGCAGAACCTCCAGCTCAAGATCAGCCAGCTGGAGGACCTGTCGCGGATGCAGCGGCGGTTCGTCTCCGACGTCTCGCACGAGCTGCGGACACCCCTGACGACCGTACGGATGGCGGCCGACGTCATCCATGACGCGCGCGTGGACTTCGACCCGGTGACCGCACGGTCGGCGGAACTGCTCGCCGACCAGCTGGACCGGTTCGAGACCCTGCTCGCGGACCTGCTGGAGATCAGCCGCTTCGACGCGGGCGCCGCGGCGCTGGAGGCCGAGCCGATAGACCTCAGGGAGGTCGTACGGCGGGTCGTCAGCGGTGCGGAGCCGCTGGCCGAGCGCAAGGGCACGGGGGTGCGCGTAGTCGGCGACCAGCAGCCCGTCGTCGCCGAGGCGGACGCCCGGCGCGTGGAGCGCGTGCTGCGCAACCTCGTCGTCAACGCCGTCGAGCACGGTGAGGGCCGGGACGTCGTCGTCAAGCTCGCCGCCGCCGGGGGCGCGGTCGCCGTGGCGGTGCGCGACTACGGCGTCGGACTCAAGCCCGGCGAGGCCACCCGGGTCTTCAGCCGCTTCTGGCGGGCCGACCCGGCACGCGCGCGTACCACCGGCGGCACGGGACTCGGCCTGTCGATCGCCCTGGAGGACGCGCGGCTGCACGGCGGCTGGCTGCAGGCCTGGGGCGAGCCGGGTGGCGGCTCGCAGTTCCGGCTGACGCTGCCCAGGACCGCGGACGAGCCGCTGAGGGGTTCGCCGATACCGCTGGAGCCGACGGACTCGCGGCGCAATCGCGGGCTCCATGACGCGGGTCTCGACGACGCCGGTCGTCCGCGCGGCGCGGACCGGCCGGTGGGCGTCCCGGCGCAGGCGTCGGCCGGGCAGACCCCCTCGGGGTCCGCGCGGGGGCCGATAACCCCGCGCACGGCCACGGCGGCCCCCACGGCCGACCCGACGGCGCTGCCGGGCAACGGCGCGCGCGTGGTGCCCAAACCCGTGTCGGGCGCCCGGAGACAGGAGGGCGGGCCGGCCCGGGAGGCGGCGAGCCGCCCGGAGACCGGGCCGGAGGAATCGAGCAGGCAAGGGGAGGCATCTCGTGGGCGCTGACCGCGAGGGGGGCGGTCGGCGGGGGCCGGCACGCGTGATGGCGTACACGGCCTGCGGCGTCGTACTGCTGGCGGGGTGTGCGTCCATGCCCGACAGCGGCGACCTGCGGGGGGTGGAGTCCACGCCCCGGCAGGACCCGCAGGTACGGGTGTTCGCGATGCCGCCGCAGGAGGACGCCACGCCCTCCGACATCGTGCAAGGCTTCCTGGAAGCGCTGACCAGCGACGATCCGCACTACGAGACGGCGCAGAAGTACCTGACCCGTGACGCCGCGGAGAACTGGCGGCCGGAAGGGTCGGCGACGGTGCTCGCGGACGGCCCGGGAACCGAGTCCAACCACTCGGCCAACCGCGAGGACGCCAACGACTACTCGGTCACCCTGACCGGCACCAAGGTCGCGACGGTGGACGCGCAGCAGTCGTACTCGCCGGCCGACGGCTCGTACCGCCAGGTGGTGCACCTGACCCGGGACGAGAAGAGCGGGCAGTGGCGCATCGACGTGGTGCCGCAGGGCGTCGTCATGGGCAAGTCGGACTTCCAGCGGAACTACATGTCCGTCAACCGGTACTACTTCGCCTCGAACACCGCGGTGCGGGCGGACGCCGAGACCGGCCCGAGCCGGGAGCCGGCGGCGGTCGCCGACCCCGTCTACGTGCGCCGGCGCGTGGATCCGACGACCCAGGTGGTGCGGTCCCTGCTCAGCGGGCCGACGAGCCTGCTGAGCCCCGTCGTCAGGTCCAGCTTCCCGACCGGTACGGCGCTGGCGAAGGGCGTCGCCGGGCTGACGCCCGACGACCGCAGCAGGCTGACCGTGCCGTTGAACGACAAGGCGGCCCGCGCCGGTGCGGACAAGTGCGACGAGATGGCCGCACAGCTCCTCTTCACGCTGCAGAACCTCACCCCGACGGTGGAGGAGGTCGAACTGCGCTCGGGCGGCAAGCAGCTGTGCTCGCTGACCGAGGACCGGGTCGACACGGTCGCCACCCGCGGCTCGGCGCAGCGGCCCGACTACCTGTACTTCGTCGACGCCGACGACCGCGTGGTGCGGATCGCCGCGGGCAGCAACGGGACCCGGCCGGAGCCGGTGCCCGGCCCGCTGGGCGAGGGGCAGAAGGCCCTGCGGTCGGTGGCGGTCTCGCGCGACGAGCACAGCGCGGCGGGGATCTCCCTCGACAGCAAGTCGCTGTTCGTCGGTTCACTGGTGCCGGGCGGTTCGCTCGGTGAGCCGGTACTGGTCAGCGGGGGCAAGGCCGAGACCGACCGGCTGACCCCGCCCAGCTGGGACGCGCAGGGCGACCTGTGGATCGCCGACCGGAACCCGGCCGACCCGCGGCTGCTGCTGCTGAAGGAGGGCGGGGGCGACCCGGTGCAGGTGCGGACGCCGGGACTGGACGGGCGCGTTCAGGCCGTGCGGGTGGCCGCCGACGGGGTGCGGATCGCGCTCGTCGTGGAGAAGGGGGGCAAGCGGTCCCTGCTCATCGGACGGATCGAACGGGACGAGAAGGCCGGCGAACCGCCTGCGGTCACCGTTCTCGAACTGCGCTCCGCGACCCCCGAGCTGGAAGAGGTCACGGCCATGTCGTGGGCCGGTGACAGCCGGCTCGTGGTGGTCGGGCGCGAGCGCGGGGGCGTCCAGCAGATCGGCTACGTCCAGGTCGACGGCTCGACGCCGGAAGCCTCGGTGCCCGCGGCGCTGACCGGCGTGAAGGAGATCGCCGCGACCGAGGACGAGCGGCTGCCGCTGGTGGCGTACTCGGAGGACATGATCGTGCGGCTGCCGTCCGGGCTCCAGTGGCAGAAGGTGACGGAGGGGACCGCGCCGGTCTATCCGGGGTGAGGCGCCCGTGGTCCGGGGCGGTGTACCGCTGCGGGGAGGGGTGCGCGGCGTTGCCCGCCACCGGTGTGTGCCGCTGCCCCGGACCGGTGCGCCACTGTCCCCGAGGGGCTGTCCCACCGCCCTGACGGGGTCGGGCGTTCACTCGTGCGGGGGGTACGCGGAGTCGGCCGTCCGGGGTTTTCCACAGAGCGTCGGGAAGGTGGCGGGCCGGTTTTCCACAGGCTCAGCAGGGTCCCTCAGGTGTGGGCACAGTGGTTGCCATGCGGGGAACACGGACAGTGCGTGGATGGTGGCAGGACCTGACGGACCTGGTGCTGCCGGCCGAGTGCGGGGGCTGCGGCAGAGGTCGCGCCGTGCTCTGCCCCCGGTGCCGTACGGCGCTGGGCGGAGCCCCGCCGTGCCGGGTGCGTCCGGCGCCGGAGCCGCCCGGCCTGCCCGCGGTGCACGCGGCCGCGCCCTACGTGGACGAGGTCCGGGCCACCCTGCTCGCCCACAAGGAGCGGGGCGTACTGGCCCTCACGGCACCGCTCGGGGCGGCGCTGGCGGGGGCGGTGCGGTTCGGGCTGCGGGAGGCGCCCGGGGAGGCGTGGCCGAGCGACGCCGGCACGGGAGCCGGGTGCGTGCGGAGACCCCTGCTGCTCGTACCCGTGCCGTCGGCACCCGTAGCGGTGCGCACGCGGGGCCACGACCCCGCGCGACGGATCGCCCTCGCGGCCGCGGGGGAGCTGCGGCGCACCGGGACGTCCGCCCGGGTGCTGGCCGTGCTGCGGCAGCGGCACGCCGTGGTGGACCAGACGGGGCTCGACGCCCGGCAGCGGTTGGCCAACCTGGCCGGCGCGCTGGCGGTGGCTCCGGGCGGCGTCGGGCTGCTGCGCGGCGGCGGAGCGGTCGTTCTGGTCGACGACCTCATGACGACGGGCGCCTCGTTGTCCGAGGCGGCCCGTGCGGTGCGCGCGGCGACGGACACCGCCGTTGAGCGGCGGACCGGGCCCGGCACGTACCGGAGCACGAGATCGGCTGTGTATCCGGCGGCCGCAGGGGAAGGCAGAGAGGAACGGAAGACCGGGCCCCGAATGACGGGCTCACACGAAGGCGGTGGCGTGATCCGTGAAGCGATCTGCGCGGCAGTGGTCGCGGCCCCACCCGATTCCTTCGAAACAAACCGGAACTGACTGAGAACTTACGACGTTGCAGGTAATGAGAGGGCCAATTCACCGGAACGGAGGTACACCGCGGTAGAGGGTGACGACATCCGTCCGGGCGAGATATGTTCGGTTGTGAGGAAAAGCCGCAGGCCACACCTCTCGAATCTGAATGCCGTGCTGCGGGTTTCACCGTCATCACCCGCGCCGGTGGAGTGGAGATCGCGCCCGCGGGGGAGGAGGTGGACGTCACCGAGTCCGAGGTTTCGGGATGGACCGGAACCTGGTGCAAAAGGGAGATGCTCCGCCATTGAAGCGGGGCGATCCGGGAACGGAGTTCTGCGTGGACATCGTCGTCAAGGGCCGCAAGACCGAGGTGCCCGAGCGGTTCCGGAAGCACGTGGCCGAGAAGCTGAAGCTGGAGAAGATCCAGAAGCTCGATGGCAAGGTGATCAGCCTCGACGTCGAGGTGTCCAAGGAGCCGAACCCCCGGCAGGCCGACCGCTGTGACCGAGTGGAGATCACGCTCCGCTCCCGCGGTCCGGTGATCCGGGCCGAGGCGGCGGCGAGCGACCCCTACGCGGCGCTCGACCTGGCGGCGGAGAAGCTGGGCGCACGGCTGCGCAAGCAGCACGACAAGCGCTTCTCGCGCCGTGGCGCGCGTCGGATCTCGGCGGCCGAGGTCGCCGACCACGTACCCGGAGCGGCGACGCTCGACGGGAACGGCGCCGTCGTTCCGACGGAGAGGCAGGACGGCGTCCCCACCAAGAAGATCGGCTCGCTGGAGGTCCAGGGCGACGGCCCGCTCGTCGTCCGGGAGAAGACCCACGTGGCCGCCCCGATGTCCCTCGACCAGGCGCTCTACGAGATGGAGCTGGTCGGGCACGACTTCTACCTGTTCGTCGACTCCGAGACGAAGGAGCCCAGCGTGGTCTACCGGCGGCACGCCTACGACTACGGCGTGATCCACCTGACCACGGACACGATGGTCACGCAGGCGCACGCTCCCGACGCGGGCGACGCGCTCGGCGGCTGACCTCGCCGGGTGACCGCTGACCGGTGCCCCTGGAGTGCGTGTGCGCCCCCAGGGGCACCGGTGTGCGACGGTGCGCGAGGGTGTGCGACCCCCTTGGCTGCCCGCTCGGGCACCCCGGTGTCGGCGGGGCATGGAATCATGGCGGCAACGGCCCAACCGGTGGGTCGTTGCTCTGGGTTGGCGATGGCTCAGGACCTCGGGCCACAGCCTTCAGGGGGAGGAACGATGGCGGACAGTTTCGGACCGATGCGGGGCGCGGGCGTCGACCACGGAATCGACGACGGGGCCGTCGGCATGGGCCCGGACGCGGACGCGGCCTCCGCACGCGACGAGCCGATCAGGGTCCTGGTGGTGGACGACCACGCCCTCTTCCGCCGCGGCCTGGAGATCGTGCTCGCGGCCGAGGAGGACATCCAGGTCGTCGGAGAGGCCGGTGACGGCGCCGAGGCCGTGGAGAAGGCCGCCGACCTGCTGCCCGACATCGTCCTGATGGATGTGCGGATGCCGAAGCGGGGCGGTATCGAGGCCTGCACCTCCATCAAGGAGGTGGCCCCCAGCGCCAAGATCATCATGTTGACGATCAGCGACGAGGAGGCCGACCTCTACGACGCGATCAAGGCGGGCGCGACCGGTTATCTCCTCAAGGAGATCTCGACGGACGAGGTGGCCACCGCCATTCGAGCGGTGGCCGACGGGCAGTCCCAGATCAGCCCGTCCATGGCGTCGAAACTGCTCACCGAGTTCAAGTCGATGATCCAGCGGACGGACGAACGCCGACTGGTGCCCGCGCCCCGGCTCACGGACCGGGAGCTGGAGGTCCTCAAGCTCGTCGCCACGGGAATGAACAACCGGGACATCGCCAAGGAACTGTTCATTTCCGAGAACACCGTGAAGAACCACGTACGCAACATCCTGGAGAAACTCCAGCTGCACTCCAGGATGGAGGCCGTGGTGTACGCGATGCGGGAGAAGATCCTCGAGATCCGGTGAGCCGGTTCCCGGGGCCCCGGTTCCCCTCCCCGGTGCCCGGCCCCGGTCAGCCGAGCAGCCGGGACAGTTCTGCGGTGAGCGCGTCGCGCAGGTCCGGTGCGTCCACCCGCTCCACGCGCACGTCCGTGCAATCCACCCAGCTCGCCGCCTCGACCAGGGCCTGCGCCACCGCGGGAGCCGCCTTGGAGCCGGCCAGCGTGACCTGCTTGGCGACCAGCGTGCGTCCCTCGCGGGCCGGGTCCACCCGGCCGACCAGCCGACCGCCGGCCAGGACCGGCATCGCGAAGTAGCCGTGCACCCGCTTGTGCCTGGGCACGTACGCCTCCAGGCGATGGGTGAAGCCGAAGATCCGCTCCGTGCGCGCCCGCTCCCAGACGAGGGAGTCGAAGGGGGAGAGCAGCGTGGTGCGGTGGCGTCCGCGCGGAGGAGTCTCCAGGGCCGCCGGGTCCGCCCAGGCCGGCCGCCCCCAGCCCTGCACCGTGACCGGCACCAGGCCCGAGTCGGCGATCACGGCGTCGACCTGCTCGGCCTTGAGACGGTGGTAGTCCGCGATGTCCGCGCGCGTGCCGACGCCCAGGGACCGACCGGCCAGGCGGACCAGGCGGCGCACGCACTCGGTGTCGTCCAGGTCGTCGTGGAGCAGCGCGGCCGGGACCGCGCGCTCGGCCAGGTCGTACACCCGCTTCCAGCCGCGGCGTTCCACGCACACCACCTCGCCGTACATGAGCGCGCGCTCGACGGCGACCTTCGTGCCCGACCAGTCCCACCACTCACTGGTCTTCTTCGCGCCGCCCAGGTCCGTCGCGGTCAGCGGGCCCTCGGCGCGCAGCTGCTCGATGACGCGGTCGTAGTCGCCGTCGGGGAGGTGGTGGTTCCAGTGCGGGCGGTTGCGGTAGGCGCGGCGGCGGAAGGCGAAGTGCGGCCACTCCTCGATGGGCAGGACGCAGGCGGCGTGGGACCAGTACTCGAAGGCGTGGGTGTCCGTCCAGTAGGCGTCGTCGACGGTGCGGCGGCCGACGGCGCCCAGGCGGGCGTACGGGACGAGCTCGTGGGAGCGGGCAAGGACCGAGATGGTGTCGAGTTGCACCGCGCCCAGGTGACGGAGGACACCGCGGACGCCCGCGCGGCGGTCGGGGGCGCCGAGGAAACCCTGCGCGCGGAGGGCGAGACGGCGGGCCTCGTCTGCGGACAGTTCCGTGGCGGGGGGCGGGAGGGTCGTCATACGTCCGCACGATAGGCGGTGGGTCTGACAGCGGGGCCGGGGTCGCCTTACGGCGCCGGGAGGTACGGGGACGTGGACGGGAGGGAGAGGTCGGAGGGCAGGAGCGAACCGACCCAGCAGTCGCGGCGTACGCCCTTGTTGTTGATCGCGGAGCGCAGCGTGCCCTCCACGGTGTAGCCCGCACGCCGGGCCACCGCGCGGGAGGCCGTGTTGCCGACCTCGGCACGCCACTCCAGGCGGTCCACGGCCCGCTCCGTGAACGCCCAGCGGGAGGCGGCGACGGCGGCCTCGGTGACGTAGCCCCGGCCGCGATGCTCCTTGGTGCCCCAGAACCCGATCTCGCCGACGCCCAGGGAGATCATCGTGACGCCGAGCATGCCCACCAGGTCCCCGGCGGGGAGGAAGAGGCCGAAGGTGAACATCGAGTCGTTCGCCCAGCCGTCGGGGACCAGCTGCTCCGTGAAGCTCCGCGCGTGCTCCGGAAGGTAGGGGGAGGGAATCGTCGTCCAGCGCCGGATGTCGGGGTCCTGCGCGGCGGCGTACACGGCCTCGGTGTCCTGGGGGCCGACCGTGCGCAGGACGAGGCGGTCGGTGGTGAGCGTGACGGGTTCCATCGGCCGATTCTGCGCGGAGCCCGGTGGCGGACGCCATTCCTGTGCCGTCTTTGCCGAGTGTGAATGATCGATCACGTTCCGTGCGATTCGTCGAGGGGTGCGGCACCATCCGCGGTGCCCGGACGTTGAACGGGTGACAGCGGACAGCGAAGCTGGACGCAAGGAGTGGACGGTCCCCGTTACGGCAGCCTCCCGGGGCGGTGGGGTCCTCGCATACGATGGCCGTTGCTCAGTCCGTCAAAGGAAACCGACCGTCCCAGGCCCGACCGGCAAGGAGACCAACCCCCGTGTCCGTCCTCTCGAAGCTCATGCGTGCAGGCGAAGGCAAGATCCTGCGCAAGCTGCACCGCATCGCGGACCAGGTCAACTCCATCGAAGAGGACTTCGCTGACCTCTCCGACGCCGAGCTGCGGGCCCTCACCGACGAGTACAAGCAGCGCTACGCCGACGGTGAGAGCCTTGACGACCTGCTGCCCGAAGCCTTCGCGACCGTCCGCGAGGCCGCCAAGCGCGTGCTGGGCCAGCGCCACTACGACGTGCAGATCATGGGCGGCGCGGCCCTGCACATGGGTTATGTGGCCGAGATGAAGACCGGTGAGGGCAAGACCCTCGTCGGCACCCTGCCCGCCTACCTCAACGCCCTGTCCGGCGAGGGCGTGCACATCGTCACGGTCAACGACTACCTGGCCGAGCGCGACTCCGAGATGATGGGCCGCGTCCACAAGTTCCTGGGTCTGAACGTCGGCTGCATCCTCGCCAACCAGACCCCGGCCCAGCGCCGCGAGATGTACGGCTGCGACATCACCTACGGCACGAACAACGAGTTCGGCTTCGACTACCTGCGCGACAACATGGCGTGGTCCAAGGACGAACTCGTCCAGCGCGGCCACAACTTCGCCATCGTCGACGAGGTCGACTCCATCCTCGTCGACGAGGCCCGTACGCCGCTGATCATCTCCGGCCCGGCCGACCAGGCCACCAAGTGGTACGGCGACTTCGCCAAGCTGGTCACCCGCCTGAAGAAGGGGGAGGCCGGCAACACCCTCAAGGGCATCGAGGAGACCGGCGACTACGAGGTCGACGAGAAGAAGCGCACCGTCGCCATCCACGAGTCGGGCGTCGCCAAGGTCGAGGACTGGCTGGGCATCGACAACCTCTACGAGTCGGTGAACACCCCCCTCGTCGGCTACCTGAACAACGCCATCAAGGCCAAGGAACTCTTCAAGAAGGACAAGGACTACGTCGTCCTCGACGGCGAAGTCATGATCGTCGACGAGCACACCGGCCGTATCCTCGCCGGCCGCCGCTACAACGAGGGCATGCACCAGGCGATCGAGGCGAAGGAAGGGGTGGACATCAAGGACGAGAACCAGACGCTCGCCACGATCACCCTCCAGAACTTCTTCCGCCTCTACAAGCGCCACGACCACGACGACAAGGAACAGCCCGGTCTGTCCGGCATGACCGGTACGGCGATGACCGAGGCCGCCGAGTTCCACCAGATCTACAAGCTCGGCGTGGTGCCCATCCCGACCAACCGGCCGATGGTCCGCAAGGACCAGTCCGACCTGATCTACCGCACCGAGGTCGCCAAGTTCGAGGCGGTCGTCGACGACATCGAGGAGAAGCACCGCAAGGGCCAGCCGATCCTCGTCGGCACCACCTCGGTCGAGAAGTCCGAGTACCTCTCGCAGCAGCTCAGCAAGCGCGGTGTCCAGCACGAGGTGCTCAACGCCAAGCAGCACGACCGGGAGGCGACGATCGTCGCCCAGGCGGGCCGCAAGGGCTCCGTCACGGTGGCCACGAACATGGCCGGCCGTGGTACGGACATCAAGCTCGGCGGCAACCCCGAGGACCTCGCGGAGGCGGAGCTGCGCCAGCGGGGCCTCGACCCCGAGGAGCACATCGAGGAGTGGGCGGCGGCCCTGCCCGCCGCGCTGGAGCGCGCCGAGCAGGCGGTCAAGGCCGAGTTCGAAGAGGTCAAAGACCTCGGCGGCCTCTACGTCCTCGGTACCGAGCGGCACGAGTCGCGCCGTATCGACAACCAGCTGCGCGGTCGTTCCGGCCGTCAGGGCGACCCCGGCGAGTCCCGCTTCTACCTCTCCCTGGGCGACGACCTGATGCGGCTGTTCAAGGCCCAGATGGTCGAGCGCGTGATGTCGATGGCCAACGTCCCCGACGACGTGCCGATCGAGAACAAGATGGTCACGCGCGCGATCGCCTCCGCACAGTCGCAGGTCGAGACGCAGAACTTCGAGACGCGTAAGAACGTCCTGAAGTACGACGAGGTGCTCAACCGCCAGCGCGAGGTCATCTACGGCGAGCGGCGCCGCGTCCTGGAGGGCGAGGACCTGCAGGAGCAGATCCAGCACTTCATGAACGACACGATCGACGCCTACGTGCAGGCCGAGACCGCCGAGGGCTTCCCGGAGGACTGGGACCTCGACCGGCTGTGGGGCGCCTACAAGCAGCTCTACCCGGTGAAGGTCACCGTCGAGGAGCTGGAGGAGGCGGCCGGCGACCGGGCCGGACTGACCGCGGACTACATCGCGGAGTCCATCAAGGACGACATCATGGAGCAGTACGAGGCGCGTGAGGCGCAGCTCGGCTCCGAGATCATGCGTGAGCTGGAGCGCCGGGTCGTCCTGTCGGTCCTGGACCGCAAGTGGCGCGAGCACCTCTACGAGATGGACTACCTCCAGGAGGGCATCGGTCTGCGCGCGATGGCGCAGAAGGACCCGCTGGTCGAGTACCAGCGCGAGGGCTTCGACATGTTCCAGGCCATGATGGAGGGCATCAAGGAGGAGTCCGTCGGCTACCTGTTCAACCTGGAGGTCCAGGTCGAGCAGCAGGTCGAGGAGGTCCCGGTCGAGGACACGGCACCGTCGCTGGAGAAGGACGTCCAGGACGCGGTCCCGGCCCAGACGGGGGCCCGTCCGGAGATCCGGGCCAAGGGCCTTGACGCGCCGCAGCGTCGTGACCTGCACTTCTCCGCGCCGACCGTGGACGGCGAGGGCGGGGTCGTCGAGGGTGAGTTCACCGACGGCGAGGCCGGTCAGGCCCAGTCCGACGGGCTCACGCGCGCGGAGCGCCGCAAGCAGGCGAAGGGCGGACGGCGCCGCAAGAAGTGACGGTGCGGGGCCTGCGGGCGCCGTAGCGGTCGGGAAGGGCCGGTCACCCCGCGGGTGACCGGCCCTTCCGGTCTGTCCGGGCCCGGGCCCGCTCGCACGCGCCGCACGCGCCCGCTTCAGTCGTCGTCGGCCCGGGGACCGCGGGGACCGCCGAGTTCCACCGCCGTGCAGCGCCAGCGCAGGTCCCTGCCCTGCTCCAGGCGGAAGGCCATGGCGCGCAGCCGGTCGCCCGCGCCGATGCGGGCGAAGACCTCCAGGGCGCCCGGCCGGGGCTCGAAGTACCCGATGTCGCGGACGACGGGCAGGGCGCCGCGGGTGCGCAGGGGCCCGCGTTCGGCGAGGTGGGCCAGGTCGTCGTAGGCGCGGCCGACCGTGTGGCGGAGCATCGAGTGGACGGGGCGCCGCCCGCTGAGGACGCCGAGGAGCAGCTCGGCGAAGTGGTCGGTGGGCCGGAGCTGCGGAACGGGGCGGCGCGGGGCCTGCGCGGGGACACGGGGCGCTGTGGCGGGCCGGGTGGACGGGCGGGCCGGGGTGGCCGGGCGCGTGACAGGGACCGTGCGGGCGCTCCCGGTGGGGCCCGGTGTGGACACCGTGGCGTGGCCAGGGCCGGGGCGGCGCCGTAGCCGGGCCGGGGAGCGTGGAGGGGCGCACCCCGGAGGCCGTGGTGGGGTGGGGCGCAGGGGGCGGGCCGGGGGTGCCCGGTGCCTCGGCGGGCCCCGTCCTGGCGGCACGGGCCGGGCCGCCGGGCGTAGGCGGACGGGTGTCCGCAGGCCGCGTACGGGACCGCTGGGACCGGCCGGGGAACCCGGCGGACGTCCGCCGGGGCCGCGGCGCGTGTGGTGCGTCCGCCGGGCCTGCGGGGCGGGAGCCCGCCGGGCATGCGTGGCGCGGCCTCGGCGAGGTCGGCCGGCGCTTCTCCCGGGCCGTGGGAGGCGGGGGTGCCGGGTGTGCGGGAGGTGGGGGCGGTCGGCAGTGTAGGGCCGGGCGGCAGGGGCGCGGGGCCGACGCCGGAGGCGTGGGGCGGGCCGGCCGTGGGACCGGTCGGTGGCGTGCGACGGGGCGGCTGGAGTGCCGGGCCGGGGCCGGGGCCCCGGGGCGGGGCGGGGGCGAGGGAGCCGTCCGGCGTGGGGAAGGGCGGGTTGCTCGGGCGGAGCTGGGTCCTGGTCATGACCTTGCGCAAGGGGGTCCCCGTTCGGCGGCCCGGGCGATACCGGGCGGTAACTTCGTCGTCGGGGATCTTGTACGGGGTGGAGGGGCGGCACGGCAAGGAGGCGGGCCACCGCGTCGAGGGGGCAGGAAGGTTCACCTATCCGAGTGACCGGGGTGGTCGTGGAGCCCGGCGCGGTGCGGGTGGGCCGGGTGAATTCCGGGCCCGGGGTGGACGCGTCGGACGCCCAGGGTGGGAACCCGAAAGGGGACACCCGCACGTATCCTGAAGGCTCCTTCCGGCCTCCGGCCCGTCCTCGTCCCGTCCCGTCCCGTCCCGATCACGAAAGCGGCAGACTCATGCGCGTCTACGTCCCCCTGACCCTGCCCGGCCTCGCGGAGGCGCACCGGACGGGGGAGCTGGGGACCGGGCCGCTCGCGGCCTACGCCGTCACGCCCGCGCTGCGCGAGTGGTACCGGTCGCAGGACACGGAGGAGCTGGAGTACGCCGCCCTGAACCGTGCCGCGCTGGCCTCGCTGCGACTGCTGGCGGCCGACGCGGCGGCGTCGCGGCGCCGGGTCGTGGTCGCCGCCGACGTGCCCGACGCCGCCGTCTCCTCCGGCTCCGACCGGGACCTCGACCGGGCCGCGCCGGGCGAGGTCCGGCTCTCCGGGCCCCTGCCGCTGGCCAAGGCGGCCTCGGTGCACGTCGACTCCGCCGACGCGGAGGCGGACGTGACCGCCGCGGCCGAGGCCCTCGCGGCGGCCGACGGCGGGGACGACGAGGCCCTGTTCGTCGTGGACGGAGCGGAGGAGCACGAACTGCTGTGGTACGCGACGCAGGAGCTCCCGAACCTGGTGTGACCAGGCCGTTCACACCGCGGCCCGCCGATTGTCAGTGGCGGCGGGTACGTTTTCGGGCATGGGGATGCACACGGGCGCACACATCGTGTGGGACTGGAACGGCACGCTGTTCCACGACAACGACGCG
Organism: Streptomyces lienomycini; assembly: GCF_027947595.1. NCBI lineage: Bacteria > Bacillati > Actinomycetota > Actinomycetes > Kitasatosporales > Streptomycetaceae > Streptomyces > Streptomyces lienomycini. The sequence continues at coordinate 7,019,578 of NZ_CP116257.1, read as the reverse complement.
ATCATCGGCGCGACGAACGCGGCCTTCGCCGAGCTGGGACTGACGCCGATCACGCTGGAGCAGTACCGGGCGCTGTACTGCGTGCCCGTGCCGAAGTTCTACGAGCGGCTGATGGGGCGGCTGCCCACCGACGCCGAGTGGCAGGTCATGGACGCCACCTTCCAGCGGCACTACACCGCGCACCGGGGCCGGTGCCGGCTCACCGAGGGGGCCACGGAGCTGCTCGCCGGGTGGCGGTCGGCGGGGCGCAGCCAGTCGATCCTCAGCATGTACGGCCATGACGAGCTGGTGCCGCTGGTCAAGGGGCTGGGGATCGAGACGCACTTCATACGCGTCGACGGGCGGACCGGGCCCTCCGGCGGCAGCAAGGCCGAGCACATGGTGCGCCACCTCGCGGAGCTGGCGCTGACCGGCGTCGAACCCGCTCGCACGGTGGTGATCGGGGACGCCGCGGACGACGCGGTGGCGGCGCGGCACGTGGGCGCCGCAGCGGTGCTGTACACCGGGGGATCGCACAGCCGGGCCAGTCTCGAGGGCGTCGGGGTGCCGGTGGTGGACACGCTGGGGGAGGCCGTGGTGGTGGCGGAGCGGCTGGCGGCATGACGGCGCCGCGAGGCCGTGCCCCGCGGCCGGTCCCGCGGCTCTTCCGCGACGCGTCCCGCGGCTGTGCGGAACGTCCAACTTGCGGGTCCGGTTTTGTACACAAGCGGCTCATGACGGGGAGCCCGGGCGGGGCGATAGCCTGGTGGCGTGATCAGCGCGATAGTTCGCGGGGGCACTGGTGCCCCTGCCCTGCGCCCGGCACGCACGGACGACATCCGTGGCCGGGCGGCGGTCGCTGATCCTCGCGGGCGGGACGGGGCAGCAGAGGCCCCCGGTACGGCGCCGCGCACTCCCCGGACCGTGACCGCGAGAGCGAAGTCACACCCGGCGATGGCGGCGACATTGGCTGATATGCCCCCGCTCCTCTCGTCTTGCGGCATAGCGTCGAAGGGAACCGGACACCCCGGGTCCCGACGTCATGCCGGAAGGCAGGAGACCGTACTTCCTTCTACGTCACGCAACGGCGCGCGACAGGAGTCAGAGGACAATGCAGACCAAGCTGGACGAAGCCAAGGCCGAGCTGCTCGAAAGGGCTGCGCGGGTAGCTGAGAACAGCCCGGTCGGGGGGCACCTACCGACCGGGACGACGGGCGAGGGAACTCCGGGCACCCCGGAGGCCCCGGACGGCGCCCCGGACTACGCATCCGTGTTCGCGTTCCTCCAGCGCTACTACCGGCACACCGCCCCGGAGGACCTGGCCGACCGCGACCCGGTCGACGTCTTCGGAGCCGCCGTCTCGCACTACCGGCTGGCCGAGAACCGCCCGCAGGGCACGGCGAACGTCCGCGTGCACACCCCGACGGTCGAGGAGAACGGCTGGACGTGCAGCCACTCCGTCGTCGAGGTCGTCACGGACGACATGCCCTTCCTCGTCGACTCGGTCACCAACGAGCTGACCCGCCAGGGCCGCGGCATCCACGTCGTCGTCCACCCGCAGATCGTCGTGCGGCGCGACATCGCCGGCAAGCTCGTCGAGGTGCTCGCCGGCCCGCCCACCGCCGACCTCCCGCACGACGCGCACGTCGAGTCCTGGATCCACGTCGAGATCGACCGCGAGACCGACCGCGGTGACCTCAAGCAGATCACCGCCGACCTGCTGCGAGTCCTGAACGACGTCCGCGAAACGGTCGAGGACTGGGGCAAGATGCGGGACGCGGCCGTCCGCATCGCGGAGCAGCTGCCGACCGAGGCCACCCCGCAGGACCTCTCCGCGCGGGAGCTGGAGGAGGCCCGCGAGCTGCTGCGCTGGCTGGCCGACGACCACTTCACCTTCCTCGGCTACCGCGAGTACCAGCTGCGCGAGGACGACTCCCTCGCCGCGGTGCCCGGCACCGGCCTCGGCGTCCTGCGCTCCGACCCGCACCACGAGAGCGACGAGAGCCACCCCGTCAGCCCCTCCTTCGAGCGGCTCCCCGCCGACGCCCGGGCCAAGGCCCGCGAGCACCGGCTGCTGGTGCTGACCAAGGCGAACAGCCGGGCCACCGTGCACCGGCCGTCGTACCTCGACTACGTCGGCGTCAAGAAGTTCGACGAGAACGGCAACGTCGTCGGCGAGCGCCGCTTCCTCGGCCTGTTCTCCTCCGCGGCCTACACCGAGTCCGTGCGCCGGGTGCCGGTCGTACGGCGCAAGGTGGAGGAGGTGCTGGCGCGGGCCGGGTTCTCGCCCAACAGCCACGACGGGCGGGACCTGCTGCAGATCCTGGAGACGTACCCGCGCGACGAGATGTTCCAGACCTCCGTCGAGGAGCTGGAGCCGATCGTCACCTCCGTGCTCTACCTCCAGGAGCGGCGCCGCCTGCGGCTCTACCTGCGCCAGGACGAGTACGGCCGCTACTACTCGGCCCTCGTCTACCTCCCCCGCGACCGCTACACCACCGGCGTCCGGCTGCGGATCATCGACATCCTCAAGGAGGAGCTCGGCGGCACCAGCGTCGACTTCACCGCCTGGAACACCGAGTCGATCCTCTCCCGGCTGCACTTCGTGGTCCGCGTTCCGCAGGGCACCGAGCTGCCGCACCTGTCCGACGCCGACAAGGAGCGCGTCGAGGCCCGTCTCGTCGAGGCCGCCCGCTCCTGGGCCGACGGATTCGGCGAGGCGCTCACCGCCGAGTTCGGCGAGGAACGCGCCGCGGAGCTGCTGCGCCACTACGGATCCGCGTTCCCCGAGGGCTACAAGGCCGACCACGGCCCGCGCTCCGCGGTCGCCGACCTCGGCCACCTGGAGCGGCTCGACGAGGGGAAGACCTTCGAGCTGAGCCTGTACGAGCCGGTCGGCGCCGCGCCCGAGGAACGGCGTTTCAAGATCTACCAGAAGGGCGGCTCGGTCTCCCTGTCCGCCGTGCTGCCGGTCCTCAGCCGGCTCGGCGTCGAGGTCACCGACGAGCGGCCCTACGAGCTGCGCTGCGCGGACCGCACCACGGCCTGGATCTACGACTTCGGTCTGCGCATGCCCAAGGCGCCGGCCGGCGGCGCCGAGTACCTCGGCGACGACGCCCGCGAGCGCGTCCAGGACGCCTTCGCCGCCACCTGGACCGGCAAGGCGGAGAACGACGGCTTCAACGCCCTCGTGCTCAGCGCCGGCCTGACCTGGCGCGAGGCGATGGTGCTGCGCGCGTACGCCAAGTACCTGCGGCAGGCCGGTTCGACGTTCAGCCAGGACTACATGGAGGACACCCTCCGCAACAACGTCCACACCACCCGCCTGCTCATCAACCTGTTCGAGGCGCGGATGGCGCCGGAGCGGCAGCGTGCCGGGCGGGAGATCGTCGACGCCCTGCTCGAAGAGGTCGACGCCGCCCTCGACCAGGTCGCGAGCCTGGACGAGGACCGGATCCTGCGGTCCTTCCTCACCGTCATCAAGGCGACGCTGCGGACCAACTTCTTCCAGGAGGCGAGCGGCGGCGTGCCGCACGACTACGTCTCCATGAAGTTCGACCCGCGGGCCATCCCCGACCTGCCCGCGCCGCGCCCGGCGTTCGAGATCTGGGTGTACTCGCCGCGCGTCGAGGGCGTGCACCTGCGCTTCGGCAAGGTCGCGCGCGGTGGTCTGCGCTGGTCGGACCGCCGGGAGGACTTCCGCACCGAGATCCTCGGCCTGGTCAAGGCGCAGATGGTGAAGAACACCGTCATCGTGCCGGTCGGTGCCAAGGGCGGCTTCGTCGCCAAGCAGCTGCCCGACCCGGGCGTCGACCGCGACGCGTGGATGGCGGAGGGCATCGCCAGCTACAAGACGTTCATCTCGGCGCTGCTCGACATCACCGACAACATGGTCGCCGGCGAGGTCGTGCACCCCGCGGACGTCGTCCGGCACGACGAGGACGACACCTACCTCGTCGTCGCCGCCGACAAGGGCACCGCCAAGTTCTCCGACATCGCCAACGAGGTCGCCGAGTCCTACAACTTCTGGCTCGGCGACGCCTTCGCCTCCGGCGGCAGCGCGGGCTACGACCACAAGGGCATGGGCATCACCGCCCGCGGCGCCTGGGAGTCCGTCAAGCGGCACTTCCGGGAGCTGGGCGTGGACACCCAGACCCAGGACTTCACCGTCGTCGGCATCGGCGACATGTCCGGTGACGTCTTCGGCAACGGCATGCTGCTCAGCGAGCACATCCGCCTGGTCGCCGCCTTCGACCACCGGCACATCTTCGTCGACCCGAACCCGGAGGCGGCCACCTCGTACGCCGAGCGCCGCCGGCTGTTCGAGCTGCCGCGCTCGTCGTGGGAGGACTACAACACCGAACTGCTCTCTGCGGGCGGCGGCGTCTTCCCGCGCTCGGCCAAGTCGATCCCGGTCAACGCGCACATCCGCGAGGCCCTCGGCATCGAGTCGGGCATCACCAAGATGACCCCGGCCGAGCTGATGAAGGCGATCCTCAGCTCCCCCGTGGACCTGCTGTGGAACGGCGGCATCGGCACGTACGTCAAGGCGTCCACCGAGTCCAACGCCGACGTCGGCGACAAGGCCAACGACGCCATCCGCGTCGATGGCAGGGACCTGCGGACCCAGGTCGTCGGCGAGGGCGGCAACCTGGGCCTGACCCAGCTGGGCCGGATCGAGTTCGCACTGCAGGGCGGCCGGATCAACACCGACGCCATCGACAACAGCGCCGGCGTGGACACCTCCGACCACGAGGTGAACATCAAGATCCTGCTCAACGGTCTCGTCAAGGACGGCGACATGACCGTCAAGCAGCGCAACAAGCTGCTCGCCCGGATGACCGACGAGGTCGGCGCCCTGGTCCTGCGCAACAACTACGCGCAGAACACCGCGATCGCCAACGCGCTCGCGCAGTCCAAGGACATGATCCACGCCCAGCAGCGCTTCATGCGGCACCTGGTCCGGGAGGGCCACCTCAACCGGGCCCTGGAGTTCCTGCCCACGGACCGCCAGATCCGTGAGCGGCTCGGCACCGGACAGGGCCTGACCGGCCCGGAGACGGCCGTGCTGCTGGCCTACACGAAGATCACCGTCGCCGAGGAGCTGCTGCACACCTCGCTGCCGGACGACCCCTACCTCAAGGGCCTGCTGCACGCGTACTTCCCGACGGCGCTGCGCGAGCAGTTCGCCGAGCAGGTCGACAGCCACCCGCTGCGCCGCGAGATCACGACGACCGTCCTGGTCAACGACACGGTCAACACGGGCGGTACGACGTATCTGCACCGGATGCGCGAGGAGACCGGTGCTTCGCTCGAGGAGATCGTGCGGGCGCAGACCGCGGCCCGGGCGATCTTCCGGTCCTCCCCGGTGTGGGACGCCGTGGAGGCCCTGGACACCACGGTCGACGCCGCCGTCCAGACCCGGATCCGGCTGCACTCGCGCCGCCTGGTCGAGCGCGGCACGCGCTGGCTGCTCAACAACCGGCCGCAGCCGCTGGAGCTGGCGGAGACGGTCGAGTTCTTCGCCGAGCGCGTCGAGCAGGTGTGGGCCCAGCTGCCGAAGCTGCTGCGCGGCGCGGACGCCGAGTGGTACCAGCACATCTACGACGAGCTGACCGCCGCCGGCGTCCCCGACGAGCCGGCCACGCGGGTGGCCGGGTTCTCCTCGGCCTTCGCGACGCTCGACATCGTGTCGGTGGCCGACCGCATGGGCAAGGAGCCGCTGGAGGTCGCCGAGGTGTACTACGACCTCGCCGACCGGCTCGGCGTCACCCAGCTGATGGACCGGATCAGTGATCTGCCCCGGACCGACCGCTGGCAGTCCATGGCCCGCGCGGCGATCCGCGAGGACCTGTACGCGGCGCACGCGTCGCTCACCGCCGACGTCCTGGCGGCGGGCAACGGCACGTCGACCCCCGAGCAGCGGTTCAAGGCGTGGGAGCAGAACAACGCCGCGATCCTCGGGCGGGCCCGCACGACGCTGGAGGAGATCCGCGGCTCGGACGAGTTCGACCTGTCCAACCTCTCGGTGGCGATGCGGACGATGCGGACGCTGCTGCGCACGCACGCGTAACGGCGCGGCCGTACGAGGCGCCCCGGGCCGGATCGGCCCGGGGCGCCTTCACATCCGACGTGACCCTTATCGGCCTTACGTCCCTCATGGCCGGTCTGGCCGTTTCATTCGTCTATGGTGGCCGGGTGACCGGGCGTTCCGCCATGACGCGCACCGCGCTGCCGCTGACGGGGGCCGCCCTCGTCCTGATCCTGCTGGTCCTCGTGACGGTCCGGCTGCCCTGGATCGGGGACCTCGGCATCCACGCGGCCACCGTCGAGCGGCTGCGGCACGGCCTCCTCGACCCCGGCAACCCGCTGGTCGACGCGGACACGCCGAGCCCCTACTACTCGCCCTGGACGGTGCTGCTCGGCGCCCTCGCGAAGGCGACCGGGCTGTCCGCCTTCGGGGTGCTGCGGATCGGGGCGCTGGTGGCGCTCGCGGTGCTGGTCACGGGGGTGTGGCGGTACGTCCGCACCCTGAGCGCGCGTGCGGCGGCGCCCCCGCTGGCGCTGCTGTGTCTGCTGCTGCTGTGGGGCACGACGCAGTTCAGCTGGAGCGGGTTCCTCGGGCTGCACTCCCTCGCGCTGACGGTGGCGTACCCGAGTGTGCTCGCGCTCGGTCTCGCCTTCCACCTGTGGGCGTGGCTGGCGCGAGCGGTGCGCGGGGCGACGCGCGGGTGGGGGGTCTGGCTCGGGTGCGGGGTGCTGTGGGCGGTCGTCCTGCTCGTCCACCAGTACTCGGGGGTGGTCGCGTCGTTGGGCGCGCTCGCCGTGGTGTTCTCGGCGCGGGCCGGGCGGGGCGTCCTGGGGCGGCTGGGCGCGGGGGCGGCGCTGGGGGTGCTGGTGCTGTGGGCGTGGCCGTACTACGACTTCTTCGCGCTGCTCGGTGCCGGCGACGGCATGGACGCGGTGCACCGGTCGCTGTACCGGGACCTGCTCGGCCGGTACTGGCTGGTGCTGGTGGGGGTGGCGGCGCTGGTGATGCGGTGGCGGCGTGACCGGCGGGACGTCCTGGTGCTGTTCTTCGTCCTGGGAGTGGTGGTCTTCGCGGCGGGCGGGGTGAGCGGGCACTGGTCGTGGAGCCGGGTGCTGCCGGCGGCGCTGATCCCGGCGCAGCTCGCGGTGGCGGTGGAGGCGGCGCAGGCGGTGGAGTCGGGGCGGCGCGTGGTGCGGGTCGCGTGGGCGGGCGTGCTGGGCGTGGCGCTGGTCGTCGGGGCGTGGGGGCAGGCGGGGACGCTGGGATACGTGGCCGGGCGGGGGCTGCTGCCGGGGGCGGTCGAGCAGAAGTACCGGGAGCCGTGGGAGGGGTACCGCTGGATCAGGCGGTGGGTGGGGTACGGGGACGTGGTCATGGCGCGGGAGTTCCCGGCGCGGCAGATTCCGGCGTGGGGGGCGTACACCGTGGCTCCCGGGTATCCCGACTTCTTCCTGGACGACGAGGGGGAGCGGCTGGCGGCGGTCCGGGCGTACTTCTCGGCGGGGGCGGTGGGGAGTGCGCGCAGGGGCATCGAGCGGGAGTACGGGGTGCGCTGGGTGGTGGGGCGGGGGGAGCGGGACGGGCTCCGCGGGGACCCGGGGCTGCGGAGAACGGGGCGGGGGCCGGGCGGGGAGGTGCTGTACGCGGTAGTGGGGTGAGCGCCGGGCGGAGAGGCGCGGTACGCGGTGGGACGGACGCCGGGGCGTCGCCGCGACCGGGGCGGCTGCCCGTGGGCGTCCGGTGCGGGTCAGTGCCAGATGTTCGCCGCCAGGCGGGCCGCCCTCCGGGTTCTCGGGGTGGACAGGCGGCGTGCCACCGGGCGCAGGTCGGTCGCCGTGCCGCCCATGGCGTCGCCGTGACCGGGGCGGCTGCCCGTGGGCGTCCGGTGCGGGTCAGTGCCAGATGTTCGCCGCCAGGCGGGCCGCCCTCCGGGTTCTCGGGGTGGACAGGCGGCGTACCACCGGGCGCAGGACGGTCATCGTGCCGCCCACCGGTCGCCAGGTGATCTGCAGGCGCCCCGGGTTGTGGCCCTCCGGGCGTGCCGTGACCTGGTGCGGGGTGAGACCGGCGCGGTAGGGGACGCGCGCCGTGAGCGGGGGGAACTCCAGCGGTGCCAGCAGGATGCCGGTGTGGGTGCGGCCCTGGTGGCGGAGGCGGAGGACGGGGTGGCGGACCCCCTCGAAACCCTGGAGCGGGAGACGGGCCGCCGCCAGGTCCAGGCGGACGCGCCCCTCGAAGAGCCCGGGGCCGACGGGGGAGAGCCGGAAGGCGGCAGTGAGGCGCCGGCGGCCGGGGGAGAGGTGGAGCACGGCGCGCTGGGGGCCGACGGGGAGGCGCAGCGCCGGGTCGTAGGTGCGGACGGTGAGGTCGATCGAGGCACCGGGCCCCCGCGAGATCTCCGTGATCTCGTGCCGGAGCAGGGCGGTGAAGAACGGGCGGGTGTCCAGTTCGAGGTCCGTCAGGTCCAGTTCGCGGCGGGCCTCGGGGGACTCCGGGACGCCCTCGCCCCAGTACACCCGCCCGCCGTCCGGCGTCACCCGGCGCGGCGCCACGTCGTGGCCGAGGCCGCGGGCCGCCGTCCGTACGTCGGACAGGCGCCGGTCGCGCAGCAGCCGCAGTACGACGCGTTCGGAGCGGGGCAGCCGCGCGCAGGCGCCGTCGGCGAGCGTGTCGAGGTACGGGACGACCAGGTCGGCGAAGGAGGCCAGCCACGCGTCGTCCCGGTAGGGCAGGTCACCGGCGTACATCCGGAAGTCGTGCTTGAGGAACTTGAAGTCCTTGTCCTCGCGCAGCGCCTCGTGGCCGCTCTCGGCCAGGAACACGTCGATGAGGCGCTGGACGTGGACGCGGTCGCGGACGTTGGTGAGCTTGTGCCGCTGGTTGGAGATGGAGGCGGCGTCGGAGGCGGCGTACGGGGCGATGTACCAGCGGTAGACCGGCTCGGGGACGACGGTGAACGTCTTGGCCAGGCAGTAGGCCTGCGCCGAGAAGAGCTGGTCCTCGTAGTGGATGCCCTCGGGGAAGCGCAGGCCGTGCCGGTCGAGGAAGGAGCGGGCGTACATCTTGCTGGTGGAGAGGTGCTCGAAGAACAGGCGCGGGTCGGCCTCGATGCCGTCGAGGGTGCGGCGCTCGGCGACCAGGTGCGGCATCCAGGTCGTGCGGCGTCCGCCGTCCACGCGGATGCGGTGCACGGCGCCCATGGCGAAGTCGAGGTCGCGCTCGCGGTGGGCGGCGAGCAGGGTCTCCACGGCGCGTGCGGGGAGTTCGTCGTCGCTGTCCAGGAACATCAGGTACGGCGCCCGCGCGATCTCCAGGGCCCGGTTGCGCGGGGCGCTGCACCCGCCGCTGTTCTCCGGCAGCCGCAGGTACACGACACGGGGGTCCCCGGCCGCCAGCGCGCGGGCCACCTCCTCGGTGGCGTCCGTGGAGTGGTCGTCGCTGATGACGACCTCGATGTTCGCGTGGGTCTGGCGCAGGACGGAAGCGACCGCGCGGGGGAGGCGTCCGGCGTCGTTGTAGACGATGACCGTGACGGTGACGTCCGGGGTGCGCGCGGGCGTGGCCGCGGGCGGGCTCGTGGACGGGTCCGTGACCGTGTTCATGACGCGGTGGCCTCCTCGGGGCTCGGCGCCGGGGTGCGGTCCTCGACCGGCAGGACCGGGGGCAGCGTCCGTTCGTCCTCGCCGAGGAAGACCCGCCGTACGACGCGTTCGGCGGCGCGGCCGTCGTCGTACTCGCAGAAGCGGTGCCGGAAGGCGGCCCGCGCCTTCGTCGCGCGTGCGTCGCGCCAGGCGTCGGTGGTGAGGATCTCCGTCAGTTCCGCCTGGGTGCGGGCGACCGGGCCGGGCGCCTCGGCCAGCAGGTCGAAGTAGACGCCGCGGGTCTCCCGGTAGACGTCCCAGTCGTCGGCGTGGACGACGATCGGGCGGTCCAGGTTGGCGTAGTCGAACATGATCGACGAGTAGTCCGTGACCAGCGCGTCGGCCGCCAGGCAGAGTTCCTCGACGGGCTCGTAGGAGGAGACGTCGACGAGGCGGCCGGTGCGGCGCAGGCGCGCGAGGGGGGCGGAGGTGCCGTACGGGGTGGACGCGCCGTCGTAGAAGTAGTGGGCGCGCACCAGCAGGACCGTTTCCTCGCCGAGTCGGTCGGCGAGGTCCGCGAGGTCCAGGCGCGGGGTCCAGGCCGCCTCGTAGTCGCGGTGGGTGGGCGCGTAGAGGATCGCCCTGCGGCCGGGCGCGATGCCGAGGCGCTCGCGGACCGCGCGGACCTCGGCGGCACCGGCGGTGTAGTAGACGTCGTTGCGCGGATAGCCGTGGTCGAGGCAGATGTGGTGGGACGGGTAGGCGCGCTGCCACATGCGGGAGCTGTGGCTGTTGGAGGAGACGCTGTAGTCCCACCGGTCGACGCGCTCGAGGAGGGCCTGGAAGTCCAGTCCGTGGGCGGCGGCGGGGTAGGGCAGCTGGTCGACGCCCATGCGCTTGAGCGGGGTGCCGTGGTGGGTCTGGAGGTGGACGGTGCCGGGGCGTTTGACCACCGCGTCCGGGAAGTTGACGTTGTTGACGAGGTACTTGGCCCGGGCCAGCACCTCCCAGTAGCGGCGGGTGCCGGGCACGACGTGGTCGGTGCCGGGCGGCAGCAGGGCGGCTCCCTGTGCCGTGACCACCCACACCGGGTGGACGCCCGGGGCGAGTTCGGCGAGCTTGGCGGCGATCGCGGCCGGATTGCAGGCCACCCCGCGGTTCCAGTAGGCGGAGAAGACCGCGAGGTGCGGGTCGAGGGGGCGGGAGAGGGCGCCGCGGTACCGGAGGGCGCGCAGCCGGGTGCCGGCCCGGTGTCTGCCGGTGCGCACGGCGGAGCGCGCCCCGCGGCGGGCGTGGTTGGCGGTCTGGAGGGCGCGGTACCGGTGGTAGGCGTCCTCCTCGAGCAGCGACCGGCGCACGCCCTCGAGGCCGGCCGGGCGGCGGTGGCCCTCGGGGCGGTGGCGCCGGGCGGTCACGGACGCCCGGTGGAAGAACTCGCGCGCCACGTCGTCCGGCATCCCGGCGCGGGCGAAGGTGCGCAGGCAGTCGCGGACCATCAGGTCGTACAGGACGCCGTGGACGGCCGGCCGGTCGGCGGTGAGGCCGAGCAGGGTCTCGTAGCGGTCGACGAGCGCGTACCGCTGCGCCGGGGTGGGAGGCGGGAGGCTCTCGGGGCGCAGTCGGCGGTCCTCGTACGCGGGGTGGGGCGCGCAGGCGACGCGGTCGGCGAGCAGCAGGGCGGCGTACGCGGCGAACGCCTCGTCCTCGGTGGTCAGGAGCCGTTCGTGCCGTCGCCAGAAGGCGGCGCGCACGGCGCGGTTGCCGAGCAGCGGAGTCAGGCGGAGCAGCGCCGCGCGGTCGTGGAGGGCGAGACCTTCCTCGGCGCGGCCCGCGCGGGCGAGGCGGGGACCGTCGGGGGACGGCAGGCCCGAGGCGTGCCAGGAGCTGCGGACGTGGTCGAACAGCAGGACGTCCACCGCGTCGCAGAGGGCGGCGGCGTGCCGGGCGAGCGCGGGCGGGGCGCCGACGGGCACCCCGTCCTTGGCGTGCACGAACTGAAGCCACCGGCCCCGCGCCCGCGCCGCCCCCGCCGAACGGGCCGCGGCGTCACCGGCCCCGTCCGGGAGGGGCAGCACGGTGAAGGCGGGGGTGTGCCGCTCGGCCGTCTCCCGCGCCCAGTCCCCGACGGCGGCGACCACCACCTCGACGCCGGTCAGGGGGTGGGCGTCCAGGGAGTCGAGGAGGGCGGGCAGGTGGTCCTGGGCGTTGCGGCCGTGGACGACGACGCTGAGGTCGGGGGCCGTCTCGGGGACCGTCTCGGACATCGCGGGACTCCTTCGCCTCGGCCTTCGCTGCGTCGCTCCCGGAGCACTCCTGTGGTCGGCTTCTCTTCGGTCATACTGACATCAATCAGGCAAAAGGCTTAATCGTGGGCGCCGTGGCTCCGCCTCCCGGGGGACGGCGCGGGCACGCTCACGCGGCCGCGGGCGCCTTCGGGGCGGGTGCGCCCTTGGTCTGCGGGCCGGGCTTCGCCGCCTTGTCCGGGCCGCCGGTGAACTTCTCGTACTCCTTCAGGACGGTCTCCGTCGGCCCGTCCATCCGCAGCTCGCCGCGCTCCAGCCACAGCACCCGGTCGCAGGTGTCGCGGATGGACTTGTTGCTGTGGCTGACCAGGAACACCGTCCCGGCGTGCTTGCGCAGCTCCCGGATGCGCTCCTCGGAGCGCCGCTGGAAGGAGCGGTCGCCGGTCGCCAGGGCCTCGTCGACCAGGAGGACGTCGTGGTCCTTGGCGGCGGCGATGGAGAAGCGCAGGCGGGCCGACATGCCCGAGGAGTACGTGCGCATCGGCAGGGTGATGAAGTCGCCCTTGTCGTTGATCCCCGAGAAGTCGACGATCTCCTGGTACCGCTCCTTGATCTGCGCGCGGGACATGCCCATCGCCAGACCGCCCAGGTGCACGTTGCGCTCGCCGGTGAGGTCGTTCATCAGGGCCGCGTTGACGCCGAGCAGGGAGGGCTGGCCGTCGGTGTAGATGCGGCCGTTCTCCACCGGGAGCAGACCGGCGACCGCCTTGAGCAGCGTCGACTTGCCCGAACCGTTGGTGCCGATCAGGCCGATGGCCTCGCCCCGGTACGCCACGAAGGACACGTTCTTCACGGCGTGCACCCGGCGTACGCCCGCCGCCCGCTCGCTCTTCTCACGGCGCAGGATGCGGTTGAGGGCCGCGGTCGCGGAGCCGCGGCCGGCGCCCGTGCCGTTGACCCGGTAGACGATGTCGACGCCGTCGGCGACGACGGTGGGCACGCGCTCGGCGGGAGTGTTGTCAGCCACGACCGTACGTCTCCTCGGCCTTCCAGAAGTAGATGAAGCCGCCGATCCCGGCGACCAGCGCCCAGCCCAGCGCGAGCGCCCACACGTGGGGCGGCAGCTGGCCGCCCCCGAAGGAGTCGATCAGCGCGAAGCGCATCAGGTCGATGTAGACGACGGCGGGGTTGAGCTGCAGGACGGTGCCGACCCAGGACGGCAGGCCGCTGTCCGGGCCGGTCATGCTGTCGATGCTGAACATGACGCCCGAGGCGTACATCCAGGTGCGCAGCAGGAACGGCATCAGCTGGGCCATGTCGGGGATCTTGGAACCCACCCGGGCCATGACCATCGCCACGCCCGCGTTGAACAGGAACTGCAGCACCAGCGCCGGGACCGCCAGCATCCAGGACGGGGAGGGCGGCACGCCGAAGGCGAGCAGGATGACGACGAGGGCGGCCATCGAGAACAGCAGCTGCTGGAGCTGCTGGAGGCAGAACGAGACCGGCAGCGCCGCCCGCGGGAAGTGCAGGGCGCGGACGAGGCCCAGGTTGCCCGAGATGGCCCGGGTGCCCGCCATGATCGAACTCTGCGTGAACGTCCACACGAACACGCCGGTGACCAGGAACGGGACGAAGTCCTCGACGCCGCGCTTGGTGTCCATCAGCAGGCCGAAGATGAAGTAGTACACCGCCGCGTTGAGCAGGGGCGTCATCACCTGCCAGACCTGGCCCAGCTTCGCCTGGCTGTACTGGGCGGTGAGCTTGGCGGTGGAGAAGGCGCCGATGAAGTGCCGGCGTGCCCACAGCTGACGGACGTACTGGGGCAGGGAGGGGCGGGCGCCGCTGACCGTCAGACCGTGGCGGGCGGCGAGGGCCGCGAGGTCTTGGCCGGCGGCGGCCGGGGCGGCCCCGGCCGCTGTCGGGGACGGTGGATCGAGGACCTGGCTCACATCCGGTGCTTTCGCTCGGGGGGAGGGGGTGAGGTGGGCGAGAGGGGGAGGCCCGTCGTTCACCTGGGCGTCCGTACGCGTTCACTCACGTCGGGACGGGACCGTATCGTCGTGACGTGAGCGTAGGCCGAGAGGACGTCGGAACGCAACCGTTTCGTCGTGACGCCCTATGCTTGACCCGTATGACGACCAACGCCGCCGCCGAGCCGCCGCCGCGCCCGCGCCGCCGGGCCCCCGCCGGGGCGGCGGTGCTCCGCGAGGACGTGACGGAGGCCATCCGGGCGGCGGTCTTCGAGGAGCTCGCGGCGGTCGGCTACGCGCGCATGTCCATCGAGGGCATCGCGCGCCGCGCGGGCGTCGGCAAGACCGCCGTCTACCGGCGCTGGCGCTCCAAGCTGCACCTGGTGCTCGACATCGTCTCCGCGCTCGCCGTCCAGGGCCTGCCCGCGCCGGACACCGGCTCCCTGGAGGGCGACCTGCGCCTGCTCTACGAGGTGACGTCCCGCGCCCTGCGCCACCCGGTGGCCTCGCAGATCATCCCCGACCTCCAGGCGGAGGCGGCCCGCAACCCCGACATCGCCGAGGTGCTGCAGAAGACGCTGCGCGAGGGCCAGGACGGCGTCGCCAGCAAGATCCTCGCGGCGGCCGCGGAACGCGGTGAGCTGGGCCCCGCCGTCGACGCCGACCTCGCGCTCGACCTGATCTCGGGCCCGCTGTACTGGCGCTCGGTGGTCGTCCGCAGCGCGAAGCTGCCCAAGGGCTACCTCGGGTCGCTGGCACGGGCGACGGCGGAGGGCCTGAAGGCGCTCTGAGCCGGAGCCGCACTGTCAGTGGCCCCTGCCAGGATGCCCCGATGGAACAGAGAGAACCCACGGCGGTCGTCCACGCGTTCTGGACCCGCATGCAGGCCCGGGACTGGGAGGGCCTCGGCGCGCTCCTCGCCGACGACCTGGTGGTCGAGTGGCCGGTCAGCGCCGAGCGGATCGAGGGCCGCGCGGACTTCGTCGCCGTCAACGCCCGGTATCCGGAGGGCTGGTCGATCGAGGTGCTGCGCGTCGTGGCCGACGGCGAGGCCGTGGTCTCCGAGGTGGAGGTCCCGCACGAGACGATGGGCGTCCACCGGGTGGTGTCGCTGTGGACGGTCCGGGACGGCACGATCACCGGCGGCCGGGAGTACTGGACGGCGCTGGGCTCCGACCCCTCGCCGCAGTGGCGGGCGCCCTTCGTGCGGCCCCTGTGACCGGGCGGGCCCCGCTCACCAGGCGGTGAGCCGGACCACCTGCGCCGCGATGTCCGGCACCGCCCGTCCGTCCGTGGGCACGCGCACCGTGCCCACGGGTGCCTCCTCGGCCAGCCGCCGCCCCGTGCGCAGACTCCGCTCGATGTGGACGCCGAGCTGCGACCCGGTCTCGCGCCCGGCGAGCCGTCGCCGCACGGTGGCCTCCTCGGCGGTCAGCAGCACGCACGTCACCCTGACCTCGTCCCCGCCCATGGCCCGGCCGATCATCGGCGCCTCGAGGATGCTGACGGTGTTGGTGTAGATCAGCCGACGCTGCCCGAGCGCCGCGTAGTTCGCCCACACCGCCGCGATGTTCCGCTCCGTGATCGCCGTGCGGTGCGGGTCTCCGCCAGGGGCGGGGTGGATCTGGTCCATGCAGTCCCCCTCGATCAGGCAGTGCGCGGTCCCGGCGTCCCGCAGCAGCGCGGACACCTCCCAGCCGACGGTGCTCTTGCCGACGCCGGAGCCACCGCCGAGGAGCAACAGGTCGTACGTGCCCGCTTCTTTGTCCATGCCCGCAGTGTGAGGCGCGACCGGAGCGTCCCGCACGGATATTCGGCTCTTCCCGGAGAACGCCGCACTACGCTCGTGCCGTGACCATCACCTACCGGTGGCGGGGAGACCTCGACAACGCCGCCCTCGACGCCCTGCACGCCGACGGCTTCGGCCACCCGGCCACCGGGACCGACTGGCGCACCCGACTGGAACGGCACAGCCTCGGCTGGGTCTGCGCGGGCGAGGACGGGGCACTGGCCGGCTTCGTCAACGTCGCCTGGGACGGGGGAGACCACGCCTTCCTCCTGGACACGGTGGTGGCCCGCGACCACCGCTCCCGCGGGGTCGGCACCCGACTGGTGGAGGTCGCCGCCGAACACGCCCGTGCGGCCGGGTGCGAGTGGCTCCACGTCGACTTCGAGGACCACCTGCGCGCGTTCTACCTCGACGCGTGCGGATTCCGGACCACGGCGGCCGGGCTCATCGCGCTGTGACGTGCCGCTCCTTGGCCGCGACCCTGGCGAGCAACGTGTCGCGGACCGACGGCCACTCGTCCGCGAGCAGGCTGTAGTACACCGAGTCACGACGCGTGCCGTCCTGACGGACCATGTGGCTGCGCAGGGTGCCTTCCGGAGGATCCTGTGCGGCAGCACGGCAGCACGGCAGCACGGCAGCACGGCAGCACGGCAGCACGGCAGCACGGCAGCACGGCAGCACGGCAGCGCCGCGGACGCGGAGCGCGGTTTCGGGTGCGGGAGACTGGCGTCATGACATCGACGGCTGCCAAGACCGATCTCCGCTTCTACCTCCAGTGCGCACGCGACGCGCTGCTCTGGAAGCTGGAAGGGCTCTCGGAGTACGACGTCCGTCGCCCGGCGACACCGACCGGCACCAACCTCCTGGGGCTGGTGAAGCACGCCGCCGGTGTGGAGTTGGGGTATCTCGGCGACACCTTCGGGCGGCCGTCCGGCGAACCGTTGCCCTGGCTGGAGGACGGTGCCGAGGCCAACGCGGACATGTGGGTCACCGCCGACGAGTCACGCGAGGACGTCGTGGAGCTGTACCGCCGGGCGTGGGCCCACGCGGACGCGACGATCGACGCGCTGGCGCTGGACACGGTCGGCCGGGTGCCCTGGTGGGCCGACGGGAAGGACGAGGTGACGCTGCATCACGCCGTGACCCGCGTGATCGCCGACACCCACCGGCACGCCGGGCATGCCGACATCGTCCGGGAGCTCATGGACGGTGCCGTGGGGATGAGCGAGGGCAACGTCGGCGTGGCGCCGGGGGATGCGGCCTGGTGGGAGGACCACCGCGGCCGGCTGGAGCGGGCGGCCCGGGAGGCCGACCGGCGTGCGGCCCAGGACCGGGTCCGGTGAACGGGCCGGAGAGGCGGGGCACGAGACGGGTGTGGGCGGGACCGGCGCTGCTCCTGGTCGCCGGAGCGGGCGCGGCGACCGGGCAGGTGGTCCAGGGGCGTCCGGGCGCCGCCGCCGTGCTGCTAGCGGCGTTCGCGCTGCTGGCGGCGCTGATCTCGCCGCTGGTCTTCCCGAGGTCGATCGGCGCGCTGGAGGCGCGGCGTCGCAGTGCCGTCGACGGCCGGCCGGTCGTGTTCTGGCGGCCGGGCTGCACGTACTGCCTGCGGATGCGCGTCCGGCTGGGGCGCGGGGCGCGGCGGCTGTACTGGGTCGACATCTGGCGGGACGGCGACGGCGCGGCGCTCGTGCGCGCCGCCAACGACGGCAACGAGACGGTGCCCACGGTCCTGGTGGCGGGCCGGCCGTACACCAACCCCGACCCGGCGTGGGTGCGCGAGCAGCTCTCCTCGTCCGGGTGACCAAGCCCCGGCGCCCCGCGGACCGGACCCGCGGGGCGCCCCGGGCGTCAGGCCCGCGCCGCCTCCGGGTGCAGCCGCACCCAGCCCGCCCACGCCGACGTGATCATGTCCTCGACGTCGTACCTGGCCTTCCAGCCCAGCTCCGCGGCGGCGCGGTCGGCGGAGGCGACGACGCGGGCCGGGTCGCCGGGGCGGCGGGGGGTGACCGTCGGGGGCTGGTCGCGGCCGGTGAGGGCGTTGATGCGGTCGATCATCTCGCGGACGGAGACGCCCTCGCCCGTGCCGATGTTGAGGGTGAGGGAGCGGCCGGGGGAGGACCGCAGGGCGCGGGCCGCGGCCACGTGCGCCTCGGCCACGTCGACGACGTGGATGTAGTCGCGCACACAGGTGCCGTCCGGCGTCGCGTAGTCGTCGCCGAAGATCCGGGGCGCCTCGGACGCCGTGAGCTTCTCGAAGACCATCGGGACGAGGTTGTGGACGCCGGTGTCGGCCATCTCCGGGCTCGCCGCGCCCGCGACGTTGAAGTAGCGCAGCGAGGCCGTGGACAGACCCGTGGCCCTGCCGGTGGCCCGGACCAGCCACTCGCCGGCCAGCTTGGTCTCGCCGTACGGCGACATGGGCACGCACGGCGTCTCCTCGGTCACCAGGTCGACGTCGGGCATGCCGTACACGGCGGCGGAGGAGGAGAAGACGAAGGACGGGACGTCGGCCTTCGTGACCGCGTCCAGCAGGACGCGCAGGCCCTCGACGTTCTGCCGGTAGTAGTGCAGCGGGAGGTCCACCGACTCGCCGACCTGCTTCTTGGCGGCCGTGTGCACCACGCCGGTGACGGAGTGGTCGGCCAGGGCGCGCGCGACCCGCTCGCCGTCCAGGACCGAGCCCACCACCAGCGGGACCCCGTCGGGCACGCGCTCGGCGATCCCCGAGGACAGGTCGTCGTACACGACCGTCCGCTCGCCCGCCTCGGTCATCGCCCGTACGACGTGCGCCCCGATGTATCCGGCGCCGCCGGTGATCAGCCAGGTCATTGCGGCCGTCCTCCTCGTCGGTGGTCCTTGGTGGCCATGATCCTGCATCGCGGCGCCCTGCGGACGCCCGCCACCGTCAGGACGGGCCCGGGGCCGGATCGGTGCCGTAGGCGTCCATGGCCGCCGTGAGCCGGTCGAGGCGGGCGCGCAGGTCCTCGATCTCCGCGAGGTCCAGGCCGGTCGCCGCGGCGATCCGGCGCGGCACCTCGACGGCCCGCCCGCGCAGCGCCGCGCCCTCGCCGGTCAGCCGCACCTCCACCGAACGCTCGTCGCGCGTGCTGCGCTCACGCCGGACCAGGCCTGCCGCCTCCAGCCGCTTGAGCAGGGGCGACAGCGTGCCGGAGTCGAGGCGGAGGTGCTCGCCGAGTCTCTTCACGGGCAGCTCGCCGTGCTCCCACAGCACCAGCATCACCAGGTACTGCGGATAGGTCAGCCCCAGGTCCTTGAGGACCACGCGGTAGACGCCGCCGAAGGCGCGCGAGGCGGCGTTCAGGGAGAAGCAGATCTGCTGGTCCAGGCGGAGCCAGTCGGTCGCGGGCGTCGTCATGCCGTCCAGGGTAGCCGACAGGACTTGCCCGTCATTTAGTTGTGCACAATCAAGTTGCGTTCAATCAAATGGCGTGCTCTACTTGCGTCTGTCAGGCACGCAGCCCCACCTGAAAGGGACGGTTCCCATGGACGCGCTCTACACCGCCGCCGCCACCGCCACCCACGGCCGCGACGGCCGCACCGTCAGCTCCGACGGCACGCTCGACCTCGCGCTCGGCATCCCCGTCGAGATGGGCGGCAACGGACAGGGCACCAACCCCGAGCAGCTGTTCGCCGCCGGATACGCCGCCTGTTTCGGCAGCGCCCTCGGCGTGGTCGGCCGCGCGGCGAAGGTCGACGTCAGCGACGCCGCGGTGACCGCCGAGGTCGGCATCGGCAAGCAGGGCGAGGGCTTCGCGCTCGCCGTCACCCTCCGGGTCGAGCTGCCCGAGGGCCTCGACGCGGAGACCGGCCGCAAGCTGGTCGAGCAGGCCCACCAGGTCTGCCCCTACTCCAACGCCACCCGCGGCAACATCCCCGTCGACCTCGTCATCGAGTAACCCGCCCGCGGGGCGCTCACCCGACCCGCGCCAGCACCTCGCCCGTCCGTTCGCTCCACGCCACGACCACCGCCTCCTCGGGCACCGGGTGCCAGCGCGTCAGCAGCAGCCACCGGACGTGGTAGCGGCGGACGACGGCGGCGCGCTCGGCGCGGGTCGAACCGGGGGCGAGGTACGCCTCGACGCCGGCCACCCGCCGCCCGCGCTCCCGCTCGTCCAGCGACGGGTCCGGCCAGGCGGGCGCCGCGAGGTTCGGCCCGTACCCGGCGATGGTGTGCCCGGCGTAGTAGCCGTCGGTGATCACGACCTCGCCGGGGCCGATGTACCGGGCGGCCCACGCGTACGACGGCCACCGCGGCGGCTGCTCGAAGCCGACCGGGTCCAGGGCGCGCGGCACCACCGCCCCCGCGTGGACCGTGAGGAACCCCAGCAGCGCACCGGCCGTCGCGGTCCAGCCCAGCGCGGCCCGCCACCGCGCCCACGGCCGGGGCGCCGCCAGCTCCACCGCCAGGGCGAACTGCAACGGCACCAGCGTCAGCCCGAGGATCCGGCCGTAGGTGTAGTGCCCGCTGAACCAGCCGTACGCCACCACCGCGCAGTCCAGCGCGAACATCAGCACCAGCGGGTCGCGCGGCGAGCGGCGCCCCCGTACCCACAGGGCGGGCAGGCCGAGCAGGGCCAGCCAGAACTCGCCGGGCAGGTCGAGGTACAGCACCCGGTGCATCGCGTCCACGCTGTCGTCGCCCGCCAGGGCGAACACGTCGAAGTACGGCCAGGCCGCCGCCGTCGCCACCGCCACGGCCCCCGTCAGCGCCCACCGCCCCGCGACCGGTCCGCGCCACCCGCGCTGCCACCCGGCCACCAGCGCCACCGCGCCGAGCACCGCCGCCATCGAGGTGATCGGGTGGACCAGGAGGACCAGGCCGTAGAGGGCGCCGAGCCCCGCGTACCCGGGAAGCCCGCGCAGCCCGCTCGGCCCCACGTACCGCACCCGGCGTTCGTCGCGCGCCCGCGCCCCGGTCAGCGCCCAGGCCCAGAAGGTCAGTCCGATCGCGAACGTCGACGGATAGCCGAGGTTGCCCGTCATCGACATCAGCCCGAGGTAGCCGCTCCACCAGGCCCGCTCGGTGCCCCACAGCAGCGTCATCGCGCCCAGCGCCAGCACCGGCGCCCACGGCCGCGGGGTCAGCGCCCGGACGAAGCGGTTCAGCCCGGTCAGCAGCACCAGCAGGTTCAGCGGCCCGGCGAGCCTGACCACCTCCCAGCCGCCCAGCCCCGTCAGCCGGGCGAACACGCCCTGGGTCAGCGCGTACGGCGAGTAGTACGCGCTGCCCTCGCCCGGCAGGTCGGCCATCGGGTGGCGGGGGTGGAGCAGGTCGTCCTTCAGGCGTTCCACGACGGCGGCGTGCTGACCGGCGTCGCAGCACAGCGGGACCGCCCAGTACGCCAGCGTCGTCACGAGGAAGAAGAGGAGACCGGCGGCCTGGTACGGGGTGGGGCGCCAGACGCGGCCCCCGCGCAGCGCCGTCGCGCCGCGCACGGGCCGCCGGACGAGGGCGTCGGCGCTCACGGAATGATCGAGGGGTGGGACATCCTGGACATTTGCGGTATGTTCCCGGCGGAGTCGGGCCCATGACCACAAGTCACCTCAACGGGTGATGCTCAGCCGGTCGCCCCGACGCGGTCCGGCCGCCCCCGTGTCGGCAGCGGCACCCGGCCGTCCCGCCGCACCGCGGGGGCGAGCAGCAGCGGCACCCCCACCACCGGCAGCAGCCACGCCAGGACGATCAGCCGGTCGCCCCAGATGTTGATGTCCGGGTGCCCGGCCTGGGTGAGGATCCCCGTGAACGCCGCCGCCACCAGGAAGCCGCCGACCGCGCCCCCGCGCCGCAGCGCACCCCACGCCCCGGCGCCCAGCGCCGCCACGAACAGCGGCTGCCACGCCTGCCGGCGCAGCCACTCCACCCAGAAGTTCCCCTGCAACTGCCAGAACTCCGCCCACGGGCGCTCCCGGTCGGGACGGGCGAAGTGGCCGGTGAGCAGGTCCTGGAGGCTGTCCGCCTCGGAGGGGTGGTGCAGCAGCCGCGCCAGCAGCACCGTGACGGCCGCGCCGGCCAGGCCCACGGCCGCGAGCGCCACCGCCCGACGGGGCCCGCGACCTTCCCGCCGCCGACGCCGCCGGTGCCGCAGCAGGGCGAGGACCGTGCCCGCCGCCGCGAGGCACAGGCCCAGGAACAGCGCCTGGGAGTGCTTGACCGTGAACAGGGCGAGCAGCGACCCGGCGACCAGGGCGAGCCCGGAGCGCGTGCGTCCCGCCCGCAGCACCAGCGCGCAGCCCCACACCGCCGCCAGGGTCAGCGCCAGCAGCAGCCCCTCGGTCATCGGGCGCATCGCGGTCGTCCCGCACGGCAGCACGTAGTACAGCGCCTGCCCGGACAGCGCGAGCGGCACCGGCACCGCCAGCGTCCGCAGGATCAGGAAGGCCAGGACGCCACCCGCGCACGCGAGGACGACACCCGCCGCCCACAGGCCCCACGTGACCCCGAAAGCCAGCACGAACGGCATCAGGAACACCGGATAGCCCGGCCGCGCCTCGAAGATCCGCATGAAGCGCTCGGACATGTACGGCACGGTGTGGCCGCCGGTCTGCCCGGCCGCCAGCCGCGGCCGGACCGCCGCCCACTCCCGCGCCCGGCACTCGGCCACCACCTCGTCGGTGGGGTCCGGGCGGTGGAAGCGGACCACGTGCACGCTCTGGTCCCGGCGGGCCCGCCCCGCCCGGCTCGCGCACACGTAGTCGATGGTGGCCGCCGCCGCCTCGCGCTTGCCCGCCCCGGTCAGACTCAGCGCGTACGACAGGTAGTTCTTGGTGTCGGGCGTGTCCCGGCCGGTGACGTTCGCGAGCTGGAGCACGGCGAACACGGCGGCCAGGACCAGCACCCAGCTGCGGGGTCTCACGTGGAGGTCAGCAGGTCGCGACCCGACGGGACGGCACGGGCCCCGGGCACGCCGGACGGCTCCGGCGCGGGCATCGGCTCGCCCAGCAGCAGCGTCCGCACCACCCGCTCGGCGGCCCGGCCGTCCTCGTACTCGCAGTACCGGGCCCGGAACGCCGCCCGCAGCCGCGCCGCCTCCTCGTCCCGCCACGCCCCGGACGCCAGCAGCCACGCCAGCTCCCGGTAGGAGCGCGAGACGTGCCCGGGCGCCTCGCGGGTGATGTCGAAGTAGGCGCCGCGGCTCGCCGCGTACGTGTCCCAGTCGTCGGCGTGGACCACGACCGGGCGGTCCAGGAGGGCGTAGTCGAACATCAGGGACGAGTAGTCGGTGATCAGCAGGTCGGAGGCGAGCATCAGCTCCTCCACGTGCGGTTCGTCCGTCGCGTCGATCACCACGCCCCGCCGGTGCAGTTCCGTGAGGCCCAGGCCGCGGGCCGGACCGGTGGCGAGGGACGGGTGCAGGCGGACCACCAGGGTGTGACCGTCGCCGAGGTCGGCCGCGAGCCGGGCCACGTCGACGCGCTCGACGAGCCCGCCCCGCCGGTGGTCGCGACGCGTCGGCGCGTACAGCACGACGGTGTGGCCGTCGGGCACGCCGAGCCGCTCGCGGACCCGGCGGCCGTCCTCGGGACCCGCGTTCACCAGGACGTCGTTGCGCGGGCTGCCGGTGCGCGCGGACGCGAAGTGGCAGGGGTACGCCCGCTCCCACATCCGCTCCGCGTACCGGCCCGCGACCAGGCTGTGGTCCCAGCGGTCGGCCCGGCGCAGCATCTGCGGCACGTCCAGGCCGTGCCGGGCGCCGGGCCGGTGCAGCAGGTCGACGCCCATGTACTTGAGCGGAGTGCCCTGGTGGGTGTGGATGTGGACACTGCCGTCCCGCTTGGCCACCGCGCCGGGCCAGTTGACGTTGTTCACCAGGAACGCCGCCCGCTCGGTCACCCGGCGGTAGGCCGCGCTGCCCAGGATCACGTGCTCGGTGCCCGGCGGCAGCAGGGCCGGGTCCGCCGCGCACTCCTCGTCGCGGACCACCCACACCCCGCGCAGATGCGGGGCGAGTTCACGGGCCGCGCGGTCGATCGCCGCCGGGTCGCCGAGCACACCCCGGTGGGAGAACGCCGAGTAGACGACGAGGTCCGGGTCCAGCGAACGGCGGGGCCGCACCGCGGTCGCGGCCCGGCGCAGGGCCCGCCGCCGCGCCGCGCACCTGCCGCGTCCGGCGCTCCAGCTCCCGCGCCGCCCGCCCCGACTGCCGCCGCAGCCGGTAGGCGCCGTACGCGTGCTCCAGGACGCGCAGTTCGGCCGGGGTCTCGGCGCCCTCGGGCCGGTACGTCCGGAACATCTCGGCGGTGCGGTGGAAGAACTCGGCCTTGTCGGACGGCGGCAGCCGGTCCGGCTTGGACAGGATGTCCAGGCAGTGCTCGCCCATCTTGGCGTGCAGGAAGGACCGCCAGCGGGACGCCAGTTCGGGGCGGGCGTCCAGGAAGGCGAAGACCCGCTCGTACTGGGCGTGGACGTCGAAGTGCTTGCGGCTGGTCGTGGACAGGATGTTGCCCTGGCGGCGCTGGCGGTAGTTCAGGCAGATCCGGTCCAGCGCGACGATCCGCTCCGCGCTGAACATGACCGGGAAGGTCCAGGGCGTGTCCTCGTAGTAGCCCGGGGGGAAGGCGAAGCCCTCCCGCTCGACGAAGTCGCGCCGGTAGACCTTGTTCCACACCACCATCAGCAGGTCGAGGATCTCCGGGTGCCCGGCCGCCGTGAACGGGCCGTCACCCGCCTCCGCGAGCACCCGGGCCAGGGCGTTGCGCCGGGTGCCGCCCCACCAGTAGGTGCGCGCGTAGTCGAACACCAACACGTCCGGGGCGGTGCGGGCGTCCGGGGCGTCGGGGGTGCCCGGGGCCTCCGTCTCCGCGAGCCGGTCTGCCATGGCACGCAGGGCGCCCGGGGTGAGGGTGTCGTCGCTGTCGAGGAAGAAGAGGTAGTCGCCGCCGGCGAGCGGCATCCCGGCGTTGCGGGCCCGGCCGAGGCCCACGTTCTCCTCCAGGTGCAGCACGCGCACCCGGTCGTCGCGGGCCGCGTACTCGTCCAGGATCGCCCCCGAACCGTCCGGGGAGCAGTCGTCGACGGCGATCACCTCGATGTCCCGGAAGGACTGGTCCAGCACCGAGTCGAGGCACTCGCGCAGGAAACCCTGCACCTTGAAGCAGGGGATGATGACGCTGAAGCGGGGCACGGCGGGGTCAGCTCCTTACGAGGGTGGCGGCGGGGGCCGGGACGCGCTTCGCGAGCGGGACCACGGGCGGCAGCGCCTCGGGCGGCTCGCCGAGCAGCACCCGGCGCACGACGCGCTCGGCGGCCCGGCCGTCGTCGAACTCGCAGAACCGCTCCCGGAACGCCGCCCGCAGCGCCGCCGCCTCGGGGCCCGCGTACGTGCCGTCGCGGAAGACGCGGGCCAGCTCCTCCGGCGTCCGCGCCACCGGCCCCGGCGGCGCCGCCATCAGGTCGAAGTAGACGCCGCGGGTCTCCCGGTAGACGTCCCAGTCGTCGGCGTACACGACGATCGGGCGGTCCAGGTTGGCGTAGTCGAACATGATGGACGAGTAGTCGGTGACCAGCACGTCCGCGGCCAGGCACACGTCCTCGGAGGAGCGGTGCGCGGTCACGTCGATGATCCGGCCGGTGCGGGCCCGCTTCCCTCCCCGGTCGTAGAAGTAGTGGGCGCGCAGCAGCACCACCACGTCCTCGCCGGCCGCCTCGCAGAACGCCTCCAGGTCCGGTCCGCCCGCGCCGGAGCCGGTCTCCCAGTCCCGGTGCGTCGGCGCGTACAGGACGGCCGTCTTCCCCTCCGGCACGCCCAGTTCACGCCGGACGCGGGCCACGTCCTCGGCGCTCGCCGTGCAGTAGACGTCGTTGCGGGGATAGCCGTACTCCAGGTGCTCGTAGGAGCCGGGGAAGGCGCGCTCCCACATCTGGGTGGAGTGCCGGTTGGCGGACAGGTTGTAGTCCCAGCGGTCCACCCGGCCAAGAAGCTTGGTGAAGCTGCCGCTGGCCGCCGCCACCACCGGGTACGTCGACTGGTCCACGCCCATCGTCTTCAGCGGCGTGCCGTGCTGCGTCTGCAGGTGCACGCTGCCGGGGCGCTTGACGACCCCCTCGGCGAAGTTGGCGTTGTTCACCAGGTACGTGGCACGGGCCAGCACCTCCCAGTAGCGCCGGCCGCCGATGACGGCGTGCTCGACACCCGCCGGGACCGTGTGCGCCTGGTCCGGCTCGACCAGGAACACCGACCGCAGGTGCGGGGCGAGTTCGCGGGCCTTGGCGTGGATCGCGGCCGGGTTGCAGGCGTAGCCGCGGCCCCAGTAGGCGCAGTACACGACGAGGTGGGGATCCAGCGGGCGGCGCAGGTGGCGGCGGTATCGCAGGCGGGTGCGCAGCCCCCGGGGCCACGGCAGGCGCCGCAGTACGCCGGTCGCGGCCCGGTTGGCGGCGCGCAGGGCGCGGAATCCGGTGTACGACCCCGACGCCAGCAGCCGGTGCTGCACGCCCAGCCGTCCGCCCGGCGGCCGGAACCCGGCGGGGCGGTGGCGCCGGTACAGGCGGCTCGCCCGGCGGTAGAAGGCACGGCGCCCCCGGCGCGTCAGGCGCCGGGGATGGGTGGCCGTCTTCAGGACCGCGGCGAACAGCTGCTCGAACAGCGGGCCGCGCCGCTCGGCCGGCAGCCCGTGCTCGGCGGCGTGGGTCAGCGCCAGCTCCGCCTGGTCGAGCAGTTCCGCGTGGTGCTCGCCCGGCAGGTTCAGCCGGCTGCCCTGGCGCCGCACCAGATGCCGGACGACCACGGACCGCAGCACCGCCACCCGCTCGGCGCGCGCCGCCACCAGTGCGCCGAAGCCGACGTCCGTGAAGTGCCCGCCGGGGAACTCCAGCCGGCGCTCGGTGAGGAAGGTACGGCGGTGGACCGCGCTCCACGCGGGCAGGTGCACGCCGGTGAGGTGCGGGGCGCGGCCGGGGGAGAAGGCGCCGTCCGGTGCCTTCGCCAGCAGCGGGGCGGCCGGATTGGTGGCCTCGCCCTCCCACCAGGGCACCCGCTCGTGCTCGAAGTACAGCACGTCCACGCCGCCGGTGTCCGCCAGCCGCGCGTCCAGGGCCGTCAGCGCGCCCGGCACGAGCACGTCGTCGCCGTCGAGGAACAGCAGGTAGGCGCCGGTCGCCGCCCGCATCCCGGTGTTGCGCGCCCCGGCGAGACCGGCCGACGGCGGTGAGTGCACGGGCGTCACCCGCGAGTCCCGCTCGGCGTGCTCCGCGGCGACGCCCGCCGCGGTGGAGTCCGGGCCGTCGCAGACCGGGATCAGCTCGAAGTCGCCGAAGGACTGGGCGAGGACCGAGTCCAGTGCCGGGGAGAGCCGCCCCGCGACCCCATGGGACGGGACGATGATGCTGAAGCGGGGCATACTGCTCTTTCTCTCGAAGTCCTGGTCAGACCTGTCCCGGTCCGACGGGAGTCCCCCGCAGGCCGGGCCGGCGGCCCGGCCGCCCCGTCGGCCGCCGCGTGGACGGCCGGGTCGGGGTGGGCCGCGACGAACTGCGGGGCATGCGGACTCCCAGTGGGCAAACGGCGGTCAGAGGCTGTCGGTGACGGTGCGGGGGCCCGCGGGTTGCGGCACCGTGGTCAGCGGGGCACGCGCCGGGTCTCCTGTCGCCGCGTTCGCGTCGTCCGCCCGGAGGGCGGGCACGGCGGACGGAAGCGGGGCGACGGGGCCCAGGGAGGCGGCCGAGGGCGCGGGGCGGCGCGCGGCGAGCGGTACGACGGGCGGGAGGTCCGTCTCGCCCAGGACGACCCGGCGCACGACGCGGTCGGCGGCGCGGCCGTCGTCGTACGGGCAGAACCGCTCGCGGAAGGCGGCCCTGAGCCGGGCGGCCCGGGCGCCGTGCCAGTCGCCGCCCGCGAACACCGCGATCAGTTCGTCCTCGTCCCGCGCGATCGCGCCCGGCGGGAAGGAGCGCAGGTCGAAGTAGGTGCCGCGGGCCGCCTCGTACGCCTCGGGCTCGGCCGCGTGGATCACGACCGGGCGGTCCAGGCCCGCGTAGTCGAACATCAGGGACGAGTAGTCGGTGACCAGGGCGTCCGAGGCCAGGCACAGCGACTCCACGTGCGGATGGTCGCCGACGTCGAGGACCCGGCCGCCGGACGCCGCGAGGGGGCCGCCGTGGCGGGGGTGGGCGCGGGCCAGCACCATGAAGCGCGGGCCGAGGCGGCGCACGACACGCTCCAGGTCCAGGGCGGCGCGCTGGGTGCGCCGGTAGTCGCGGTGGGTGGGCGCGTACAGGATCGCGACCGTGCCCTCGGGGATGCCGAGGGTCTCGCGCAGCCGGGCCACGTCGGCGGCCGTCGCCCGCTGGAGGACGTCGGTGCGCGGCTGGCCGTACTCCAGGGTGGTCCAGTCGCCGGGGTGGACGCGTTCCCAGGTCAGGGTGGAGTGGCGGTTGGCGGAGACCACGTGGTCCCAGGAGTCGACGTCGCGCAGCAGCCGGGCGAAGTCGGTGCCGTGGGCGGCCGCCGGGCGCTCCTGGAGGTCCAGGCCCATGTGCTTCAGGGGCGTCCCGGCCTGCGTCTGCACCAGGACCTGGCCACGGCGCCTGAGCAGCCCCGGGTCGAAGGCCGAGTCGCGCACCAGGTAGCGGGAGCGGGCCAGGGCCGTCCAGTGGGCGGCCGTGCCGGGGGTCAGGCGCCGGGTGCCGGGCGGGACGGTGTGGTGGTGCGCGGGGTCGGCGGCCCACGCCGTGCGCACGTGCGGCGCGAGGCGGCGGAACGCCTCCTCCAGCGCGCCCGGATCGCGGCCGTACCCCCGGTTCCCCTCGACGGCGAAGACGGCACGGTCGGCGCGCAGCGGGAGGCAGCGCTGGACCCGGTAGTGCAGGCGGAGGGCGCCGGCCCGGACGGCGTTCAGCAGCGCCGTGGTGCCGTTCGCCGTACGGCGGCGCAGGGCCGACGCGAGGCGCAGCGCCGCGTAGGTGCGGCGCAGGCCGAGGCGGAGCAGGGCGTGGCGCAGCCGGACGGGCAGCGGGGCGGGGGCGCCGGGGACCCGGTAGCGGCGGCAGTGGACGCGGGCCCGGCGCAGGAACTCGGCGCGCAGGGAACGCGGGAGGCGGTCGGGGCGGGTGTACACCGTCGTCAGGTGGTCGGCCATCCGGCGGTACAGCAGGGGCCGCCAGCGGGCCGGGTCGGGGTGCGTCCCGGGGCGGGACTCGCGGGACTCCAGGAACGCGAAGACGCGGTCGTACTGGTCGAAGACGTCCAGGTGGCGCTCGCTCGGCGTGCCCAGGATGCTGCCGCGCCGGCGCTGCCGGTAGTGCACGCAGACCCGGTCGAGGGTGGCGACGGACCCCGCCGTCATCAGGACCGGGTACGTCCACGGGGTGTCCTCGTAGTAGCCCGGCGGGAAGGTGAGGCCCTCGCGCTCGGCGAACTCCCGGCGCACCGCCTTGTTCCAGGCCACCATCAGCAGCTTCAGCAGCCCCGGCCGGTCCGTGAGCCGGAACGGCGCCGGGCCCTGCTCGGTGAGGTGCGCGGCGGCCTGGTTGCGGACGGTCTCGCCGGTCCAGTACGTGCGCGCGTAGTCGTAGACCAGGACGTCCGGGCCGCCGGTCTCCTTGATCCGGTCGGCCACGGCCCGCAGCGCGCCCGGGGTGAGGGTGTCGTCGCCGTCGAGGAAGACCAGGTAGTCGCCGCCCGCGCGTGCCATTCCCGCGTTGCGGGCGGGGCCCAGGCCCTCGTTGCGCGGCAGGCGGACGACACGGACGCGCGGGTCGAGGGCCGCGAACTCGTCGGCGATCGCGCCGCAGGCGTCCGGCGAGCCGTCGTCGACCACGATCAGTTCGAAGTCCGGGTACGACTGGGCCAGCACCGACTCCAGGCACGCGTGCAGATACGCCTGAACCCGGTACGCGGGAACGATGACACTGAACCTGGGCACGGGGGACATCCATGGGTCGGCGGGGTCGGTGCGGGCGCTCGGCCCGGCAACGGCCGGGGGAGCGACTTGGTTACGGCCCCCGCGGCATTCGGGGGACGCCGTACCCGTACGGATGAGAGGGACGGCCCGGTGTCCGGACCGCCCCTCTCAAGGGTGTTGCCGCATCGGCTACTTGACAGCGCCCGCCATCACGCCGGAGACGAACTGGCGCTGGAACGCGAAGAACACGGCCAGCGGGATCACCATGGAGATGAACGCTCCCGGCGCCAGTACGTCGATGTTGTTGCCGAACTGCCGTACCTGGGTCTGCAGGGCGACCGTGATCGGCTGGCTCCCGGAGTCCGAGAAGATCAGCGCGACCAGCATGTCGTTCCACACCCACAGGAACTGGAAGATGCCGAGGCTCGCGATCGCGGGACCGCCGAGCGGCATCACCACCCGGGCGAACAGCCGCAGTTCACCCGCTCCGTCCAGGCGGGCGGCCTCCAGCAGCTCCCGCGGGATCTCCGCGAAGAAGTTCCGCAGCAGGAACACCGCGAAGGGCAGACCGAAGCCGGTGTGGAAGAGGACCACGCCGACGACCGAGCCGAACAGGCCGATCTTGCCGAAGAGTTCGGCGATCGGGATCAGCGCGACCTGCACCGGCACGACGAGCAGGCCGACCACCGCCAGGAACCACCAGTCGCGGCCGGGGAAGTCCATCCACGCGAAGGCGTATCCGGCCAGCGACCCGATGACCACGACCAGGACCGTCGCCGGGACCGTGATCATCACGGTGTTGAGGAGGGACGAGGTGATGTCGCCGTTCCTGAGCAGTTCCTCGTAGCTCTGGAAGGTCAGCTGGGACGGCTTGGTGAAGACCTCCCACCAGCCGCTCGCCGCCATGTCCCGGGGTGTGCGCAGCGAGGACAGCAGCAGACCGATCGTCGGGACCAGCCAGAACAGGCCCACCACGATCAGGAACACCCGGACGAGCCCGCCGCTGACCGCCTCGGCGAGCCGGGACCCGAGGGACCGCCTGGCCTTGACGACGGTCTCGGGCGGCTGGGTGGCCGCCGGGGTGAGGGCACCCGTGTCCGCGGTCATCGCCGCACCTCCCGCCGGAGTCGCCGTACGTTGAACCACATCACCGGGATGACCAGGAGCAGCAGGAACACCGCGATGGCGCTGGCGACGCCGGGCTGGTCGGAGGCGAAGCCCTTGCGGTACAGCTCCAGGGCCAGCACGTTCGCGTCGTCCTGGGAGGAGCCCGGGGCGATGATGAAGACCAGGTCGAAGACCTTCAGCACGTTGATCATCAGGGTGACGACGACGACCGCGAGGACCGGTGCCAGCAGGGGCACCGTGACCCGTCTGAAGACCTGCCACTCGTTGGCGCCGTCCACCCGGGCGGCCTCCAGGAGCTCCCGGGGCATCCCGGCCAGGCCCGCCGCGATCAGCACCATCGCGAAGCCCGCCCACATCCACACGTACGATCCGATGATCGCCGGGGTGACGAGGGAGGGGCCGAGCCAGTTCAGGCCGTTGTAGGGCTCCTTGAAGTTGTCGGCGGGCAGTCTGAGCAGTGCCCCGTCGGCCGCGGCGGGCAGCGTGAAGGTGCCGTCCCCGGCCGCCGTGGCCGTCGCGACGACCTCGCCGTCCTTGACCGCCTCGATCTTCATCCCGGCGTAGCCCAGTTCGGCCGCGTCGACGCCGCCCAGCTTCCCCACGCCCTTGCCGCGGGTGAAGTCCTGCCAGGTGGTGCCGGTGACCCGGCCGTCCTCGGGCTCGGCGGCCACCGCCTTCCTCGCGCCGTCCGGCATCGTGTCGGGGGCGACGCCCACGAGGGGCAGGACGACCGGGGTGCCGAGGCCGACCGGCTGTTTCGTGATGAACGCGCCGCCGCCGGCGGGCTCCAGCGGCGAGTCACGGCCCGGGTGCGCCTTGGGGAACGCCGACGACTCCGCGAACGTGTCGTGCACCCCGACCCACACCGCGTTGGCGACGCCCTTGTCCGGGTTCTGGTCGTACACCAGACGGAAGATGATGCCCGCCGCGAGCATGGAGATCGCCATCGGCATGAAGACGACCAGCTTGAACGCCGTGCCCCAGCGGATGCGTTCGGTCAGCACCGCGAAGATCAGACCGAGGGCGGTGGCGACCGTCGGCGCGAACACCACCCAGATGATGTTGTTCTTCAGGGCGGTGCGGATGCCGTCGTTGGTGAACAGCGCCTCGTAGTTGTCGAAACCGGCGAAGGAGTCGCCGGACTGGTCGTAGAAGCTGCGGATCAGCGAGTAGCCGATCGGGTAGACCACGAGCGCGCCGAGCAGCACCAGGGCGGGCAGCAGGAACAGCGCGGCCACGGACCCGCGGGTGCCGGTCACGCTCCCGCGCGACGTGGGTGACTTGGGCGTCCTGGGTGTCCTGGGTGTCTTGGGTGTCTTGGGGGCGGCGGGGTCCGGTGGGGTCCCCGCCGCCGTGGCCGACGTCATCGCGTCAGCCTCCGTAGGCGGCGGCCGCGTCCGCCTCCAGCTTCGCCTGGGCGCCCGCGACGTCCTTCGGGTTCTTCAGGAAGTCCTGCAGCGTCTTCCACTCGCCCTTGCCCGGGGTGCCGCCGAAGGCCTGCGGGGCCTGGTCCGACATGTCGAAGCGGAAGTCGTCCCCGGCCGCGACCAGCGCCTCGGCGATCTTCTTCTGCACCTCGTTCGGGTACACCGAGGAGTCGATGCTCTTGTTGGGCGAGAGGAACCCGCCGAGCTTCGCCTGGATCGCCGCCGCGTCCGGCGAGGCCAGCCAGGTGGCCAGCGCCTGCGCCGCCTCGGAGTCCTCCAGGATCACGGCCGCGTCGCCGCCGGACACCACCGGCGCGGTGCCGCCGACGGCCGGGAACGGGAACACCTTCGCGTCCGTGCCGACCTTCGCGTCGGTCTCACCGATGTTGACCTGGGCGAAGTCGCCCTCGAAGACCATGCCCGCCTTCGGCTGGTCGCCGCCGGTGAACGTCTGCGTCACCGACGCCGGGAACTCCGTCTGGAGCGCGCCGGACGCGCCGCCGGCGACGAAGTCCTTCTTGCCCCAGATCTGGGCGAGCGTGGTCAGGGCCTCCTTCACGGAGGGGTCCGTCCACTTGATCTCGTGCTGGGCGAGTTGGTCGTACTTCTCCGGGCCCGCCTGCGAGAGGTAGACGTTCTCGAACCAGTCGGTGAGGGTCCAGCCGTCCGCGCCGCCGACCGAGAACGGTGTGACACCGGAGTCGTAGATCGTCTGGGCGGTGGTGAGCAACTCGTCCCAGGTCCCCGGTTCGGCGGCGCCCGCGTTCTCGAAGACCTGCGCGTTGTACCAGATCAGGGACTTGTTGGCGGCCTTGTAGTACACGCCGTACTGCTTGCCGTCGACCTTGCCGATGTCCTGCCAGCCCTGCGAGTAGTTCTCACCGAGTTCCTTGGCGGCCTCGGCGCCCAGCGGCTTGGCCCAGCCCTTCTCGACGGCCTGCTTGATGGCGCCGGGCTGCGGCAGCATCGCCACGTCCGGCGGGGCGCCGCCCGCGATCTTCGAGCCGAGGAAGTTGATGATCGGGTCCTGGGCGGGCACGAAGGTCACCTTGGCGCCGGTGCGCTTCTCGAACTCGGCGAGGACCTTCTTGAAGTTCTCCTGCTCGGTCCCGGTCCAGACGGCGGCGACCTCCAGGCTCTCGCCGTCGAGCTTCGGGAGGGTGACGGAGGAGGCCGGCTGCTTGTCGCCGCCGGCCTCGCCGCCCTTGTCCCCGCCCCCGTCGTCGTCCCCGCCGCCGCACGCCGTGAGCGAGAGCGCGAGGGCTCCCGCGGCCAGCGTGGCGGAGATCCTGGTGGCCCTCTTGACGGTTCCGCGTGTCCGGATGGTGCTGCTCGTGCGCATCACTGCCCCGTTCTTCGTTCCTCGTCGAACGCTCGGCGCTGTCCCGTGCGCTCTGGTGTACGCCAGGCGGGTGAGGGCGGCAAGAGCGCGTCAGCCGTCAACAGGGGGATCGTGACCGCGTCGTGATCGTCCGGTCAGGGGGTGCCGGGAATCGGGCCGAAGGGGGAAGGGTCGCGGGAGCCGCCCCCGTCCTCCTGCCACCGCAGGGGACCGCCCACGACGAACCCCCGCATCCCGTCCGCGCCGATCACGTGCAGACGGACGTTCGCGTCGACCGGGACACCGAACTCGGTCCTCACCCGCTCGGCCTCCGCCGGTGTGCCGGTGCGGATCACCAGGCCGCGGTAGACCGGTTCGAGCAGCAGTCCGACGACGCCGTCGACGTGCAGGTCGATACGGGGTGCGTCCGCTTCCGCCTTGGCACGCAGCAGGAGGCGGTTGCCGTGTGCCGCGGTGTAGTGCCAGAGCGTGAAGATCCGGTCGGAGCGGAAAATCTCAGCCATGTCTTCCGTTGCTTCTTCGTGAGGACGCGCAGGGGCGCGTGAGGACGGGGGGACAGGTGGGGACATGAGCCGCGGCCCGGACCGCTGGTGTGCCGGTCCGGGCCGCGGAGCCTCCACCGCTATGCGGTCGGGGGCATGGGAGGGAATCCGGAGGGTTCGTCGTCCGACGCGTGGCTCTCGTGGTACTGGAGAGGGCCTCCGAGGACGAAGCCGGCCGTGTGACCGCCTTCGATCATGTGGAGGATCTGTCCGCGCTCGAACGGGTCGGGGCCGACAAGCGAGATCACGCGGCGCCGCTCGTCCTCCGTGCCCTCACGGATCGTGATCCGTTCGTAGGAGGGGCGCAGGAACATGGCCGACACTCCTCCCACGTGCAGGTCGATCCGGCTGTCACGGTCCGTGCGCCGCGGGCTGCGCAGCAGGACCCGGGAGTGGTGGGCGATCGTGTACTGCCACACCGTGAAGGTCCGGTCGGAGGAGAAGGAATCGGTTGTGATCATCGTCAGCCCGCCTTCGGTGCGTCGATGGTGATTTTCTCCCCCTTGTCCCCCCACCAGGTGATGTTGTCCCAGTCGAGATTCCCCACCCGGTTGTGGAAGACGAGGCGGCTCATCTCCCACTCCGTGGACCGCCACTTTCCTTCCTCGACCTGCTTCAGGGCGAGGTCGAACTTCTCCTGATAGGAACCGCCGGGAGGGTCGAACCCCTTCAAGGAAACGGAGATCTTGCCATTTTGCCGCATCACGTTCTCGACTTCCGCCATCCACG
Organism: Streptomyces lienomycini; assembly: GCF_027947595.1. Classification (NCBI taxonomy): domain Bacteria; kingdom Bacillati; phylum Actinomycetota; class Actinomycetes; order Kitasatosporales; family Streptomycetaceae; genus Streptomyces; species Streptomyces lienomycini. The sequence continues at coordinate 6,984,954 of NZ_CP116257.1, read as the reverse complement.
CGGTATATGGAGTGCCATCGGGTAGCGTGCCGACCACTTCCTCCAGCTTCGGATCCATGAAGTTGTAGCCGTTGAGTCGGGTGGTCTCACTCTCGACGTGCTCTTTGACTCCCAGCACCAGTACCTTGCACTCCGAGTTGTGCACCAGGAGCGGGGTGCCGCCTGCCAGCACGTAGAAGGAGTGCAGACCTTCGACGGTGAGACTGTAGGTGCTGGTCCGCCGGTCGAGGGAGCGGGTGGCGACGACGGTCGCCCCGGTGCCGCCGTCGGTGCGCAGGGTGTCGCCGGGCCGCAGGGCTCCGGCCGGTGCCCAGGACCGGAAGCTCGGGCTCCAGAACGGGTGGTCCTCGGTGGCCGTGACCGTCCCGAGGTCCCCGGTGGGGCCTCGAATGGTGATCGCGGAGAGGTGCTTGTCGCCCTTCTCCGTGACGATCCGCTGGGCGACCCGGCGTGCGCCGGTCTCGCCGGTGACGGGATCCGTGGCCCGGACCCGGTCCCCCACGTGGACCTTCTCGATGGGGGTGCTGCTTCCGTCCGCGAGCAGGACCCGGGTGCCGGGCAGGAAGCACTGCGTGCAGCCGCGCATCAGGTCGCGCAAGGCTCTCGTCGCCACGCCCAGCGCCCGGAACTTCGCCGAGATGAGCACGTCCTGGTGCAGCTGCACACAGGAGTTGAAATCGCCCTTCCGTACGCAGTTCTCCAGCTCACTGAGCCCGAGGACGGCCTTCTCGAACTCCCAGAGCCTCTTGCCGGCCGCTTCCGCTTCCGGTCCGATCGCCGCGAGCGAACAGATCACCTCGTTGTGCTGGCAGTAGCGCGCCGGATGGTCCCGCGCCTCGCAGCCGAGCAGCCCGCAGCGGTACAACTCCGCGGGTGTCGTGCCCCGCGCCTCCGCGGCCTCCTTCTCGGCCACGGCCTCACGACGTCTCTGCTCCGCCTCCTCGCGGTACTTGGTGATCGTCGCGGTCAGGGCCCCCAGGGCCGCCGCCTTCGCCTCCGTGGCGCTCTTGCCAGCCCGTTCCGCGGAGACCCGGGCCTGCTGGGCCGACGCCCAGGCCGAGCCGGCCGAGTTCTGGGCCAGATTGGCGGACAGCGTGGCATCGGCGGCCGAGACCGCGGCCTGGTGTGCCGACTTGTCGGCCCGTTGTGCCGCGGCGCGTGCCGTTCTGGCCGACTCCGCCGCCTGCCGTGCGGACGCCTCCGCGTCCCGTGCGTGCTGGTCGGCCTCCGTGGCGTAGGACGCGGCGAGGTCTGCCGAGTCCTTGGCCTTGTCCGCCCACTTCTGCGCGTCCTCGGCGGCGTTGCGGGCCTTGGCGGCGGTGGCGTTCGCGGTCGCCGCGTCCTTCTGCGCCTGCGCGCCCGCCATCGCCGCCTCGGCGACGAGTTGCTGCACCTGCTGATCGTGCGTGAGAGCCAGCAGGTCCTTGCGCTGGGCGGTGTACTGGGTGGACTCGATGAACCGGTGAAGCAGGTAGGCCGGGCCGTCCAGAGCGATGCGTGCGGCGGCCTTCACCTCCGGGGTACCGGTGTCGATCAGCTGGGCGGCCGTCACCCGGTCGTCCTGCTCCTGCGCTTCGGCGAGGGTGCTGGTGAGGAAGGTCCGGTAGGCCGCGGTCGTCCCCGTGCCCAGTGCCTGCCGTGCGCGCTCGCCGACGACGGGTCCGCCGGCGTCCGCCGCCTGGGCCACCGCGACGCGGAACGCCTCGGTGCCCGCCGTGTACTGCCCCTCGTGAAGGAAGGCGCTCACCGCGGCGGCGTCGCCGTCCAAGGCGGCCTCGGCGGCGTCCCGCACCTCCTTGACGGCACTCTCCTCCGCCAGCCGTTCGACCTCGGTGCGGTCGTCCTGTGCCTGGGCGTCGGCGCGGCCGCTGCCCACGTACTCCACCACGCCCGCGGCGTCCGCTCCCAACGCCGTCTGCGCGGCGGCCCGGAGCCACGGTCCGCCATGCCTCAGATCGAGCAGGGCGACCTGCCGCCCCAGTCCGGCGACTTCGTCGTCGGAGGCGCCTTCCTGGGCCTGACGGGTGAGTTCCGTGGCCTTGTCGCGAGCCTCCTCGACCGCGGCCGCCTGCTCCGCGCGCTGCTTCCCGGCGGCCTCCTCCTCCGCCTTCAGGTCGCGTGCCTTGGCGATACCGGCGTTGGTACGGGTGAGAAGCTCCTCGGCCTCGATCTTGCGGGCCAGGGTGTACACCGTCTTCGCCTTCGCGGCGGCCCCGGAAGCGGCGTCCGCGGCCTCCGCCGCCGCTTCGGCGTGTGCGGTGGACCGCTCCGCCGCCTCGGCGGCCTCACCGGCGTGCTCGGCGGCGTCCTCGGCCGCGTCCGCCGCCTTGCGCGCGTGACTTGCCGCGGACCGGGCGGAGTCGCGTGCCTCGGTGGCCGCCGTGGCCGCCTGGCCGGCCAACGACTCGGCGGCACCGGCGGCACGATTGGCCTCCGCGGCCTGACGGTGAGCCGACGCCGCTGCGGCCCGGGCCTGCTGTGCCGCGGTGCTGCTCTGACCCGCGTACTGCCCCGCCACGACCGCGGCGTCGGCCGCCGCGGCGGCGTTCGCGCCGGCGCCCGCAGCCGAAGACGCCGCCTGTACCGCGGCGCCGGCGGCCTTGACCGCCTGATCCGCCGCGTCAGCGGCCTTGGTCGCTCCCTCGGCCGCCGCACGGGCCTTGACGGCGGCGTTTCGTGCCGCGTCCGCCTTCGAGGCGTCGGTCGCCGCCGCGGCGGCTGCGCCACGCGCGTTGGACGCGGCGTTGGAGGCGCCGACCGCCGCGGCTGCGGCCTGCGCGGCGGCCTGCGCGGCCACGCGCGCGGACCGGCTCGCGGAGTTGGCCGCCGAGATGGCCCGTTGTGCCGCCACGGCAGCCGAAGAGGCGGCCTTCGCTGCCCGGCCGGCCGCGCGTGCGGCATCCGCCGAGTCCTGCTTGGTGGCCGCGGCCTCCTTCGCCGCCTGCTGCGCGGCCTCCTTGGCCAGCTCGGCCGCCTCGACCGCTTCGGCGGAGGCGTCCTCGGCGGCCTTGGTCTCCTTGGCCGCCAGCTTGCCCGCCCGTTCGGCCTGATCGGCCAGGTCCGCGACGGTGGCGTGCTCCTGGTCGCGGCTGCGGGCGATGAACTGCCCCACGTCGAGGAACTCACGGATGTCGTCGGCGGTGCCCGTTAGGGCGAGGCGGCCCGCGGCCCGTACCTGGGCTCCTCCCGCGGCGATGAGCTGGGTGACCAGAACCCGGTCGTCCTGTTGCTGTGCCTCGGTCAGCCCCGAGTCCAGGAACGCCTGCACGTCCTCGGTCGTACCCCCGAGCGCCGCTCGGCCGCGCGCCTGCACCTCGGGACCACCGGCGTCGACGGCGCGGGCCACGCGCACGCGCTGGTCCTGCTCGAACGGTTCCAGCCAACCGCCCTCGACCAGTTGGGCCACGTCCCTCTGGGAGCCGGCCAGTGCCCGTCGCACAGCGGCCAGGGTGTTCTCCCCGCCCAGGTCGGTGAGTTGCGCGGCCTCGACCCGCAGATCCTGCGTATGGAACTCCTCGTACGTGGCGAGGAAGGCGGCGATGTCGTCACCGCCGCCGAGGAGAGCGGCTTCCGCTGCCGCCCTGACCCCGTCGCCACCTGTGGCCCACAGGTCCACCACCTTTTGGCGCGCGGTCCGGTGGATCGGCTCCACGGGCCCTTCGGCGGCCCCGTCGGCGGCGGCGGTCGGTACCGCGAGCAGGCCGAGCAACACCACAGAGGCCGTCACCAGCGAGATGCGTCGAGCGCGTCTGTGTCTTCTGAGAGACCAGCGCCGTTTCCGGATCATCCGACTCCTTGGTTCAGGAACGAGCGGGATCCGACGCGGCCACTTGGCCCCTTTGCCTCAACGTGTGCACGCCATCACCCTTTGTGACGCGGGGGAAGGTATCAAACATACGTTCTAATTGACATGGTGTTTCAGGCCTTGATGGAGTCGCTCACACCCTCTACAGCAGCGAGGGGACCTCCGCCGCCGAGACCTCGCGTGCCGCCCTTTCCAGCGCGCTGGCCAGCAGGGCCAAGTCGGTCGGGCCGTTGCCCAGTTCGCGGACCGGGCGGCGGGTGGGAGGGTCGCCCATGCGGTGCCACTCCAGGGGGACCACCGTGGGGCGCAGCGTCGCCGTGCGGGGGATGCGGCCCGTGACCCGGCCGCCCTGGAACACCACGGCGCGTCCGTCCGCGCGGGCCAGCCGGCCACGCCCCGGCATCGGTTCGTCCGGTCCCGGCACCGGGGCGTCCAGGGCAACGCGCAGGGTCGCGCGAAGGGCGGGCTCCGTGCGGTCCGTACGGCCGTCGGGCGCGGTGGCGGCCACCAGGTGGACGCCGAGCCGCTCGCCCTCCCGCGCGACGGCCTCCAGCGCCCGCATCACCGACCCCGCCGCGGGCCGTCCGGGCGAACCGAGCGGGGGCGTGACCAGGGCGTCGAGGTCGTCCACGACCACGACGAGCCGGGGCAGCGGCGGCACCGCACCCGCCCGGCGCCTGGCCGCGCCCGGCCGCAACCGCAGGGTGGAGCTGGGCGGGGACTCGACGTCCCCGGAGTCGGAGACCGGCGCGGGTGCCTTGCCCGCGGGCGTGCGCTGGGCGACGAGTCGGCCCGACACCTCCCGCCCGGTGTGCCACTCGGTGAAGTCCGACCGCCCGAGCAGCTCGGCACGCCGTTTCAGCTCCGCGCTCAGGGACTGTGCGAACTCCCGCATCCGCACGGGGTCGTTGGCGGTGAGGTGCGTGGTGACGTGCGGTACGTCCGTGCACACGCGCAGGCCCTCGCCGTGGGCGCCGCCCGAACTCACGCTGTCGCGGCCGTCCACGAGGACGACCCCGAGTCGGTCGGGGCGCTCGGCGGAGGCGAGCGAGGCGACGAGTGCCCGCAGCAGCTCGGTGCGGCCGCTGCCGGGCGGCCCCTCGATCAGCAGGTGCGGTCCCTCGGCGGCGAGGTCGACCGCGACGGGGCCGCGCGGACCAGCACCCAGCACCGCCTGCGCGCGTCCCCCGAGAGCCTCCGCGTCGTCGGCCGCGTCGGCCCAACGGGCCATCAGGGAGGCCGGGGTGGCACGCGCCAGGCCCAACTCGTCGAGGAGCCGGGCCGCCTGGGGCAGCGGCGCCGACACGCGCGCGTGCCGCTCGCCGCCGACACCGGTGCCGGTGCGCAGCGGGGCCAGGGCGCGGGCGAAACGCTCGGCCCAGGGCAGGGAGACGGCGTCCACCGTGCCGAGGGTGCCGTGGCCGACCGGTCCGGCGGGGGCGGCCGGGGCCCCGGGGCGGCACTCGCGCGGGCCACGCGCAGCAGCCGCAGGGTCGTCGCCACGTCGCCGCTGAGCAGCGCCACGGCCCCGCACTCCCGGAACACCGGCGACACCGCGCAGGCCGCCTCGTACGTGCGCCCCACCGGGGAGGTGGGGGAGGCGGCGGCCGTCTCGGCGAGGCACAGGACGTGGACCCCGGCCCGCGGGCCCTCCAGGGCCAGCCGGGCCACCGCCTCGCGCACGTCGGCACCGCCGGGGTCCCCGTCCACGACGACCACGGTGTACGGCCCGGAGAAACGGCCGGCCGGGGCGGGCCCGTCGTCCTGCCGCACCCAGGAGGGCTGCTGCCGGGCTGCTCCCGTGTCCTGGGCCGCCGGGAGCGGGGCGCCGTCCGGGAGGTGGTCCTCCAGACGGCGCAGGAGTTCGTGGGCGCGGGCCATGGCCTGTTCGCGGTCGTGGGCCAGCAGCAGGCGGCAGTCCTGGCCCTGACCCGGACGCACCTGCGGAAGCCAGCCCAGCCAGGACCACTCGGCGTCCCGCTCGGCGAGCGGACGGGCGCGGTCCGCGCTGATCAGGACGATCTCCAGGGTGTCGGCGGAGTGCAGCGCGGCGAGCTGGGCCAGCACCGAGCGGGCCAGTCCGGCGAGCCGCTCCCGCGGGCCCGCGAGTCCGAGCGCGCCGACCTCGCGCAGACCGGCGGTCACCGGCACCGCGGGCAGCGGCGCCGCACCGCCCGGCGCCACCCGGTCGGCCGTACCGAGCCGCACGGTGAGCGCCTCCGGGTGGTCCGGGCCGCGCTCCCACAGCCGCGGCCCCGGCCCGAGGGCCGTCAGCAGCAGCGACGCGGGGTCCGGCCAGGTCTCGAGGGCGCGGGAGGGGCCGGCCGGGGCGGTCGGTACCGCTCCGGGCGCCGCCTCGTCGTACCCGTGCGCGCCGGACGCGGTGGCCTCCTGCGCGGTCGCGCGCCCACCGGTCAGCCGCCGCGCCCACGCCCCTATCCCACCCCGCCTGCGGACCTCCTGCGGCACGTCGGTGCCGCGCAGGGGAGTCCCCTTGCGCCCGGTGCGGGCGCCGCCGTCGCCGGAACCGGAACCGGGGCCGCTCCCGCTCCCGCGGCTCTCCCGATCCCCCACGCCCGCGCGGCCGGCCGTGCCGTCGCCGCCCTCCCGGCCGGGAGAACCCGCACCGGAAGGGGCCCGGCGGGACGAACCGGCGCCCGCGGAGCCCGGGCCGTACGCGTCGTCGCCCGGCGTGCCCGGGCCTGCCGCGCGGTACCCGCCCGCGTCGGGGCCGCCCGTCGCGTACCCGCCCGCGTCGGGGCCGCCCGTCGCGTACGAACCCGCGCCCCGGGCACCGCCGTGCGTCTCGCCCCCGGCGGGGAACTGCCGGGGCAGACCCGCCGCGGGGCCGGTGCCGTGACTCTCGATGCGGGGCGCGCGGCCCTGCCCGGGCACCTGCGGCGGCTCCGCGGGCGACCCGCCCCCGTACCCCGACGCGGCGTACCCCGATGTGCCGTACGCGTGATGAGTCCGCCCGGCGGGTCCGCCATGTCCGGTGGGCCCGGTCGTCCCGTCCGCCCCGGCGCCGTGGGCCGCGGTGCCCGGTGCGCCCGGGGCCGCGGCACCGGGCGCACGCGGCGAACCGCCCGGCCCGTCGGCCACCCCGCGCGCGGGGCCGGCTGCCGCGGAGGGCCTGCGCGCGTCCCCACCGCCCGGCCCGGCAGCCCGGGCGAATCCGGTCGGACCGGCCGGGCCCGGCACGCGGGAGCGTCCGCCCGCCTCTCCGGCCTGTCCCTGCGACCCGTCGGCCACGCGCGCGTGGACCACCGCGTCACCGGCACCGTCCCCGCCGCCCGGCGAGGGCGTCCGGGCCCCGGACAGCCGTACGTGGCCCTCCCCGTCCGGTGTCGTGGCCACCCGTGCCTCCGCCGCCGGAGGCACCGGCACGAGCCGCAGGGCAGACTCGCCGATCCGCAGCAGCGCCCCCGGCGCGAAGCGGACCGGGCGGCTGCCCACGCGCGTGCCGTCCAGCGTGGTGCCGTTGGTGGAACCGAGGTCGGCGACCGAGACGCGGGCGTCGGGACCCACGGTCACGGCGCAGTGCATCCGGGAGACGTCCGGGTCGTCGAGCGCCACGTCGGCGTCGGCGGAGCGGCCGAGCCGGATCTGGCCGCCGTGCAGCAGGTGGACGCCGCCCGCGTCGGGCCCCGCGACCACGTGGAGCTGGGCGGGGACGTCGGCCGGCTCGGCCTGCGGGTCGGGCTCGCCGGGGGCGCCCAGGCAGAGCACGGCGCCGTCGATCAGCGGAGGCTCGCCCAGGGTGCTGCGCTGGCCGTCGAGCCGCTGCGCACCGGCGTACAGCACCACCTGGCCGGAGCCGGGGCCCTCGCCGCCGGGGAGCGCCGCGGCGAGCGCGGAGGCGACCGCGGCCAGGGCCGTGCCGGCCGGTGCGGTGACCAGCACGTCGCAGCTCGCGGCGCGGCCCCCCACCGAAGCATGCGGGCCCAGCGGGTCTACGACGGTCAGCCGGATCTGCATCGCCGTCAGCGGTCCCTTCGCGCGGGCGCCCGCACGCCGGGACAGAAGCCGTCACCACGGTCCCCCACCGCGGACTTCCCCCACCGCCACACGAGCACGTCGGCCAGTACTGCAGGCATCCTCGCACCTGCCACTGACAACATGCCCGCCCCCGACCGCCAAATGATCTTGATTGGTCGGCTCTGCCCCCAAAAATGCCTGACAGGTGTCCTGTGAATGACCGGAAGCGGTCCGCTTGAGATCGGTCACGTCCGGGCAGCGGCAACCAAGGGACCGGGTCGAGCGTCTTTCCTTCGAACACGGTCCGGGGGGGGGCGGCATTACAGTTGGGTCGGACTGGGACCGACCGTTCTGCGACAGTGGGTCCGAACAGCCAGCAAGCAACTAGGAGCGCATGACGTGCGGCCGGTAGGCAGCAAGTACCTCCTCGAGGAGCCCCTCGGTCGCGGCGCCACGGGCACCGTCTGGCGGGCCCGCCAGCGCGAGACCGCGGGCGCCGAGGCGGCCGTGGCAGGACAGCCCGGCGAAACCGTCGCGATCAAGGTCCTCAAGGAAGAGCTCGCGAGCGACGCCGACATCGTGATGCGCTTCCTGCGCGAGCGCTCCGTCCTGCTCCGGCTCACCCACCCCAACATCGTCCGGGTCCGCGACCTGGTCGTCGAGGGCGAGCTGCTGGCCCTCGTCATGGACCTCGTCGACGGCCCCGACCTCCACCGCTACCTGCGCGAAAACGGGCCGCTCACCCCGGTTGCGGCGGCCCTGCTCACCGCGCAGATCGCCGACGCCCTCGCCGCGAGCCACGCCGACGGCGTCGTGCACCGCGACCTCAAGCCGGCCAACGTCCTGCTGAAGCAGACCGGCGGCGAGATGCACCCGATGCTCACCGACTTCGGCATCGCCCGCCTCGCCGACTCGCCCGGCCTCACCCGCACCCACGAGTTCGTCGGCACGCCCGCGTACATCGCCCCGGAGTCCGCCGAGGGCCGCCCGCAGACCTCCGCGGTCGACGTCTACGGCGCGGGCATCCTGCTGTACGAGCTGGTCACCGGCCGTCCCCCGTTCGGCGGGGGCTCCGCCCTCGAAGTGCTGCACCAGCACCTGAGCGCCGAACCGCGCCGCCCTTCCACCGTCCCCGACCCGCTGTGGACGGTCATCGAGCGCTGCCTGCGCAAGAACCCGGACGACCGCCCCAGCGCCGAGAACCTCGCCCGCGGCCTGCGCGTCGTCGCCGAGGGCATCGGCGTGCACGCCAACAGCGCGCAGATCGGCGCCGCCGAGAGCGTGGGCGCGCTCCTCGTCCCCGACCCGGAGCCCGCGCAGGTCCCGGGCGACCCCGCCGCCGCGTACGACCCGAACGGCGCGACCAGCGTCCTGCCGCACACCTCGGGCCCGGCGGGCGCCGCCGACCCCACCGCCGTACTCCCGAACACGGGAGCGGCCGACCCCACCGCCGTCATGCCGCCGGTGCCGCCGGGAGCCCCCGGACCGGGCGGTCCCGAGGACCCGCACCCCTGGCAGAACCAGCTGCGGGCCGCCCGCGACCGCAACGAGCAGACGCAGGTCCAGTACCTCGACCCGAACCAGGACCCGCTGCGCCGCCGCCCCCAGCGACAGGTCTCCCGCCCGCCGCAGCAGGCCCCGCAGGGCCCGCCGCCCCAGCAGCCCGGCTACGGCTATCCGCAGCAGCAACAGCCGCACCGCTACGCCACCCCGCAGCCCCCGCCCCCGCAGCCGCAACGCCCCCAGCCGCAGCGGTACGCCCCGCCGCCCGCACCCGAGCCGCAGCCGCCCCGGCGCGAGCCCAGGCCGCCGCGGCAGCGCAGCGCCAACCCCATGCGCATCCCCGGCCTCGGCTGCCTCAAGGGATGCCTGGTCACGATCGTCATCCTGTTCGTGGCCGGCTGGCTCGTCTGGGAGCTGAGCCCGCTGCAGGACTGGATCGGCACGGGCAAGGGCTACTGGGACCAGCTCAGCGACTGGTTCACCACGGTGACCGACTGGATCGGGGACCTGGGCGGCTCCAGCGGCGGCTGAACAGCCGTCGAGTCGGCCGAGTCGGGAGACTTGTCGACATCCAGAGGGTGATTTCCGCCTCCGCCGTGAAGGTCGGCTCCTCGGACGCGTACTTTTAGGCGCAACACGCGTCGGTAGGAGCAGTCTTGGCACGGAAGATCGGCAGCCGGTACACCGCCCACCAGATCCTCGGGCGGGGCAGCGCCGGCACGGTGTGGCTGGGCGAGGGTCCCGAGGGACCCGTCGCGATCAAGCTCCTGCGCGAGGACCTGGCGTCCGACCAGGAACTCGTCTCCCGCTTCGTGCAGGAGCGCACCGCCCTGCTCGGCCTGGAGCACCCGCACGTCGTCTCCGTGCGCGACCTCGTCGTCGACGGCAACGACCTCGCGCTGGTCATGGACCTGGTCCGGGGCACCGACCTGCGCACCCGCCTCGACCGGGAGCGGCGCCTGGCGCCCGAGGCCGCGGTGGCCGTCGTCGCCGACGTCGCCGACGGGCTGGCCGCCGCACACGCCGCCGGGGTCGTGCACCGCGACGTCAAGCCCGAGAACGTACTGCTCGACATGCAGGGCCCGCTCGGACCCGGCGGGTCGCACCCGGCGCTGCTGACGGACTTCGGGGTGGCCAAGCTCATCGACACCCCGCGCCGCACCCGCGCCACGAAGATCATCGGCACGCCGGACTACCTCGCCCCCGAGATCGTCGAGGGCCTGCCCCCGCGCGCGGCGGTCGACATCTACGCGCTGGCCACGGTGCTCTACGAGCTGCTCGCCGGCTTCACCCCCTTCGGCGGCGGCCACCCCGGCGCCGTACTGCGCCGCCATGTGACCGAGACCGTCGTCCCGCTGCCCGGCATCCCCGACGAGCTGTGGCAGCTCCTCGTCCAGTGCCTCGCCAAGGCCCCGGCCTCCCGGCTGCGCGCCTCCGAGCTGAGCGCCCGGCTGCGCGAGCTGCTGCCGATGCTCGCCGGCATGGGCCCGCTGGAGGTCGACGAGCCCGACGCGGAGCAGGAGGAGGACGGCCCCGACGAGTCCGCGGCGCCACCGGCCGCGCCCGCGTCCGCCGGGGAGCCCGTACGGCGCAGGGGAGCGGTGCCCCTGGTGCCGGGCGCCAAGCCCGCCGACTCCAACCGGGACACCCACACGTCGATGCGCGTGCCCGCCCCCGACGAGCTGGCCGGCGGTGCCCGCGGCACCGCACGCGCCCCGCGCGCGGCGGGCTCCCCGCGCCCCGGCTCGGCCCGCAACCGGGCCACCGCACGGCGCCGCCGGATCGCGGTGGGGGTGGGCGCGGTCGCCCTGGTGGCGGCGATCGGAGCCGGTACGTGGCTGGCCACGGGCGGTGACGAGGGCGACACCGGACCCCAGGACACACGGAACTCCGCACCCGCCTCCCCCTGAGGCCGGGCGCGGCACGGTGACCACCGTCGGGCGACGGCCCGGCGAAGACCGCTGGACGGAGCCGTTACGCTGGATGCGTGGCAGTCGTCGATGTATCCGAAGAGCTGAAGTCCCTCTCCTCGACCATGGAGTCGATCGAGGCCGTCCTGGACCTCGACAGGCTGAGGGCAGACATCGCCGTGCTCGAGGAGCAGGCGGCCGCTCCCTCCCTGTGGGACGACCCGGAGGCGGCGCAGAAGATCACCAGCAAGCTCTCGCACCTTCAGGCCGAGGTGCGGAAGGCCGAGGCCCTGCGCGGCCGGATCGACGATCTCGGCGTGCTCTTCGAGATGGCCGAGGAGGAGGACGACCCGGACACCCGTGCCGAGGCGGAGTCCGAGCTCACGGCCGTCCGCAAGGCGCTGGACGAGATGGAGGTCCGCACCCTGCTCTCGGGCGAGTACGACGCGCGCGAGGCGCTCGTCAACATCCGCGCCGAGGCCGGTGGCGTGGACGCCGCCGACTTCGCCGAGAAGCTCCAGCGCATGTACCTGCGCTGGGCCGAGCAGCACGGCTACAAGACCGAGGTCTACGAGACGTCGTACGCCGAGGAGGCCGGCATCAAGTCGACCACCTTCGCCGTGCAGTCGCCGTACGCCTACGGCACCCTCTCCGTCGAGCAGGGCACGCACCGGCTGGTGCGCATCTCGCCCTTCGACAACCAGGGACGCCGCCAGACCTCCTTCGCGGGCGTCGAGATCCTCCCCGTGGTCGAGCAGACCGACCACATCGAGATCGACGAGACCGAGCTGCGGGTGGACGTGTACCGCTCCTCCGGCCCCGGCGGCCAGGGCGTGAACACCACCGACTCCGCGGTGCGCCTCACCCACCTGCCCACCGGCATCGTCGTCTCCTGCCAGAACGAGCGCTCCCAGATCCAGAACAAGGCCACCGCGATGAACGTCCTCCAGGCCAAGCTCCTGGAGCGGCGCCGCCAGGAGGAGCAGGCCAAGATGGACGCCCTCAAGGGCGACGGCGGCAACTCCTGGGGCAACCAGATGCGTTCGTACGTGCTGCACCCGTACCAGATGGTCAAGGACCTGCGCACGGAGCACGAAGTGGGCAACCCCGAGGCCGTGTTCAACGGTGAGATCGACGGCTTCCTGGAGGCCGGCATTCGCTGGCGCAAGCAGCAGGAGAAGTAGCACGGAGGACGGCGCGAGAACACCGCTTTGTCGACAAGGCAACTGCCCCCATCCCGGGGGCGGTTGCCTTTTTCTGACGGCGGCACCCGGCTTTTACGTCACACTCACACCCTTTGTGTCCGGCATACGTCCCTTACCCGGACATCGCGTACGCAACGGCCTTGACGTTGCTTTGAACATTCGTAAGGGTGATGCTCGGCATGCGTATTTCTGGGGCGCATGTGAACCGGGGGACTTGAGCGCACACAGCCACCCCCGTCGATCACGGCCCCCGAGTGCGGCCTCACCGACTAATCGGCTACTGGGGGTAGCAACTACATGATGAAGAAGACGCGCATTCGTGTCGCGCGCATAGCGGCCGGCGCCGTGATCGCGGCCGGCGCCTCGCTGACCGCCGCGGGTGCCGCCTCGGCGCTCGATTTCACCGTCGGCGTCAGCGTCGACGATCCCGACCCGTGCGACATCGGTACCGGTCCCGACTGCCCGACGGACCCGACCGACCCGACCGACCCGACCGACCCGACCGACCCGACGGACCCGACCGATCCCACGGACCCGACGGACCCGACGGATCCCACGGACCCGACCGACCCGACGGATCCCACGGACCCGACGGATCCCACGGACCCGACCGACCCGACCGACCCCACGGACCCGACGGACCCGGGCAACGGCAACAACGGGGGTAACGGCAACAACGGCGGCAACGGCAACGGCGGTTCCGGCAACAACGGCGGCAACGGCAACGGTGGCGGCAACGGCAACGGTGGCCACAACGGCAACGGTGGCAACACCGGCGGCGGCAACGGTGGTTCCACCGGCGGTGACTCCACCGGCGGCACCACGCCCGACGGTGGCGGCAACGCCAACGTCACCCAGAACCAGGGTTCCTCCGCCCTGACGGACACCAGCGAGCAGGCCCCGGCCTCCTCCGACGCCGCCGCCCAGGGCGACGGCAAGGAGCTCGCCGAGACCGGTGCCGCGGAGACCACGTTCCTCCTGGTCGGCGCCGCCACGATGATCGCCGGTGGCATCGGCTTCCGCCTGCTGCCGCGCATGATGAACGGTCGCGGCGGGGCTGCTGCCTGACGGTAGCCGTCCGCGCACGCACCGCGTACGCACACGAAGGGGCCCGGAGCGTCATCGCTCCGGGCCCCTTCCGTGTCTCCCCGTCCGCGCCCTGGAGGCCCTCAGGGCCGCTCCAGGCCCGTCAGACGGTCTGGTGGGCCAGCAGGGCCACCGCCGCGATCAGCACCGCCAGCAGCGCGATCAGCGCCATCGGGTTCAGCCCCGCGAAGGGGTGGTTCTCCTGCTGCAGCCGCTCGCGGTTGGCCCGGCACACCGGGCACCTGCCCTCACTCACGGGCGCCGCACAGTTGGCGCACACCAAGCGGTCGTACGTCATGCGCTCGCCCTCCTTGCCGCCGGCTCTGTCCGGACAACGCCCGCGACGACGCGAACGTTCCCTTCCACTGTGCCAGGTTCCGCGGGGCCCCGCGCGCCCTCCGGTGGGGACAAAACGTGCAACTGATACGCAACCCCGACCGGTGACTGCGGTCCGCTCCCCGGTTCGCGTATGGTCACGCACATCTACCCCCGGCGACCCGTGGTGCATTCGTGATCCGATTCGACAACGTCTCCAAGGTCTACCCCAAACAGAGCCACCCAGCCCTCAGGGACGTCTCCCTGGAGGTCGAGAAGGGCGAGTTCGTCTTCCTCGTGGGTTCCTCCGGCTCCGGAAAGTCCACCTTCCTGCGGCTGGTCCTCCGTGAGGAGCGGTGCAGTCACGGACAGGTGCACGTCCTGGGGAAGGACCTCGCCCGCCTCTCCAACTGGAAGGTGCCGCAGATGCGGCGCCAGCTGGGGACGGTGTTCCAGGACTTCCGCCTGCTGCCGAACAAGACGGTCGGCGAGAACGTCGCCTTCGCCCAGGAGGTCATCGGCAAGTCCCGCGGCGAGATCCGCAAGTCCGTGCCGCAGGTGCTCGACCTCGTCGGGCTCGGCGGCAAGGAGGACCGCAGGCCCGGCGAGCTGTCCGGCGGCGAGCAGCAGCGCGTCGCCATCGCGCGCGCCTTCGTCAACCGGCCCAAGCTGCTGATCGCCGACGAGCCCACGGGCAACCTCGACCCGCAGACCTCCGTCGGCATCATGAAGCTGCTCGACCGCATCAACCGGACGGGCACCACCGTGATCATGGCCACCCACGACCAGAACATCGTGGACCAGATGCGCAAGCGCGTCATCGAGCTGGAGAAGGGCCGCCTCGTCCGTGACCAGGCACGCGGCGTCTACGGCTACCAGCACTGACGACGAGGAACGAAGGGCTTAACGAGACGCAATGCGCGCCCAGTTCGTGCTCTCGGAGATCGGTGTCGGTCTTCGCCGCAATCTGACGATGACCTTCGCGGTGATCGTCTCCGTCGCCCTCTCCCTGGCCCTGTTCGGCGGTTCGCTGCTGATGAGCGACCAGGTCAACACCATGAAGGGCTACTGGTACGACAAGGTCAACGTCTCGGTCTTCCTCTGCAACAAGAGCGACGCCGAGTCCGACCCCAACTGCGCCAAGGGCGCGGTGACCGCGGACCAGAAGAAGCAGATCATGTCCGACCTCGACGAGATGGCCGTCGTCGAGAAGGTGACGTACGAGTCGCAGGACGAGGCGTACAAGCACTACAAGGAGCAGTTCGGCGACTCGCCGCTGGCCAGCTCCCTCACGCCCGACCAGATGCAGGAGTCGTACCGGATCAAGCTGCAGGACCCGGAGAAGTACCAGGTCATCGCGACCGCCTTCGACGGCCGGGACGGCGTGCAGTCCGTGCAGGACCAGAAGGGCATCCTGGACAACCTCTTCGGTCTGCTGAACGGCATGAACTGGGCCGCCCGCGCGGTGATGGCACTCATGCTGGTCGTCGCCCTGATGCTGATCGTCAACACCGTGCGCGTGTCGGCGTTCAGCCGGCGGCGCGAGACCGGCATCATGCGCCTCGTCGGTGCGTCGGGCTTCTACATCCAGGCACCGTTCATCATGGAGGCGGCGGTCGCCGGTCTCATCGGCGGTGGTGTCGCCTGCGGCTTCCTGGTGATCGCCAGATACTTCATCATCGACCACGGGCTCGCCCTGTCCGAGAAGCTGAACCTGATCAACTTCATCGGCTGGGACGCCGTGCTGACGAAGCTGCCGCTGATCCTGGCCACCAGTCTGCTGATGCCCGCGTTGGCCGCGTTCTTCGCGTTGCGCAAGTACCTGAAGGTGTGACACATGCCAAGGGGGTCGCACGGTCAAGCGACCGTGCGGCCCTTACGCGTTGTCCTAGACTCACCGGCATGTCAGGTCGTGACCTGTTCTGTCAGCCCCGTCGCGTGCGCCACGGGGCCGCCCTGACCTTGGTGTTCGCGAGCGTGCTCGCCACCGGCGCGGCCACCGGCTCGCTCCCCGGGACCGACCGGAAGCCCGAGTCCGGCGCGGCCCGGTCGGCCGCCCCGGCCGACCGGCAGACCCGGCACGACGACGTGGCCCGCGCCGCCGCCGAGGCCATGGCCGACGGCAAGTCCCCGGTGGAGGCCGCCGAACGCGCGGTCAGCCGCAGCGGGGACCGCTGGGGCGCCGTCTACTCCCGGGGCGAGTACGAGGAGTTGGAGGACGCCCTCGACGGCCGGTACACCGGGGTGGGGCTCTCCGCCCGACGCGAACGCGACGGCCGCATCGAGGTGGCCCAGGTGCGCTCCGGCTCGCCCGCCGCCGACGCCGGGATCCGTGAGGGCGACCGGCTGCGCACCGTGGACGGCGAGCGGGTCGACGGGCGCCCCGTCACCGAGGTCGTCTCCATACTGCGCGGTGACGCCGAGCGGGAGCCCGCCGGCAGTGCCGTCCGGCTCGGACTGGAGCGCGGCACGCGCGCGTGGACCGAGACCGTGCACCGCGCCCGGCTGTCCACGGACCCCGTGACCGTCCGCACGCTCGCCGGCGGCCCCACCGTCGTCAAGGTCGTCTCCTTCACCAAGGGCGTCGGCGAACAGGTGCGCACCGCCGTCGACGGGCTCCCGTCCGACGCCGGGATCGTCCTCGACCTGCGCGGGAACTCCGGGGGCCTGGTCGCCGAGGCCGTCACCGCCGCCTCCGCCTTCCTCGACGGCGGCCTGGTCGCCACGTACGACGTCGACGGCGCCCAGCGGGCCCTGCACGCCGAACCCGGCGGGGACACCGGCAGACCCCTGGTCGCCCTCGTCGACGGCGGCACGATGAGCGCGGCCGAGCTGCTCACCGGGGCCCTCCAGGACCGCGGCCGGGCGGTAGTCCTGGGCTCCCGCACGTTCGGCAAGGGATCGGTGCAGATGCCGAGCCGGCTGCCCGGCGGCTCGGTGGCCGAGCTGACCGTCGGCCACTACCGCACCCCCTCCGGCCGCGGCGTCGACGGCACGGGCATCACGCCCGACCTGGAGGTCGACCCGACGGACCCGACCGCCCTGGAGCAGGCCCGGACGGTACTGAGCGGGCTGGGGCGCTAGGACCCGCCCCGGACGCCGGCCCCCGTAATCGGCTTTCCCCGGGACCCCTCCGTAGTGCCAAAATGGACCGCACTATGGCTAAGGAAAAAGGGCGCAAGCTGATCGCGCAGAACAAGAAGGCGCGGCACGACTACCAGATCCTCGACACCTACGAGGCGGGCCTCGTGCTGTCCGGTACCGAGGTCAAGTCGCTGCGCCAGGGGCGGGCCTCGCTGGCCGACGGCTTCGTGCAGCTGGACGGTCACGAGGCGTGGCTGCACAACGTGCACGTGCCGGAGTACAGCCAGGGCACCTGGACCAACCACAGTGCCCGCCGCAAGCGGAAGCTGCTGCTGCACCGGGTGGAGATCGACAAGCTGGAGTCGAAGTCGCAGGAGACCGGTCACACGATCGTGCCCCTGGCGCTCTACTTCAAGGACGGCCGGGCCAAGGTCGAGATCGCGCTGGCGCGCGGCAAGAAGGAGTACGACAAGCGTCAGACCCTCCGGGAGAAGCAGGACCGCCGCGAGGCGGAGCGGACGATCTCCGCGATCCGGCGCAAGCAGCGGGCCTGACCCTCGGGAATAGGCTGGCACGGGTACGCGTTGGTCCCGTACGATGGTGCAAGCACCCCGACGCGGGTGCGGTGATTGAAAAATCAACATGGGGATGATCGGTTTCGACAGCGGATGTCGAAGCAGGGGAAGCGTGTCGAGGAAGCGGCCATGATCTCGTAAACCACAGGCCGAAAAAATAATCGCCAACACCAAGCGCGATTCCTCCCAGCAGGCCTTCGCCCTCGCTGCCTGATCTCAGGTAGCGAAGCGAGCCTCCTACTAAGGGAGTGTCAGCCCGGGGCTGTTCCCGACCCGGATCCTGGCATCAGCTAGGGGACTAAACCTTGATCCCGGTCACGGGGTGAAGAGGGAAACCAAACAGTGACTGGGCCCGTCGGAGACTTGTTCGCGTGATCTCCGGGGCCGAGAAAATCGAAGCGGACTGCACACGGAGAAGCCCTGATTCCGCACCGTTGGACGCGGGTTCGATTCCCGCCATCTCCACGAGGTCGAGGGTGAGGTGTGCTCGCGTAAGCGCGAGCACACCTCACCCTCGTCGTTTTTGTGCGGTACGTCGGTGCGGCAGCAGGCTGAGGAGCAGGGCCAGTGCGGCCGCCGTGACCGGTATGGCGTAGCCGGCCGTGGGGGAGAGGTGCTCCACCGTCCAGCCGCCCGCCGCGCTGCCGCAGGCGATGCCGCCGAGCAGGCCGGTCACCGCGAGGGTCATGCCCTCGTTCAGCCGGCCCTCCGGAGTGCGGTGCTGCACCAGCGTCATCGTGGTGACCATCGTGGGTGCCGTCGCCATCCCGCCGACCAGCAGCGTGAGCGCCAGCAGGGGCAGTGAGCCGCTGAGGGACGCCGCGAGCAGCGGCAGCGTCAGCAGGGCCGCCATCGCGGCCACGCACCACGGCAGTCGGCGCTCGACCGGCCCGGTCGGCCTGACCACGCCGTACAGCAGGCCCGCCGCGCAGGAACCGGCCGCCTGCAGCGCGAGGACCGCACCGGCCGCCGCACGGTGCCCCTGTGCGTCCGCGAACGCGATCGTGACGACCTCCATGGCGCCGAACACGCCGCCCGTCGCCAGGCACACCACCAACAGCGGGGGAATGCCCGGAGCCCGCAACGGCGCCTTCGCCGTCGGGCGCGGGCGGGCCGGCGGCTCGGTCGCACGCTGCGCGGCGAACAGCAGCATGCCCGCCACCAGCAGCACCACGCCCACGAGCGTGCCGGCCTCCGGGAACACCGCGGTGCACAGGAACGCCGCGACGACCGGCCCGAGCATGTAGCACAGCTCGTCCGTGGCCTGCTCGAAGGAGTTCGCGGTGTGCAGCGCGTCGGCGTCGCCCCTCAGCAGGTGGGCCCAGCGGGCGCGGGCCATGCCGCCGGTGTTGGGCGTCGTCGCGGTGGCGGCGTACGCGGCGAACAGCGTCCAGGCCGGCGCCCCGTACCGGACGCACAGCAGCAGGGCGACGGAGCCCAGCGCGGCGAAGAGGGTGGCGGGCACGGCGACCCGGGCCTGGCCGTGCCGGTCGACGAGCCGCGCGGTCCACGGCGCGACCAGGGCCGTCGCCGCCAGGCCCGTCGCGGTGACGGCGCCCGCCAGGGCGTACGAACCACGGGTGTCGGCGATCATCACGACCGCGCTCACGCTGAACATGCCCATGGGCAGCCGGGCGGTCAGATTACCGATCGTGAAGGCGCGGGCGCCGGGTGTGGAGAGGAGACGCCGGTACGGGCCGGGCGGCCGGCGCCGGGTACGGGGACGGAAGTCGGCCGCGACCACGGTGTCGGCGGTGACGGTCAGGAAGGGGGCGGACGGAGCGGGGCGGGACGGTCGCGCCGGAGTCGGTTGCGGCATGCGCCCACCGTCACCCGGGAACGATCAGGGGGTCCAACACCTTCTCCGTGGCAATTCACGCACCCTCGTTGTAAGTTCACCGGATGCCCGCACCCGCCCACCTCGACCCCCGCCTCCTGCGCGCCTTCACCACCGTCGCCGAGGAGTTGCACTTCACCCGCGCCGCCGCCCGTCTCTACGTGGCCCAGCAGGCGCTCAGCAAGGATGTGCGGCGCCTGGAACGGGAGTTGGGCGCCGAGCTGTTCGTCCGGACCACCCGGCAGGTGACGTTGACGGCCGACGGCGTGCGCCTGCTGCCGTACGCCCGCCGGGTCCTCCAGGCGCAGGACGATTTGCTGGCAGCCTTCGGGCAGGCCCGCCCGCTGCTGGTCGACCTCAACTCCCCGGGCCTGGTCACCGGCCGCCTGGTCCTGGAGCGGGCCCGCGCACTCGCTCCCGAGCAGGAGCTGATGGCGCGGTACGAGAGCGGCCTGACGCACGCCGCCGGTGAACTGCTCGCCGGCCGCGTCGACGCCTCCTTCGGCCGCTTCGCGGGACTGCCCGCGGCACTCGGGTCGGGGCTCGGCCATCAGCCCGTGCGCTACGAACCCATGGCCGTCGTCCTGCCCGAGGAGCATCCGCTGGCCCGGCTGGCGGAGGTGCCGCTGCCCGCACTCGCCGGGGAGAGCGTGTACGCCGGGGCGGGCAACCCGCGCACGCCGGAGTGGACCGACCTCGCGCATCGCCTGTTCGAGGGACGTGGCATCGACGTGGCGTCACCCGCTCCGCTGGCGATCGGGGAGGAGGAGTTCCAGCGGATCATGGACAAGACGCGCAATCCGATCCTCGCGGTGGAGAGCTTTCCGGCCATGGCGGCGACCGTGGTGCGTCCGCTCGTCGACCCCGTGCCGCTGTCGCCGGTCTCACTTGTCTGGCGAAAGGGACTGGTGCATCCGGCGCTCGACGCGCTGCGCGGGGCGGCGTCCCAGGTCGCGGCCGAAAACGACTGGCTCCGGGTGCCTGTCGGGGGATGGATTCCGGCCGCGGACGCCGCTGTGATGTCCGCCCACAAGTGACACGCGGCAACCACACATCCTCCGCGTGCGCTACATTCTCTGCCTGAGCACGGTGTGATACAGGGGGCGCTCGAACCTGGTGGGGGCCGGTTCGGCCGACGTGTGCTCGGAGTCGTGTGCGCACCCGGAAGTGGTCCGTGGGGGGAAGTGCGCGCGCGTGAAGAAATGGCAAAAAGACGCCCAACCGGAGTGGCCTGTGGCCGAGTCCGGGGCTCGTGATCTCCCGGAGGCGAGACAGGATGCCGACGCCACCGAGGTGCTGCCCGCGGCCGCGGCCGTCCCGCCGGCCGGGAGGCCTCCGATGAGCGCGACGGACCCGGGCTGGTTCGCAGGGTCCGGCGACGGGCCGCGTCACGATGCCGACGCCGACGCGACCGAGATACTCGGGGCCCGAATAGGCGACCGGGACCGGACCGGCCGGAGCCCGATGCACGGTCCCCCGACGAGCGGCGCCCGTGCGGCCCTCGGCCTCGGCCCCGACCCGCTGGGCCGAGGACGCATAACCTGGGGCAAGCCCGACCCGAACGGCACGAACCCGAACGACGCGCAGCCCGGCCGTACGACCCCCAACGAACAGGGCCCAGGCCCGTACACCGCGAATCCCGGTCGTCCGACCCCGGGCGGCGCGAACCCTCGTCGTACGGACCTGGGCGATCCGGGCCCTGGTGGCCCCGGCCCTTACGGCGCGAACCCTGCTGGCACGACCTCGAACGGCGCGAACTCCGGCCGTCCGACCCCGGGCGATCCGGGCCCTGGTGGCCCCGGCCCCTACGGCGCGAACCCTGCTGGCACGACCTCGAACGGCGCGAACTCCGGCCGTCCGACCCCGGGCGGACAGGGCCCTGGTGGCCCCGGCCCGTACGCTGCGAATCCCGGTCGTCCGACCCCGGGCGGCGCGTACCCCGGTCGTCCGACCCCGAGTGAACCGCGCCCCGGTGGCCCCGGCCCGTACAGCCCGCGCCCCGACGGCCCCGGTACCCACGGTCCGCGCCCGAACCGGCCGGAGCAGGCGGCCCCGCGGAGTCCCCGCCCCGTCGGGACCGACCCGACCGCCCTCGACCCCACGAGGACCCACCCGACCGCCCTCGACCCCACGAGGGCCCGCACGGCCGGGGCGGACCCGAGAAGGGCCCACGCGGCCGGAGCCGACCCCACGAGGACGATCTCCTTCGGCACGGTGACCGGCGCCGCCCCGGCGACCGGAACCGGTCGGCCCCCCGGCGACGGTCCCGACGCGGACCGGACGGACGTCCTCCCGCCGGTCCGTCCCGCCGCCCCGACCGACCGCACCCGCGTCCTCCCCACGCCCCGCACCGCACCCGCGCCCGGCCCCGCCACCGCCGCGCTGCGCGACCCCTGGCAGGAGACCCCGGGTGCGGACGGCGACGAGGGCGCCCACGCCGGTGCCCACACCCACGACCCGCACGAGGTGACAGTCCAGCTCGACGCCGTCCACCTCGGCGACGGTGTGCTCCTGCGGGCCGACGGCGGACACCGCAAGCGCGCTGCCGAGGCCTCCGACGGCCCCGTCTTCGTCGACTCGTCGGGGCGCCGCAGCCGTCTGTACCGCCGGCTCGGCATCCTCGTCGGCATCGCCTGCGCGGTCTATGCCGTCGTCATCGTCTCCACGCTGCTCTCCGGCAACTCCGACGCGCCCTGGATGCCCGCACCGGGCCAGGAGGAGGGCCAGCCGGCCGGCCAGGTCGACACCACCCCGCTGCCCTCGCAACCGGTGCGGCCCTCCGCCACCGGCACCGACGGACCCCAGGCCGACCCCTCGGCCACCACCGGCGTGACCACCTCGCCCGGCGGCGGGTCGACGGCGTCCGGCACCTCCGGCGCGTCCGGCGGCGGCACAGGCCGGCCCGTGACGAGCACCGGCCCCGAGTCGACGGCGTCCGGGACCGGACAGCAGCCGGGCGGTACCGGCGCGACCGGACCGGACCCGACGCAGTCGACCCAGGTGCCGCCCCCCGTCACCACGAACCCGTCGGACCCGGCGGGCGGCGGCGAGACCACGGGCGACCCGACCACCCCGACCGGCGGCTCCACCACGGGCACCGACCCGGGCGCGAGCGGCACCAACGCCAACGGTGCGAGCGGTACGGGCCCCGTGGCGGGACCGGCCGGCGCACCCGTCGTCGCCGCCGGGCCCGGCGGCACCCGCACCTCCACCTCGTCCTCTTCCCTGTCCCCGGAGAACACCCTCTGATGGCATCCCGCACCCGCCGTCACGGGGCCGCGCGCAGCGCCCGTGAGGGCTCCCGCCGTCGCCTGCCCTTGCGCCTGCTGCTCCCGCTGCTCGTCCTGGTCGCCCTGGTGGCCATGCTCATGCTGCGCGGATACGTGCACAGCGAGATCCTCGCCGACCACCGCATCCAGCCGCCCGCCGCCACCGGCCAGGTACCGCAGAAGATCCTGGACGGCGGCCCGGTCATCGACGTCCGCGACGGCCGCACCGAGAGCCTCAGCGTGCCCGACCACCGGCTCGTCCTCACCTTCGACGACGGCCCGGACCCGACCTGGACGCCGCGCGTGCTGGACGTGCTGAAGAAGCACGACGCGCACGCGGTCTTCTTCGTCACCGGCACCATGGCCTCCCGCTACCCGGACCTCGTCAAACGCATGGTCGACGAGGGCCACGAGGTGGGCCTGCACACCTTCAACCACCCCGACCTCTCCTACCAGTCCAAGAAGCGCATCGACTGGGAGCTGTCGCAGAACCAGTTGGCGATCACCGGCGCGGCCGGCGTGCGCACCTCGCTGTTCCGCCCGCCGTACTCCTCCTTCGCCGACGCCATGGACGACAAGTCCTGGCCCGTCACGCAGTACATAGGCAGCCGCGGCTACATCACCGTCGTCAACAACACCGACAGCGAGGACTGGAAGAAGCCCGGCGTCCACGAGATCATCCGCCGGGCCACGCCGCACGGCGGCAAGGGCGCCATCGTCCTCATGCACGACTCCGGCGGCGACCGCCACCAGACCGTGCAGGCTCTGGACAGGTTCCTGCCCGACCTGAAGAAGCAGGGCTACGAGTTCGACAACCTCACCGAGGCCCTGGACGTCCCCAGCGCCATGAGCCCGGTGACCGGCGTCGACCTGTGGAAGGGCAAGGCCTGGGTCTTCCTGGTCCAGGCCTCGGAACGGCTCACCGACGCCCTGGTGGTGGGCCTGGCCGTCATCGGCACGCTGGTCATCGGCCGTTTCGTCCTGATGCTGCTCCTGTCCGGCGTCCACGCCCGCCGGGTCCGCCGCCGGCGCTTCAGCTGGGGAGCGGCGATCACCGAACCGGTGACGGTGCTGGTCCCGGCGTACAACGAGGCCAAGTGCATCGAGAACACGGTCCGTTCCCTGATGGAGAGCGACCACCCGATCGAGGTCATCGTCATCGACGACGGCTCCAGTGACGGCACCGCCCGGATCGTGGAGGGCCTCGGCCTGCCGAACGTCCGGGTGATCCGCCAGCTCAACGCCGGCAAGCCGGCCGCCCTCAACCGCGGCCTGGCCAACGCCCGTTACGACATCGTCGTGATGATGGACGGCGACACCGTCTTCGAACCGTCCACCGTCCGCGAACTCGTCCAGCCCTTCGGCGACCCGAGGGTGGGCGCGGTGGCCGGCAACGCGAAGGTCGGCAACAAGGACACCCTCATCGGCGCCTGGCAGCACATCGAGTACGTGATGGGCTTCAACCTGGACCGCCGGATGTACGACGTCCTCGGCTGCATGCCGACGATCCCCGGTGCCGTCGGCGCCTTCCGCCGCTCCGCCCTGGAGCCCTTCGGGGGCATGAGCGACGACACGCTCGCCGAGGACACCGACGTCACCATGGCGCTGCACCGCGCCGGCTGGCGCGTCGTCTACGCCGAGAACGCCCGCGCCTGGACCGAGGCCCCGGAGTCCGTCAGCCAACTCTGGTCCCAGCGTTACCGCTGGTCGTACGGCACCATGCAGGCCATCTGGAAGCACCGCCGCGCGGTGATCGAGAAGGGCCCCTCGGGCCGCTTCGGCCGCGTGGGCCTGCCCTTCGTCTCCCTGTTCATGATCGTGGCCCCGCTGCTGGCCCCGCTGATCGACGTCTTCCTGCTCTACGGCCTCGTCTTCGGCCCGACCCAGCAGACGGTCATGGCGTGGCTGGGCGTCCTCGCCATCCAGGCGGTCTGCGCGGCCTTCGCCTTCCGGCTCGACCGGGAACGGCTGGCCCCGCTCATCTCGCTGCCCCTCCAGCAGATCCTGTACCGCCAGATCATGTACGTGGTGCTGCTCCAGTCCTGGATCACGGCGCTCACCGGCGGCCGGCTGCGCTGGCAGAAGCTGCGGCGCAGCGGCGGCGTGTCCGCGCCGCCGCCCGGAGCCGACGGCGTACCGCCCCAGCGGCGGTCCGGTGCCATGGACGGGAGGCCGGTCGGATGACCACCCCGCCGTTCGACCCGACGCGCCCGCCGCGGCCGACGCCCGTCCCGCCCGCCCCGGCCGCCGCCGCGCCCGCCACCACCCGGAGAGTCCCGCACGTGACCGCACCACCCCCGCCGCCGTACCCGTCCGTCGGCGCGGAACCTCCGTACCCGCCCCTCGGCGCCGCACCGGGCGTACCGACCGGACCCGCTGGACCCGCTGGGCCCGCCGGACCGGCCGGACCCGTCATGCCCCAGCAGAAGCAGGCCCGGCGGGGCCCCGTCCGCGACCGGTACTTCGACCTGCTGCGGGCCGTGGCCCTCTTCCGTGTGGTCCTGTACCACCTGATGGGCTGGGCCTGGCTGCCGGTGGTGTTCCCGTCCATGGGCGTGATGTTCGCCCTCGCGGGCAACCTGATGGCCCGCTCCCTCAAGCGCCCGGCCGTCCAGGTCGTCCGCAGCCGCATGCGCCGGCTGCTGCCGCCGCTGTGGCTGCTGGGCGCCGTCGGCGTCACCGGCATGGTGCTGCAGGGCTGGGGCCCGAACGACGAGGGCCACCCCGGCTGGTGGTGGTTCCACCTCCTCTACTGGGTCCTGCCGCTGAGCGACCCGCCGTTCGGCGAGGGACTGCCGGGCATCCACGGGATCCTCGCCGACAACTGGGCGTCCGACCTCGCGGGACCGCTCTGGTACATCCGCGCCTACCTCTGGTACGTCCTGCTCTCCCCGCTCCTGCTGCGCGCGCTGCGCTCCCTGCCGTGGGTGACGATCCTGGCGCCGCTCGCGCTGTCGGCCGCCTTCCAGTTCGGCTACCTCAACCTGCCGGGCGAGCGCTTCCCCTCGGCGCTCACCGACTTCAGCACCTTCGGCGCCTGCTGGGTGCTGGGCATGGCCCACCAGGAAGGCGTCCTGAAGCGGCTGCCGCGCTACGCCGTGCCCTCGGTGGCCCCGATCATCGCCGCCCTCGGCCTCTGGTACGCCTTCAGGGAAGGCTTCAAGACCGGCTACGACCTGGACTCCATCCCCTTCGCACAGGCCGTCTGGTCCTTCGCGACGGTGCTGCTGCTCCTGCACGTCAGCCCGTCGTGGGCCGAGTGGCCGCGCCGGCTGCGCCGCTGGGACCGCCTGATCACCCTGCTCAACTCCCGTGCCGTGACGATCTACCTGTGGCACAACATCTGCATCGTCGTCGCGGCCACGCTGTGGGACCAGCTGTGGGGCTTCGAGGTCATGTACGAGAACGTCCCCTGGCTGCTGAACAGCCCCTGGCCGGTCCTCGCCATCGCCTGGGTGCTCATCGGGAGCTGCATCGTCTGGTTCGGCTGGATGGAGGACGTGGCCGCCAAGCGCACCCCGCAGATGTGGCCGGACGGCGGGAAGCGGACCGAGCGGAAACCGGCCGGGGCCCGCGCCGCGCACCGGGGCTGACGCGTGCCGGCCCTCCGTGCGAGACTGCCCCGGTCGCGCGGGTGAACAGCGTGGCGTGAGCGGTCAGGGGGAGCGGGCGGAATGAGCAGGCGGCAGACGCAGAAGATGCTGCGGTTGATGGCGAGCGGGGAGCCGGTCCAGCTCACCAGCCCGATGGCGTCCGTGAAGAAGCTCGCCAGACTCGCCTTCGTCGCCCAGCAGTTCGGCTACGAGTACGCCGACGTGCGCCAGGGCGGCGGGAACAACGCCTCGCTCACCATGCTCCTGCTTCCCGACCCGAGCCCGCAGGCCCGGACCCGGGCCGCGCAGAACTGGGCGCAGTACCCGAACGCCGGGGACGGCGTCTCGCTGCCGCCGCTGGTGCCGGACGCCTTCGAACTGCTCAAGGCCCGCATCAACTTCGACCTCACCGGCAAGAACGCCGAGAAGCGGATGGGCTACGGCGCGCTCGGCGTCACCGTCGGCTGCGTCGTCCTCGCCTACCGCGCGGGCGGCTCCTCCGACGACTTCGTCGTGGCCGCGGTCGTCTGGCTCGTCGTCCTGGCGATCCTGGGCGTCGGCTTCCTCGTCACCCGCAAGCGCAACGCCAGGTTCGCGGCCCGGCTGGGGGCCGCCGGCTTCACGCCGGTGGCCGACGAGGAGGGGCGGGTGCGCTACCTCCCGCCCGGGGGCTACGGACAGCCGGCCCCCGGCCCGTACGCCGCCCAGCCGCCGCAGCAGCCCTACGGCGGACCGCAGCAGCCGTACCCGCCCCAGCAGCCGCCGTACGCCCAGCCGCAGCAGCCGTACGGGCAGCCGCCCCAGCCGTACGCCCAGCCGCAGCAGCCCCACCCGGCCCAGCAGCCCCAGCCGTACCCGCCCCAGCAGGCCCCGCAGGCGTACGCCCCGCAGCCGTACGCCCCGCCGCAGCAGAACCCGCACTGGCAGCAGCGGCCCCCGCAGGGCTGAGCGTGTTCTCTCATCCCGTACCGGCGGCGGGTGAGAGCAACGTTCCCTTCCGGTCATCCACAGCCCCACCGGCCCGAAACGCGTCCTGCCTAGCTTCGGTGCGAACGAGCTGTGGAGCACCGTGGAGGCGTCATGACAGTCCCTGGCGGCCGCTGGATCGCGTACTGGGATCCGGAGGACGAGACCTTCTGGAGGGAGACGGGGGAGCGGACCGCCCGGCGGAACCTGTTCTTCTCCGTGCTCTCGGAGCACATCGGGTTCTCGGTCTGGACGCTGTGGTCCGTGCTGGTGCTCTTCATGGGCCCGGAGTACGGGCTGACTCCCGCCGACAAGTTCCTGCTGACGTCCGCGGTGACGCTCGTCGGCGCGGTCGTGCGGGTGCCGTACACCTTCGCCGTCGCCGTCTTCGGCGGGCGGAACTGGACGATCGCCTCCGCCGGGCTGCTGCTGGTGCCGACCGTCGCGGCCTTCGCCGTCATGGAACCGGGGACCTCCTTCTCGACGTTCCTGCTCGTCGGGATGCTGGCCGGCATCGGCGGCGGCAACTTCGCCTCCTCCATGACCAACATCAACGCCTTCTTCCCGCTCAGGAAGAAGGGCTGGGCGCTCGGCCTCAACGCCGGGGGCGGCAACATCGGCGTGCCGGTCATCCAGCTCGTCGCCCTCGCGATCATCGGGGCGAGCGGCGGGCCCCGGGTGCTGCTGGGCGTCTACATCCCGCTGATCCTGGCGGCCGCCGTCCTCGCCGCCTGCTTCATGGACAACCTGGCCTCCGTGAGGAACGACACCGGGGCCGCCAAGGACGCCGCCCGGCAGGCCCACACCTGGATCATGTCGGTGCTGTACGTCGGCACGTTCGGCTCGTTCATCGGCTACAGCTTCGCCTTCGGGCAGGTGCTGCAGAGCCAGTTCGGGCGCACCCCGCTCCAGGCGGCCTACCTCACCTTCATCGGTCCGCTGCTCGGCTCCCTCGTCCGGCCGCTGGGCGGCAGGCTCGCCGACCGGTACGGCGGCGCGCGGATCACCCTGTGGAACTTCGTCGCCATGGCCGCCGCCACGGCCGCCCTCGTCGCGGCCGGCCTGGCGGAGTCGCTCGGGCTGTTCGCGGCCGTGTTCGTGGTGCTGTTCGTGCTCAGCGGGCTGGGCAACGGCTCGACGTTCAAGATGATCCCGGGGATCTTCCAGAACAAGGCGCTGGACAAGGGGCTGACGGGGGAGGAAGCGGTGGCGTACGGGCGCCGGCTCTCCGGCGCCTCCATGGGGCTGATCGGCGCGGTGGGCGCGCTCGGCGGAGTCGCCGTCAACCTCGCCTTCCGGCAGTCCTTCCTGTCCTCCGGCTCGGGCACGGGCGCCTTCGTCGCGTTCCTCGCCTTCTACGCCGTGTGCTTCGCCGTGACGTGGGCGGTATACCTTCGTCGTCCCGCCGTCCGGACGCCGGAGGGCGCGGTCGGCCGGGAACGGGTGGGGGCCGGGCTCCGCCACGCCGAGGTGTGAGGTGACGTAACACTGGTGACATGAGGCGGAACCGAGCCCGTCACGCACCGTTGACAGGCTCGGTCGCCAGGTGACTGTGCACGCGGGTGCGAACGGATCGGAGCGCGGCGAACAATGGACGACGTGAGCGACGCGGACGGCGGGGGCGGGAAGGCGCGGCGGCCCGACCACGGTCCGCTGGCCGGATTCACCGTGGGCGTGACCGCCGCCCGCCGGGCCGACGAACTGGGCGCGCTGCTGGGGCGGCGCGGTGCCGCCGTCCAGTACGCGCCGGCGCTGCGGATCGTGCCGCTCTCCGACGACGCCGAGCTGATGTCCGCGACCAAGAGGATCGTCGACCGGGCCCCGGACGTCGTCGTCGCCACCACCGCCATCGGGTTCAGGGGGTGGGTCGAGGCCGCGGACGGCTGGGGGCTCGGCGACGCGCTGCTGGAACGGCTGCGCGCGGTGGAGCTGCTGGCGCGCGGGCCCAAGGTCAAGGGGGCGGTGCGGGCCGCGGGACTCACCGAGCGCTGGTCACCGGCGTCGGAGTCGATGGCCGAGGTGCTCGACCGGCTCCTGGAGGAAGGCGTCGCGGGCCGCCGGATCGCCGTACAGCTGCACGGTGAGCCGCTGCCGGGGTTCGTGGAGGCGCTGCGCGAGGCCGGCGCCGACGTCGTCGGGGTGCCCGTGTACCGGTGGCTGCCGCCGGAGGACCTCGGCCCCGTGGACCGGTTGCTGGACGCCGCCGTGTCGCGGGGCGTGGACGCCGTGACGTTCACCAGCGCGCCCGCCGCGGTGTCCCTGCTGGGCCGGGCCGAGGAGCGGGGTCTGCTGCCGGACCTGCTCGCCGCGTTCGGGCACGACGTGCTGCCGGCCTGCGTCGGACCGGTCACCGCGGTGCCGCTCCAGGCACACGGCGTCGCCACGGTCCAGCCCGAACGCTTCCGGCTCGGCCCCCTCGTCCAACTGCTCTGCCAGGAGCTGCCGGCCCGCGCCCGCGCCCTGCCGGTCGCCGGGTACCGGCTGGAGATCCGCGGCCACGCGGTGCTCGTCGACGGCGACCCGAGGCCCGTGCCGCCCGCCGGCATGGCCCTGCTGCGTGCCCTCGCCCGGCGGCCCGGCTGGGTCGTGCCCCGCGCGGAGCTGCTGCGCGCCCTGCCGGGCACCGGCCGCGACGAACACGCCGTCGAGACCGCGATGGCCCGCCTGCGCACGTCCCTCGGCGCCCCCAAGCTGATCCAGACGGTGGTCAAGCGCGGCTACCGCCTGTCCCTGGACCCGGCCACGGACGCCAAGTACACGACGGACTGAGGGCCCGTCACCGGTTCGCCGAGCCGTGCCGCCCGCGCCCCCGGACCAGGAGCCCCGCGGCCAGGCACCCCGTCGCCACCGTCGACAGCACGGCACGGACGGTGTTCCACGCCACCCACGGGTCCTCGAACCGCTCGCGCAGCGCCGCCGGATCGCCGGGCCGCGCCAGGGCGTCGTTGAGCGGGACGTTCCCGGCCACGGTGACCAGGAAGGCGAGCGCGTACGCCGTCGCGCCCGCCAGGACCCACCAACGGCCCGGCACACGGCGGGACTGCCACCCCGCCAGCCCCGCCAGCACCAGCGCCCCCATGAAGCCCAGCAGGAACACCGGGTTCTCGATGACCTCGTTGACGTCGCGCATCACCGCGACGTACACCCGGTCGTCGCTGCGGGCCAGCGCGGGCATCACGGCGCAGGCGAAGACGTAGAACGTCCCGGCCATCAGACCCGCGGCGACCGTGGCCGCGACCAGCACTCCACCGGCGGTGCGGGACCGCCGCTCCCTGTCGTTGTCTGCCATGCGTCCAGTCAACGGGCGCCGCCGCACGCCGGACATGGCCCGGACGCGCGGGCGCATACGCGAGCGTCCACGCGGCGGCGGTACGAGGGGTTCCGGGCGCGCACGCGGGCAGGCACTGTAGAGGCAGTGGTCCGCAAGCGGCCCCCTGCTCCCCTTCCCGGCCCGCGCCCCGGCGGGCAAGCCCTAGGCGGTGACAGGAACATGGCACTGGGTACGGCCACCGACCCCTACGAGCTGCGGTTCGACACCGGGCGGATCTGCCTGGACCTCATCGCCACCACCCACCCCGTGGAACGCCTCGGCTCCCTGGACGCCCTGCGCGCCTGGATCACCGGCTCCGGACTCGTCCCGCCCGGCACGCCGCTGGCCCACGCCGACCCCTCCTGGCTGACCGGCTTCCGCGAACTGCGCTGCGAGACCGCGAGACTGGTGCGCGCCCGACCGGCACCGCGTGCCCGCCCGTACGACCTCGCGCTCGCCCGCGTCAACGAACTCGCCCTCGCCGCACCCCCGGCGCCCCGTGCGGTGCCCGGCGAGGACGGCGTACTGGTGCGGGAGCTGACCGGGCCGCCGCGGTGCTCGGCGCTGCTCGGCGCCCTCGCGCGGGACGCCGTGGAACTGCTCACCGACCCGGTCGCCCGGGCGGGCCTGCGGCAGTGCGAGGGCGACAACTGCCCCATCGTCTACCTCGACACCTCCCGCGGCCGGCGCCGGCGCTGGTGCTCCAGCGAGATCTGCGGCAACCGCGAGCGCGTCGCCCGACACCGCCGCCGCGCCGCCCTCGCCCGCTGAACCAGGCCCGCCGGAAACCACGCACACCGGTGTGACAGAGATGTGAAGAGATAGGGGCGGTTATGTGCCGCAGTGTCCCCCCTCGCCGTGCCGTCCCCGAGAAATCCGCCATCCCCCTTTGAACACGCCGCACTTCACGTCCGTACCGAATGGGCGAGCGACCGACTGGGGGAACCCCCGGACATCGGAGGTGGGCGTGCGCAAGGATTCCGTCGTGGCCGGTGAACGTGGTGCGAGGGCCCGACATCGCATGTCGCAGTCGTCCTCGGAACCCGACGAGGAGCTGATGCGCGCGCTGTACCGCGAGCACGCCGGCCCCTTGCTGGCCTATGTGCTGCGGCTGGTCGCGGGGGACCGCCAGCGCGCCGAGGACGTCGTCCAGGAGACGCTCATCCGTGCCTGGAAGAACGCCGGTCAGCTCAACCGGGCGACCGGATCGGTACGCCCCTGGCTGGTGACGGTCGCGCGTCGCATCGTCATCGACGGCCACCGCAGCCGGCAGGCCCGGCCGCAGGAGGTCGATCCGTCGCCGCTGGAGGTCATCCCCGCGGAGGACGAGATCGACAAGGCGCTGTGGCTGATGACGCTGTCGGACGCGCTCGACGACCTGACCCCGGCCCACCGGGAGGTCCTCGTCGAGACGTACTTCAAGGGGCGTACCGTCAATGAGGCGGCGCAGACACTGGGCATACCCAGCGGCACCGTTCGCTCCCGGGTGTTCTACGCCCTGCGTTCGATGAAGCTGGCTCTGGAGGAGCGGGGGGTGACGGCGTGATGAGCGGGTACGGGGGAGTTCAGGGTTTCGACGGGGGATTCGGCCCGGGTGACACGGGTAATTCTGTCCCCATGCAGGGATCACCGGCGCCGAACGAGCACGAGACCGTCGGCGCCTACGCCCTCGGAATCCTCGACGACGCCGAGGCGACGGCCTTCGAGGCCCACCTCGCCACCTGCGACTGGTGCGCCCAGCAGCTCGACGAGCTGGCCGGCCTGGAGCCGATGATGGCCGCGCTCGCGGATCTGCCGGGCACCGGCACACCCGCGATCGCCGAGTCGCTCACCGCGAAGCCGAGCCCCCGGCTCTCGGAGAAGCTCGTCGACGAGGTCGCCGAACGCCGCGCGCGCAAACGCCGACGCAACCTCTACCTGGTGGGCACCGCGGCCGCGCTGATCATCGGCGGCCCGTTCGCCGCCGTGGCGACCACGGGCGGAGGGGGAGGCGACGACGGCGGCGGCCGCAGGACCGAGGCGGCGCAGCCGACCGCGGCGAGCCCCGCCGAGTCCGCCTTCGCCGCCATGCCGGACCGGGTCACCGCCACCGACCCGGCCACCCGGGTCAGCGCGACCGTGGCCCTGCAGAGGAAGGCCTGGGGCACCGAGACGGTCCTGGAGCTGAAGAACCTCCGGGGCCCCCAGAAGTGCTCCCTGATCGCCGTCGGCAAGAACGGCGAGCGGGAGACCCTCACCTCCTGGACGGTCCCCGACCGGGGCTACGGCATCCCCGACGCCACCGCCGACAAGGGCGGGAAGCCGCTCTACGTGCACGGCGGCGCCGCCTTCGAACCCAACCAGATCTCCCACTTCGAGGTCATGACCTTCGACGGGAAGCGACTGGTGGAGGTCGACGCGTAGCCCCGTCTCCAGGCGTGCCGTAGCTTCCGGCGCCCCCTTCGCGTATTTTTGACGGCTGCCCAGCACGTCAGAAGGGGGCCCGGTGGCCGCACAGGCTCAACAGGATTCAGCGGTCGACTCGGCGCACGCGTCCGTACGAGGGGACTCCGCGCGGGAGGACTCCGTACGGGACCGAGAGATCGACGTGGAACAGGCGCACCTCGACCGGGTGTACCGCCGCCTCGAGGAGAAGATCCACGAGGCCGAGTTCCTCATGCACGACGCCGCGCAGCGCGGCCACGTCGGCACGCCCGGCGCCCTCGCCGAGCGCGACGCGCAGGTCTTCCGGGCCGGCATCCACCTCAACCGCCTGAACAACGAGTTCGAGGACTTCCTGTTCGGCCGGATCGACCTGCTCCTCGGCAAGGACGGCAAGAAGGGCCCGGACGGCGCGTACACGGCGGTCGAGCCCGCCGAGGGCGCCCTCGGGCCCGACAACACCGCCGACATCGCCGAGACCCTGCACATCGGCCGCATCGGCGTCCTGGACGACGACTACGCCCCGCTGGTCATCGACTGGCGGGCGCCCGCCGCCGCCCCCTTCTACCGGTCCACGCCGGTCGACCCGGGCCGCGTCGTGCGCCGACGGGTGATCCGCTCCAAGGGGCGGCGCGTCCTCGGCGTCGAGGACGACCTCATGCGGCCCGAGGTCACCGCCCGCCTGGACGGCGAGGAGCTGGCCGTGGTCGGCGACGGCGCCCTGATGGCCGCCCTCGGGCAGGCCCGCACCCACTCCATGCGCGACATCGTGGCGTCCATCCAGGCCGAGCAGGACCAGGTGATCCGCGCCCCCGCCGCCTCCGTGACCTACGTCGAGGGCGGCCCCGGCACCGGCAAGACCGCCGTCGCCCTGCACCGGGCGGCGTACCTGCTCTACCAGGACCGGCGCCGGTACGCGGGCGGCATCCTCATCGTCTCCCCGACACCGCTGCTCGTGGCGTACACCGAGGGCGTGCTGCCCTCCCTCGGCGAGGAGGGGCAGGTCGCCATCCGCGCGATCGGCTCCCTGGTCGACGGCGCGGAGGCCACGCTGTACGACTCCCCGGCCACCGCCCGCGCCAAGGGTTCCGCCCGCATGCTCAGGGTGCTGCGCAGGGCCGCCCGGGGAGCGCTGGAGCCGGCCGACTCGCCGACGCTGCTCAGGGTCGTCGCCTTCGGCCGCCGCCTCGAACTGGAGGCCGAGGAGCTGGCCGGCATCCGCCACACCGTCCTCGGCGGCACCGCGCCCGTCAACCTGCTGCGCCCCCGTGCCCGCCGGCTGCTCCTGGACGCCCTGTGGGCGAAGTCGGGCGCCGGCACCCGGCACACCGACCCCGAGCTGGCCGCCGAGCTGCGCTCCTCCTTCGACGAGGACGTCAGCTCCGAGGACTCCTTCACCGGCTTCCTGGACGCCTGGTGGCCCGAGCTGACCCCGGGCGCCGTGCTGGCCGCCATGGCGGACGAGCGGCGCCTGGGCCGCTGGGCCCGGCGGGTGCTGAACCCGGGCGAGGTCCGCAAGGTCGCCCGCTCGCTGCGGCGCGAGGGCCACTCCGTGCACGACATCGCCCTGCTCGACGAACTCCAGGCGATCGTCGGCACCCCGGCCCGCCCCCGCAAGCGGCGCGAGCAGGATCCGCTGGACCAGCTCACCGGCCTGGAGGAGCTGATGCCGCAGCGCGAGGAGACCCAGTGGGAGCGCGCCGAGCGCCTCGCCCAGGAGCGCACCGAGTACGCGCACGTCATCGTCGACGAGGCGCAGGACCTCACGCCCATGCAGTGGCGCATGGTCGGCCGCCGCGGCCGGCACGCCACCTGGACGGTCGTCGGCGACCCCGCCCAGTCCTCCTGGTCCGACCCCGACGAGGCCGCCGCCGCCCGTGACGAGGCCCTCGGCACCCGTCCGCGCCGCCGCTTCGAGCTGACCGTGAACTACCGCAACCCGGCCGAGATCGCCGAGCTGGCGGCGAAGGTCCTGGCGCTGGCCATGCCCGGCTCGCCGTCCCCGTCGGCCGTCCGCTCGACCGGCGTGCGGCCGCGCTTCGCGGTGGTGCGGGACTCCCTCGCCCGGACGGTCCGCGCGGAGGCGGCCCGGCTGCTCGACCTCGTGGACGGCACCGTCGGCGTCGTCGTCGCCATGAACCGGCGCGAGGAGGCCCGGCGCTGGCTGGAGGGGCTCGGCGACCGCGTGGTGGCGCTGGGCAGCCTGGAGGCCAAGGGCCTGGAGTACGACGCCACGGTCGTGGTCTCCCCGGCCGAGGTCGCCGACGAGTCGCCCGCCGGACTGCGCGTGCTGTACGTCGCCCTCACCCGGGCCACCCAGCAGCTGACGGTCGTCTCCAGCGAGCGGGACGAGCCGGACGGCTCGGGGGTGCCGGACCTGCTGCGCGACTGAGCGCGTCCGGGTGTGCGAGAGGCCCGCGCCGTCGAACGGCGCGGGCCTCTCGTCTTCGTTTAGGTGGCACCGACCCGCCATGCTCGCCTCGCGGCAAGTGGTCGCTCGTAGCGACGATGGTTGGGCCCGGGGGCTTGGATCGAGCCGGTGCCACGTCCAAGGTAACAAACGATCCCCGCAAGACAATTCCCGTCCCGCGGGTTCCTTCCGCGACCGTCCGCCGACCGGACCGCGTCGCCTCCGTTTCTTCCGGTGCCCCCTTCCCCCGACGGGCTACTTCTCGTATGGTGGAAGTCGTTTTCCGAAATCGGCGCGAACAAAAAGTTCGCAATCCGGGGCGGCTACCGCGTACTCAGTGGTAGGTGCGACGATCGGACGGCACAACCCAGTTACACGGTGAAAGCAGAGGAAGTCGGCCATGGCAACGGCGCCCAGCGTCTCCTACTCGATGACGGTCCGACTGGAGGTGCCCGCCGGCGGAACAGCCGTCTCGCAGCTCACCACGGCGGTGGAGTCCGCGGGCGGCTCGGTCACCGGCCTCGACGTCACGGCCTCCGGCCACGACAAGCTCCGTATCGACGTCACCATCGCGGCCGGCTCGACCTCCCACGCCGAGGAGATCGTGGAGCAGCTGCGGGGCATCGAGGGCGTCAGCCTGGGCAAGGTCTCGGACCGTACCTTCCTCATGCACCTCGGCGGCAAGATCGAGATGGCGTCGAAGCACCCCATCCGCAACCGCGACGACCTGTCCATGGTGTACACGCCGGGCGTGGCCCGCGTCTGCATGGCGATCGCCGAGAACCCCGAGGACGCCCGCCGCCTCACCATCAAGCGCAACTCGGTTGCGGTCGTGACGGACGGTTCCGCCGTGCTGGGCCTCGGCAACATCGGCCCGAAGGCCGCGCTGCCGGTGATGGAGGGCAAGGCGGCCCTGTTCAAGCGGTTCGCCGGTATCGACGCCTGGCCGATCTGCCTGGACACCCAGGACACCGACGCGATCGTCGAGATCGTCAAGGCCATCGCCCCGGGCTTCGCCGGCATCAACCTGGAGGACATCTCCGCCCCCCGCTGCTTCGAGATCGAGGCCCGGCTGCGCGAGGCCCTCGACATCCCCGTCTTCCACGACGACCAGCACGGCACCGCCATCGTCGTCCTCGCCGCCCTCACCAACGCCCTGCGCGTGGTGGGCAAGGGCATCGAGAACGTACGGGTCGTCATGTCCGGTGCCGGCGCCGCCGGTACGGCCATCCTGAAGCTGCTGCTCGCCGCCGGTGTGAAGAACGCCGTCGTCGCCGACATCCACGGCGTCGTGCACGCGGGCCGCGCCGACCTGGTCGACGCCGCCCCGGAGTCGGCGCTGCGCTGGATCGCCGACAACACCAACCCGGAGGGCCTCACCGGCACCCTCAAGGAGGCCGTGCACGGCGCGGACGTCTTCATCGGCGTCTCCGCCCCCAACGTCCTCGACGGCGCGGACGTGGCCGCCATGGCCGAGGGCGCGATCGTGTTCGCGCTCGCGAACCCCGACCCGGAGGTCGACCCGGCGATCGCCCGGGAGACGGCCGCCGTCGTCGCCACCGGCCGCTCCGACTTCCCGAACCAGATCAACAACGTGCTGGTCTTCCCGGGTGTCTTCCGCGGTCTGCTGGACGCCCAGTCCCGCACCGTGAACACCGAGATGATGCTCGCCGCCGCGCACGCCCTCGCGGACGTGGTGACCGAGGACGAGATCAACCCGAACTACATCATTCCCAGCGTCTTCAACGACAAGGTCGCCGGTGCCGTCGCGGGCGCCGTGCGGGAGGCGGCGAAGGCCGCCGGAGTGGTGGCGTAGGTTCCCCCGGCCGGGGAAGGCGGTCCGTGGCGTGGTGGTGAGGATCACCACGGCGGGCCGCCGCTCCGGCGCGTCGCGGGATGTCGGGCCTCGGATCGCCCTCTAGGGTTGCGCAAGGCTCAGGCCCTCGTCGTGTGACTCCCAAGGGTGTTCGCACGGCTCCCGGGGGTGCCGGATTGGCTTTACCGCCGCAGGTGGAGGCAGGATGCCTCCCTGGGCGCGAGGGTCTGACGACCGACCCGGGTCCGGGGAGTGTCCGAGGGCCCTGGCAGCATCGGCATCGCTGTGCCCAACATGCGGCTCCGCCGCGTGGCACGCCTCAACGGCAAGTAGAACACGGGAGTAACAACATGAACCGCAGTGAGCTGGTGGCCGCGCTGGCCGACCGCGCCGAGGTGACCCGCAAGGACGCCGACGCCGTGCTGGCCGCGTTCGCCGAGGTTGTCGGCGACATCGTCTCCAAGGGCGACGAGAAGGTCACGATCCCCGGCTTCCTGACCTTCGAGCGCACCCACCGTGCCGCTCGCACCGCCCGCAACCCGCAGACCGGCGAGCCGATCCAGATTCCGGCCGGCTACAGCGTCAAGGTCTCGGCGGGCTCCAAGCTCAAGGAAGCCGCCAAGGGCAAGTAGGCGCTCCGCTCGGAGTGCCGGGGACTGCGCGGACCGTTCGTTCGGGATGCGGTCGTTTCGCGGCCGCGGGCCCGTTGTGGCTGGTCGCGCAGTTCCCCGCGCCCCTTGCGGGGCGCACCTCGCCATGCCGATGGGGCGGTCACCCGGGTTCGGGTGACCGCCCCATCGGCGTGTCTGCGTGTGTCAGCCCAGGGCCTTGCCCGGAAGCTCGACCTTCGCGCCCAGCTCGACGAGCTTGTCCATGAAGTTCTCGTAGCCCCGGTTGATCAGGTCGATGCCGTGGACCCGGGAGGTGCCCTGGGCCGCGAGGGCGGCGATCAGGTACGAGAAGCCGCCGCGCAGGTCGGGGATGACCAGGTCGGCGCCCTCCAGCTTGGTCGGGCCGGAGACGACGGCCGAGTGCAGGAAGTTGCGCTGGCCGAAGCGGCAGTCCGAGCCGCCGAGGCACTCGCGGTAGAGCTGGATGTGGGCGCCCATCTGGTTGAGCGCCGAGGTGAAGCCCAGCCGGGACTCGTACACCGTCTCGTGGACGATGGACAGCCCCGTGGCCTGCGTCAGGGCCACCACCAGGGGCTGCTGCCAGTCCGTCTGGAAGCCGGGGTGCACGTCCGTCTCCAGGGCGATGGACTTCAGCCGCCCGCCCGGGTGCCAGAAGCGGATGCCCTCGTCGTCGATCTCGAACGCGCCGCCCACCTTCCGGAAGGTGTTCAGGAACGTCATCATCGAGCGCTGCTGGGCGCCGCGGACATAGATGTTGCCCTCGGTGGCCAGCGCCGCCGAGGCCCAGGAGGCGGCCTCCAGGCGGTCCGAGAGGGCACGGTGGGTGTAACCGCCCAGCTCGTCCACGCCCGTGATGCGGATCGTGCGGTCGGTGTCCATCGCGATGATCGCGCCCATTTTCTGCAGGACGCAGATCAGGTCCTCGATCTCCGGTTCGACGGCCGCGTTGGACAGCTCCGTGACGCCCTCGGCCAGCACGGCCGTCAGCAGCACCTGCTCGGTCGCGCCGACGGACGGGTACGGCAGGTTGATCTTCGTACCGCGCAGCCGCTGCGGAGCCTCCAGGTACTGGCCGTCCGCCCGCTTCTCGATCGTCGCCCCGAACTGCCGCAGCACGTCGAAGTGGAAGTCGATGGGCCGGCCGCCGATGTCGCAGCCGCCCAGACCCGGGATGAAGGCGTGCCCGAGGCGGTGCAGCAGCGGGCCGCAGAACAGGATCGGGATGCGCGACGAGCCCGCGTGGGCATCGATGTCGGCGACGTTCGCGCTCTCCACGTGGGTCGGGTCCATCACCAGCTCGCCGGGCTCCTCGCCCGGACGGACGGTCACCCCGTGCAGCTGCAGCAGTCCGCGTACGACCCGCACGTCGCGGATGTCCGGCACGTTGCGCAGCCGGCTCGGCGCACTGCCCAGCAGGGCGGCCACCATGGCCTTCGGCACGAGGTTCTTCGCACCGCGGACCCGGATCTCGCCCTCCAGCGGGGTTCCGCCGTGGACAAGGAGTACGTCATCAGCGCCGTTGACGGTCATGAATCTCGCGTTCCGTGGGGTTGGGCAGGGGCCAGAAGGGAAAGGGTAATCGTCTTGTACCCCCCTTCAGTGCGCCTGCGCACGGTCCGGCAACGTCATGGATTTGTCACAACACGCGGTGTTCATCGGCGCGTACGCGGGGTCACGGCCGAGGAGCGTGCGCGGGTGCGTGTTCACTCCCGTGCCTCCGATTGCCTCCCCACCGGAGGGGAACATGCGGGATCATGTCTGGCATGACCGAGGTGTCCTCGCTCACGGGGCGGCTGCTCGTGGCAACGCCCGCCCTGGCGGACCCGAACTTCGAGCGTGCGGTGGTGCTCCTCCTCGACCACGACGAGGAGGGCTCCCTCGGTGTCGTCCTCAACCGCCCCACACCGGTCGACGTGGGCGACATCCTGGAGGACTGGGCGGACCTGGCCGGCGAGCCGGGCGTCGTCTTCCAGGGCGGCCCGGTCTCGCTGGACTCCGCGCTCGGCGTCGCCGTCGTCCCCGGCGGGGCGTCGGGCGAGCGGGCACCGCTGGGCTGGCGCCGGGTGCACGGCGCGATCGGCCTGGTCGACCTGGAGGCGCCCCCGGAGCTGCTGGCGCCCGCCGTGGGCGCCCTGCGGATCTTCGCCGGGTACGCGGGCTGGGGCCCCGGCCAGCTGGAGGACGAACTGACCGAGGGCGCCTGGTACGTGGTCGAGTCCGAGCCCGGTGACGTGTCCTCGCCGTTCCCGGAGCGACTGTGGCGCGAGGTCCTGCGCCGGCAGCGGGGCGACCTGGCGATGGTGGCGACGTATCCGGACGACCCGTCGCTCAACTGAAGCGGGTGAGCTTCAGTACCCTTGACGGTTATGAGCACTCTCGAGCCCGAGCGCGGGACAGGTACGGGAACCCTCGTCGAGCCGACGCCGCAGACGTCCCACGGCGACGGCGATCACGAGCGCTTCGCGCATTACGTCCAGAAGGACAAGATCATGGCGAGCGCCCTCGACGGCACCCCCGTCGTGGCGCTGTGCGGCAAGGTCTGGGTGCCGGGCCGCGACCCGAAGAAGTACCCCGTCTGCCCCATGTGCAAGGAGATCTACGAGTCCATGAACGGCGGCGGGGACGAGGGCAAGGGCGGCGACAAGAAGTAGCGCTTCTGCCCGTACGGCCCTTACAGATCTTCCCGAAGGCCCCCGGAGTGTGCCCGCGCGCACTCCGGGGGCCTTCGTGCGTCAGGGCTGGTTAACAAAGAGGTTTACGAACTGGTTCAGACCTCTTGTGGACAGGTTCATGTCTCCCTACGCTCCTGGGTGTTGTGCAGAGCGAAACCGTCATTGCATATGTTGCAACGCACGCCCGGAGGAAAGACTCCATGAAGCTCGCCCCCCGCCTGGCCGTACTGCTGGCCGCGGCCGTCGTCGCCGCGACGGCCTGCGCACCCCAGACGTCCGACAACTCCTCCTCCGGCGAGGACGAGAAGAGCGGCACGCTGCGCGTCTGGCTGTTCCAGGAGGTCAACAACAAGCCGAAGGAGAAGGCCGTCGACGCGGTCCTCGCCGGCTTCGAGAAGGCGCACGAGGACACGAAGGTCACCGTGGAGTACATCCCGGTCGAGACCCGCGCCCAGCGCATCAAGGCCGCCTTCAACGACCCGAAGAGCGCGCCCGACGTCATCGAGTTCGGCAACACCGACACCGCCGGGTACGTGAAGGACGGCGGACTGGCCGACATATCGAAGGAGTTCGCGGCCTGGGACGAGGCCAAGGACGCCGACCCCACCGCCCGCCAGTCGGTCACCGTGGACGGAAAGGTCTACGGCGCCCCCTACTTCGTCGGCGTCCGCGCCCTCTACTACCGCACCGACGTCTTCGACGAACTGGGCCTGAAGGCCCCCAAGTCGCTCGACGAACTGGCGTCCGCCGCCCAGCAGGTCCGCAAGGCCGAGCCGGACCTCTACGGCATCGCGGTCGGCGGCGCCTACACCTACGGCGCCATGCCCTTCATCTGGGCCAACGGAGGCGAACTCGCCACCGGCAAGGGCGGCTCGTACGCCTCCGCCATCGACAGCGCCGCCGCCCGCAAGGGCATCGAGGCGTACACCTCCCTCTTCGGGGACGACAACTGCCCCGCCGCCAAGTGCGCCGGCATGGGCGGCAACGACACCGTCACCGCCTTCGCCGCCGGCAAGGCCGCCATGGCCATCGGCGGCGACTTCAGCCACCAGGCCGTGGAGGCCGGCTCGGTGAAGGGCAAGTACGCGGTCGTGCCGCTGCCCGGCGTCGAGCCCGGCTCCATCGCTCCCGCCTTCGCGGGCGGCAACAACATCGGCGTCCTGAAGAGCACCTCGCACCGCACCCTCGCCGTCGACCTGATGAAGCGGCTCGCGTCGAAGGAGGCGCAGGGCGACCTGTTCGACGCGATGGGCTTCCTGCCGACCTTCGCGGACGTACGGCAGCAGGTCGCGGCGAAGGAGCCGTTCGTGAAGCCGTTCGTCGACACGCTCGCCGCGGGCACGAAGTTCGTCCCGGCGTCTCCCGCGTGGGCGACGATCGACTCCTCGCAGGTGCTGCCGACGATGTTCCAGGAGGTGGTCAGCGGCAAGAAGGACGTGGGCGCGGCCGCTGGGGACGCGGCGAAGAAGATGGACGACGCGTTTGGCTCCGCCGGATGAGTGCAGCGCCCGGTAGCTCGAAGGGTGCGGTGCGTGGGCGGGTTACGGTGCGTCGTGGTCTCTCGCGCAGTTCCCCGCGCCCCTTCGGGCGCTCCTCTGCTACCCCCTGGATATATCTCGCCCCCGCTCTTGTCGTCCTCGGTGGGTTGCTCGTCTACCCCGTTTACCAGCTTGGGTTGATCTCCTTCCTGGAGTACACGCAGGCGCAGGTGTCCGGTGGGGAGCCGGCGACCTTCCAGGGGTTCGGGAACTACGCGGAGCTGTTCGGGGACGGCGAGTTCTGGCGGGTGCTGCTCGCCACCGTGGTGTTCGCCGCCGCCTGTGTCGTCTCGACACTGGCCGTCGGGTGTGCGCTCGCCGTGCTGCTCACCCGGGTGCGGGCCCTGCCGCGGCTGGCGCTGATGCTGGCGGGACTGGGTGCGTGGGCGACCCCGGCGGTCACCGGGTCGACGGTCTGGCTGCTGCTGTTCGACCCCGACTTCGGGCCCGTCAACCGCATGCTGGGCCTCGGCGACCACTCGTGGACGTACGGGCGCTACAGCGCCTTCCTGCTCGTCCTGCTCGAAGTGGTCTGGTGCTCCTTCCCGTTCGTCATGGTGACCGTCTACGCCGGAATCCGGGCCGTGCCGTCCGAGGTCCTGGAGGCCGCCGCGCTCGACGGGGCCTCCCAGTGGCGGATCTGGCGCTCGGTGCTCGCGCCGATGCTCCGGCCGATCCTGGTGGTCGTCACCATCCAGTCGGTCATCTGGGACTTCAAGGTCTTCACCCAGATCTACGTCATGACGAACGGCGGCGGCATCGCCGGCCAGAACATGGTCCTGAACGTCTACGCCTACCAGAAGGCCTTCGCGTCCTCGCAGTACAGCCTCGGCTCCGCGATCGGCGTCGTCATGCTGCTGATCCTGCTCGCCGTGACGCTGGTCTACCTGCGGCTGCTGCGCCGCCAGGGGGAGGAGCTGTGAATCTTCCGCGCGCGCGGGTGCGCCGTCCGTGGCGGCTCGCGGCCGAGGTGTCCGCGCTGCTGATCGCCGTCGTCGTCGCCTTCCCGCTGTACTGGATGGTGCTGAGCGCCTTCAAACCGGCCGGGGAGATCGAGTCGAGCGAGCCCCGGCCCTGGACACTGACGCCCACACTGGATTCCTTCCGGCGCGTCTTCGGGCAACAGGAATTCGGCCGGTACTTTCTCAACAGCCTGCTCGTGGCGGGTACCGTCGTGATCGCGTCGGCGCTGATCGCGTTCCTCGCGGCGACCGCGGTGACACGATTCCGGTTCCGATTCCGGACCACCCTGCTGATCATGTTCCTGGTGGCCCAGATGGTGCCCGTGGAGGCGCTCACGATCCCGCTGTTCTTCCTCATGCGGGACTTCGGCCAGCTGAACACGCTGGGATCGCTGATCCTGCCCCACATCGCCTTCTCGCTGCCCTTCGCGATCTGGATGCTGCGGGGCTTTGTGAAAGCCGTGCCGGAGGCCCTGGAGGAGGCCGCCTACATCGACGGGGCGAGCCGGTCCCGATTTCTCTGGCAAATCCTCTTCCCGCTGGTCTTCCCCGGGCTGGTGGCCACCAGCGTCTTCTCCTTCATCTCGACCTGGAACGACTTCCTGTTCGCCAAGTCGTTCATCATCAGCGACACCTCCCAGTCGACGCTCCCGATGGCGCTGCTGGTCTTCTACAAACCGGACGATCCCGACTGGGGCGGCGTCATGGCCGCGTCCACGGTGATGACCATTCCGGTGCTGGTCTTCTTCGTACTCGTACAACGACGACTCGTCTCCGGCCTCGGCGGAGCGGTAAAGGACTGACGTGACCGACGTTCTTCCCCAGCCACAGCACGTGGCGTGCCACACGGACGCCTTCTTCGACCTCGGCCCGGACACCGGGCTGGTCGCCGAGGACGGCACCGGGCGCACCGAGCGCTGGCTGCGCGCCACGCTGGGCGCCGCCACCGGCCTGCCGCTGGCGCCCGGAGCGAACGGCGCCGGCGCCGTCCGGCTGTCCCTCGACGGTGAACTGGCCGACGAGGGCTACCGCCTCGACATCACGCCGGAGGGCGTGCACCTCACCGGCGCCGACCCGGCCGGACTCTTCTGGGGCGCCCAGACGCTGCGCCAACTGCTCGGCCCGGACGCCTTCCGGCGTGCCCCGCTGCCCGGCCGCCGGTGGCGGCTGCCGCTGCTGCGCGTCGAGGACGCGCCGCGCTTCCACTGGCGGGGCCTGATGCTGGACGTCTCCCGGCACTTCATGCCGAAGGACGGCGTCCTGCGCTACCTGGACCTGATGGCCGCCCACAAACTCAACGTCCTGCACTTCCACCTGACGGACGACCAGGGCTGGCGCGTCGAGATCAAACGCCATCCGAAGCTCACCGAGACCGGCTCCTGGCGGTCGCGCACGAAATTCGGGCACCGCGCCTCGCCGCTGTGGGAGGACAAACCCCACGGCGGTTACTACACCCAGGAGGACATCCGGGAGATCGTCGCCTACGCCGCCGAACGGCACATCACCGTCGTCCCGGAAATCGACGTACCCGGACACTCGCAGGCCGCCATCGCCGCGTATCCGGAACTCGGCAACACGGATGTGATCGACACCACCGCCCTCTCCGTCTGGGACACCTGGGGCGTCAACCCGAACGTACTCGCTCCCACGGACGCCGTGCTGCGGTTCTACGAGGGCGTGTTCGAGGAACTCCTGGAGCTTTTCCCCTCGGAGTTCATCCACGTCGGCGGCGACGAATGCCCC
The DNA here is from genome assembly GCF_027947595.1 of Streptomyces lienomycini. Taxonomy (NCBI): domain Bacteria; kingdom Bacillati; phylum Actinomycetota; class Actinomycetes; order Kitasatosporales; family Streptomycetaceae; genus Streptomyces; species Streptomyces lienomycini. The sequence goes on along the minus strand of NZ_CP116257.1, from coordinate 6,940,324 downwards.
AAGGACCAGTGGCGGGAGTCGGCCACCGCGCAGGCGCGGATCGAGGAACTCGGTCTCGCCGACGAGTACGAACTCCAGTCCTGGTTCATCCAGCACTTCGACACCTGGCTCGGCGGACGCGGGCGCCGGCTCATCGGCTGGGACGAGATCCTGGAGGGCGGACTGGCCAAGGGTGCGGCCGTGTCCTCCTGGCGCGGTTACGCGGGCGGGATCGCCGCCGCACGCGCGGGGCACGACGTGGTGATGTGCCCCGAGCAGCAGGTGTACCTCAACTTCCGGGAGCACGGGGGCGAGGACGAACCCGTGCCGATCGCCTTCGTGCGCACCCTGGAGGACGTCTACCGGTTCGAACCGGTTCCGGCGGAACTGACCCCGCAGGAGTCCGCACACGTGATCGGCACCCAGGCGAACCTGTGGACCGAGGTGACGGAGAACCAGGAACGGGTGGACTACCAGCTGTTCCCGAGGCTCGCCGCCTTCGCCGAGGTCGCCTGGAGCGCCCTGCCGGCCCCGGCCGACCGGGACTACGCGGCCTTCGAGCGGCGGATGACCGCCCACTACGCGCGACTCGACGCCCTGGGCGTCGCCTACCGCCCGCCCACCGGCCCCCTGCCCTGGCAGCAGCGGCCCGGTGTGCTCGGCCGGCCGATGGACGGGCCGCCGCCGAACATGTGACAAGCGGCAAGCGACAACAAGTGATATCGAGCAACAAGTAGGGAAAGCGCCCCAAAAGCCACCGAAGAGTGGCAACTCGCGCGCATCGCGCGTAGCCCCGATCGTCGGAGATCTCGTGTGATAACGGGCCATCTCACGGACGAGACGGGCGAATGCCTCCTAGCGGACCCCTGCGTTCGGGCCCTGCGAAGATGTGCCAGAGTTGCCACGTCCGCCCTGTCAGGTCGTACCGTACGGCCACATGGGCGGGACCAGGTGGGACAGCGGGAAGGGGCAGTCGGTTTGACCACGCACGCACCGCAGGCGGCGCAGGCCGTGACGCTGCCCACGACACTGGACGAGGCCGTGGCGGCGCTCGCCGCGATGCCCGCGGCCGTTCCGGTCGCGGGCGGCACCGACCTGATGGCCTCCGTCAACTCCGGGCAGCTCAGGCCCGCCGCGCTGGTGGGCCTCGGCCGGATCAGCGAGATCCGCGGCTGGCAGTACCAGGACGGGCACGCCCTGCTCGGCGCGGGACTCACCCACGCCCGCATGGGCCGCCCCGACTTCGCCGCGCTCATCCCGGCGCTCGCCGCCGCCGCACGCGCCGCGGGACCGCCGCAGATCCGCAACGCGGGCACCCTGGGCGGCAACATCGCCTCGGCCGCCCCGACCGGGGACGCGCTGCCGGTGCTGGCCGCCCTGGAGGCGACGCTCATCATCGCGGGCCCGGACGGCCTTCGCCGGGAGATGCCGGTCTCGCACCTGCTGGCGGGCATGGAGATGCTCCGCGCGGGCGAGCTGATCGGCTACGTGCGCGTGCCGCTGCTGCACGCGCCGCAGGTCTTCCTGAAGGCGACCGGCCGCACCGGCCCCGGCCGCGCCACGGCCTCCGTGGCGCTGGTCCTCGACCCCGCCCGGCGCGGCGTGCGGTGTGCCGTGGGTGCCATCGCGCCGATGCCGCTGCGGCCCCTGGAGGCCGAGCAGTGGGTGGCCTCGCTCATCGACTGGGACAACGGCCGCACCATCGTCCCCGAGGCGCTGCACGGCTTCGGCGAGTACGTCGCCGCGGCCTGCATCCCCGACGCGGCCCCGGCCGAGGACGGCTCCGTACCGCAGCTCCCGCCCGCCGTACTGCACCTGCGGCGCACCGTCGCCGCGCTGGCCCGACGAGCACTGGGGAGGGCGCTGTCGTGACCGACGACCAGCACGACGACCGGCATGGCGACCGGGGCGGTGGCCCGTACGGGGACCAGTACGGCGAGCGGTACGGGGACCAGTACGACGACCAGTACGGCGATCAGCGCCGGGACCGGCACGCGGAGGGCACGCCCCCGAGCGGCGGACGCTGGGACCCGCTGCCCCAGGGCGACTACGACGACGGTGCCACCGCCTTCGTGAAGCTCCCCGAGGGCGGCGTGGACGCGCTCCTCGCCTCCTCCGACAGCCCGCTCGCCGCGCCCGGACACGGCTACGTGCCGCCCCAGATCACGGTCGCGCCAGCCACCGGCACCGACCCGGCCGCCACCGGCTCCTGGACGATGCCGTCGGCACCGTCCGCGCCCGTGGACGGCGCCCAGTGGCACGTCCCGGACGCGGGGCCGGAGCCCGCCGCCCACCCGGGATACGCCGAGTACGCCCAGCAGGACCCGTACGGCGGGGCCGCGCCCTACGACACCGGCGCCGGACAGGGCGACCGGTTCACCTACCGGCCCGGGGCGACCGGGCAGTGGGACTTCTCCCAGGCCGAGGCGGAGGCGGAGGCGGAGGCCGCGGCGGCCCGGGGTGCCGTGCCCGGCCAGGACGTGACCGGGCAGTGGTCCATCCCCGTCGCCGACGGTGATCTGCCGGACGAGTCGGGCGAGTTCACGACCTCGTCGCTGGCCGAGCAGTGGGGCGGCGGCGCCGCGCCCGCCACCCTGCCCGGCGGTGCCCCCGCCCCCTGGGCGACGCAGCCGGCCGGACAGCCCTGGGGCGACCCGGCGGTGGAGCCCGACGCGAGGCCCGAAGGGCAGCCGGCCGAGACGCCGCCCGTCCCCGGACCCGCAGTCGGCCCGTACGGGCAACACCCGCACACCGAACCGGCCGTGGGACCCGCCCCCGGAACTCCACCGGCCGGCAGGACCGCGCCCGACGCGACCGACGTGCCCGGCGACCCCGAGGAAGCCCCTGAGGGCCCCGCCGAAGCCGCGCCGGACCCCGCGGAGGACACGGGGGCCGCATCCGTACCGGAGGCCGCCGAGCGGCCCGTGACGGACTCGGCACCGGCCGTCACGCGGGAGTCGGCGCCGCAGCCCGAACCACACCCCGGCCAGGACCCCGACGCGACCGGCCACGACCCGCACGCGACGGCCCCCCGGGCGGACGTGGCGGACACAGCCTCCGTGTCCGAATCCGCCGCCACGCCCGAGCCGGACGCCACGCCCGAGACGGCAGCGGCGGCGGAGACGGCCGAGGCGACAGCGGAGTCGGCGGAGACGTCGGAGCCGGTGGAGTCGGTGGAGACGTCGGAGTCGGCCGACCCCGCCCTCCCCCAGGAGCCGTCCGCCGCCGGTCCGCACGAGGAGCACCCCCTCGCCTCGTACGTCCTGCGCGTCAACGGCACCGACCGGCCCGTCACCGACGCCTGGATCGGCGAGTCGCTGCTGTACGTGCTGCGCGAGCGCCTCGGTCTCGCGGGCGCCAAGGACGGCTGCTCGCAGGGCGAGTGCGGCGCCTGCAACGTCCAGGTCGACGGACGGCTCGTCGCCTCCTGCCTGGTCCCGGCCGTGACCTCGGCCGGCAGCGAGGTGCGTACGGTCGAGGGCCTGGCCACCGACGGGCGGCCGTCGGACGTGCAGCGCGCGCTCGCCCGACGCGGCGCGGTGCAGTGCGGCTTCTGCGTGCCCGGCATGGCCATGACCGTGCACAACCTCCTGGAGGGCAACCCGGCCCCCACCGAGCTGGAGGCCCGCCAGGCCCTGTGCGGCAACCTGTGCCGCTGCTCCGGCTACCGGGGCGTCCTGGAGGCCGTCAAGGAGGTCGTCGCCGAACGCGAGGCGCACGCCGACACGGACGCCCAGGGCGGCGCGGGTCCCGACGAACCCCGCATCCCGCACCAGGCGGGGCCGGGCGCGGGCGGCGTCAACCCGTCGGCGTTCGAGTCCCAGCCACCGCCGGGGACGCCGGACGCGACAGCACCGCACGACCAGCCCTACGGTGACCACGGCCAGGACGGAGGCCACGCGTGAGCAACGACGCCGCGACTGCGGAGGCCGAGGGGACCGCCGAGGCGGCCACCCCCGTGCCCGAACCGATCCCGCACGGCCTCGGCGCGTCGCTGCCGCCCGCCGACGCCCGCGCCAAGACCGAGGGCACCTTCCCCTACGCCGCCGACCTGTGGGCCGAGGGCCTGCTGTGGGCGGCTGTGCTGCGCTCACCGCACCCGCACGCGCGCATCGTCTCCATCGACACCACCCACGCGCGCGAGATGCCCGGCGTACGGGCGGTCGTCACGCACGAGGACGTGCCCGGCACCCCGCTGCACGGCCGCGGCGGCCGCGCCGACCGGCCGGTGTTCGCCTCCGACGTCGTACGCCACCACGGCGAGCCGCTCGCCGCCGTCGCCGCCGACCATCCGGACACCGCGCGGATGGCGGCCGCCGCCGTCATCGTCGAGTACGAGGTGCTCGATCCGGTGACCGAGCCGGAGCAGGCATTCGAGGCCGAGCCGCTGCACCCCGACGGCAACCTGATCCGGCACATCCCGCTGCGCCACGGCGACCCGGAGGCGGCCGGCGAGGTCGTCGTCGAGGGCCTGTACCGCATCGGCCGTCAGGACCCGGCGCCCATAGGGGCCGAGGCCGGTCTGGCCGTACCGCGTCCCGACGGCGGCGTGGAGCTGTACCTGGCCTCCACCGACCCGCACGGCGACCGCGACATCGCCGCCGCCTGCTACGGTCTGCCCCCCGAACAGGTGAAGATCGTCGTCACCGGGGTGCCTGGGGCCACCGCCGACCGCGAGGACCAGGGCTTCCAGCTGCCGCTCGGCCTGCTGGCGCTCAGGACCGGCTGCCCGGTGAAACTGACCGCCACGCGCGAGGAGTCCTTCCTCGGGCACACCCACCGCCACCCCACCCTCCTGCGCTACCGCCACCACGCGGACGTCGAGGGCCGGATCGTGAAGGTCGAGGCGCAGATCCTGCTCGACGCGGGCGCCTACGCGGACACCTCCTCGGACGCCCTGGCCGCCGCGGTGTCCTTCGCCTGCGGCCCGTACGTCGTCCCGAACGCCTTCATCGAGGGCTGGGCGGTGCGCACCAACAACCCGCCCTCCGGCCATGTGCGCGGCGAGGGCGCCATGCAGGTGTGCGCCGCGTACGAGGCGCAGATGGACAAGGTCGCCAAGAAACTCGGCCTCGACCCGGCCGAGGTGCGCCTGCGCAACGTCCTGGCCACCGGCGACGTGCTCCCCACCGGCCAGACGGTCACCTGCCCGGCCCCCGTCGCCGAACTCCTCCAGGCGGTCCGCGACTTTCCGCTTCCCGCGCTGCCCAAGGACACGCCCGAGGACGAGTGGCTGCTGCCCGGCGGCCCCGAGGGCGCGGGCGAACCGGGCGCGGTGCGCCGGGGCGTGGGCTACGGCATCGGCATGGTGCACATGCTGGGCGCCGAGGGCGCCGACGAGGTCTCCACGGCCACCGTGAAGGTCCAGGACGGCGTGGCGACGGTGCTGTGCGCGGCCGTCGAGACCGGCCAGGGCTTCACCACCCTGGCCCGGCAGATCGTGCAGGACACCCTCGGCGTCGACGAGGTGCAGGTGGCGCCCGTCGACACCGACCAGCCCCCGGCCGGTCCGGGCTGCCGCGGCCGCCACACCTGGGTCTCGGGCGGCGCGGTGGAGCGCGCGGCCAAGATGGTCCGCACCCAGCTCCTCCAGCCGCTCGCCCACCAGTTCGGCATGTCGACCGAGCTGCTCCAGATCGCCGACGGCAAGATCACCTCGTACGACGGTGTGCTGTCGACGACGGTCGCCGAGGCGCTGGAGGGCAAGGAGCTGTGGGCCACCGCCCAGTGCCGCCCGCACCCCACCGAGCCGCTCGACGAGGCCGGGCAGGGCGACGCGTTCGTCGGCATGGCCTTCTGCGCGATCCGCGCGGTGGTCGACGTCGACATCGAGATCGGCTCGGTCCGAGTCGTGGAACTGGCCGTCGCCCAGGACGTGGGCCGCGTCCTGAACCCGGCCCAGCTGACCGCCCGGATCGAGGCGGGCGTCACCCAGGGCGTCGGCATCGCCCTGACGGAGAACCTGCGCACCCCCCGCGGCCTGGTCCGCCACCCCGACCTCACCGGCTACGCCCTGCCGACGGCACTCGACACCCCCGACATCCGGATCGTGAAGCTCGTCGAGGAACGCGACGTGGTCGCCCCCTTCGGCGCCAAGGCCGTCAGCGCGGTCCCGGTGGTGGCCTCCCCGGCGGCCGTCGCCTCCGCCGTACGCGCGGCCACCGGACGCCCGGTCAACCGCCTCCCGATCCGCCCCCAGGCCGCGGTGGTGACCGGGAACTGAGCCGCTCGCGCGCGTGAGGCAACGGGTGCGTGTTCCGGCGCGTCCTACGAGGTGAACGGGGTCCGTGCGCAGGCGCGTTGTCAGTGGTGGCGCGTAGTCTCCGAAGGAGCGCGAACGGCAGCCGCCGGCACGCGGAGGGCCATACTTTCTCGGGGGAGACGATGCACGCGGTCACCGGCGGTACGACGATCACGCGGGGCGCGGCGGCGGCCGTCCGGACGGAGGCTCCCTCGCTGCTGACCCGGGTCCGCCTCGCCACGACGGTGGAGGACCCGTCGTGGACGCGCGGCGCGTCCCGGCGGCCCCAGGGGAGCGGCGAGCGGCCGTCGCTGTGGAACACGTCCACCCTGATGAGCTGCCTGCTCCTGGCGGTGAGCCACCGCGCGGAGCCGGGGACCTCCCGGGACCTGCCGCCCCGCTTCCTGGACCGGGAGTTCGGCCGTCACCGGGTGACGCGCTTCGAGGACATCGACTTCCCGAGGACCCTCACCCACGAGCCCACCCGCCGCTTCCTGCGCGAGACGGGCCTGCCCGAGGACGCCCGCCCCTTCCGCCTCGACACGGACGACCTGCCGCTCCCGACCCTGGCGGAGTACGGCGAGGACCACCCCGAACACCCGGTCCCGGCGGACGCAGAGCACCTGGTCCGCCTGGGACGCCTCGCGGACGGCGCCCACGTCGCCGTCGACGGCACGACAGGCACCGTCCTGACCTGGCGGACACCCGACGGCACCCTCCACCCCCTGATGTCGGACGTCTCCGCCCTCGCCCTCACCCTGTGGGCGCTGCGCCGCACGACGCTGCTGGAGACCGTGGTGGGATTCGAACCCACGTAACAGGCTTTGCGGGCCCATCCGGCCCGTCACACGGCTCAGGCCAGGCATGCCCCGTAACGGGACGGCACGCCGTTGTTGGAGCCCACAGGGCTCCGACCAGGATGTGCGGTCCGGTCAAAGGCCGCTTTCGGGCGGCAACAAGGTGTGGTGGTGATACCAGGGCGGCCGGTCTCTCCCGTCGGCCCATCGGTCGAGCCGCTCGGCGTGCACGATTTCGATGCCCGTAGCCTTGGCGAGCCGCGCCGCGGGGGTGGTGACGGTTCCGGTCGTTACCAGCACCGCGACGTCGGCGCGGTGGACGTTGAAAACGGTTCCGGCAAACCTCTGCAGATCGGGGCTGGCGACCTTACCCCGGTACTGCTTGCACTGGATCACCACCTTGCACCCGTCAGGGGTGTAGGCGACGACATCCGCCCCAAGGTCTCCGGCCCCACCGATCGCCTGCACTCGGGTGCAGCCGTCCTTGCGGCACAACTCGGCGACGGCGTACTCGAACTCGGTCGGGGACAAGGCGAACCAGTCGGATACCGCGCGGGGCTCAGTTGGGGTGGGCGCGGTCGTCTCCAGGGCACGCGCCTGTTCCTTCAGGAACGTGGTCAGTTGGAGAAGATACTGGTAGCGCTCTGTACGGCTGTCGGGAGTTGCGAAGGCAGCCCGGAGAGTGCGGTAGGCGTCATCTGCCTCGCGGAGTTGGACTGTGTAGTCCTCCGGGCTGTAGTTGTTCCGGGACCCTGCAGGCAAAATCTCGCCCACCGTCACCTTGTGGAACAGCCGTCTGCCGTTGACGTACGACACGATCTGGCTGATGGTGTCGAATTCCCCGGCACGGTGCTGAACGAGCCGCACGGTGGCGTTGCCGTCGTCCACGGCGTCGATGCCGATGCCCAGTTCGACGGGCATGTGCCAGGAGTCGTACCGGTGGTCGTAGGTGCCTGTGTACTGCTTCGACTCCAGCACCGTGCCGCTGCCAAGGATGTCCTTGCGTGCCTCCTCCAACGCTGCCGTCCATGCGGCGCGCACGCTGCCGGGCATACCCGCAAGTGCCTTCTCAGCGGCGCCCCGGATCGTGACATCGCTGACGTGCCCAGGGTCTCCGAACCACATGAGTGCCGATCCTCCTTCGCTCTCTCCTGACGGACGCCAGGGTGGACCGCTGATGATGCTAGGTCCAAGAGCCGTCAGCTCAATCGACGTTGAGAGCGAAGATTAGTGGAAGGACGATCAGATCTGGCGACGCGCCGTTACGCTGCGATGACCATGCAGGTGCTGGGGGACCGGAGGGGCGATGCAGGCCGGCGACGTCAAGCTGGGGAAGGTCTTCGCGAACGACCACCAGAGCGTGATCCCGATCTTCCAGAGGCCCTATGTATGGGACGAGAAGGACAACTGGGAACCCTTGTGGATGGACGTCCGGACGGCGGCGGAGGAAGTGGAGGCGGAGACAGAGAACCAGAGTGGTATGGGGTCGAAGCCGCGCACCTACTTCCTGGGAGCCGTGGTCGTACAGGAGCGGTACCGGCCGCCCCGGCGCCTCAGTTCCTCTCACATCATCGACGGCCAGCAGCGTATGACCACGCTGCAGATCCTCTTCGCGGCGGCCCGGGCCGTCGCCCACGACATGGCCGCTGACAGCGTCGTCGGGCGTTTCACGAGTCTGCTGGAGAACCGGGCGGAGACGGTTCACGAGGCGTTCCCGGACGACCGCTACAAGGTCTGGCCGCTCCCTCAGGACCGTGCGGCATTCCTCTGGGCCGTACGCGGGACCGACGACGACGATACGGCGCCCGCCCCCGACCACCGGCTGGTCCGTGCCCGCGTGTGGTTCGAGCAGGAGATCGGCGACTGGGCCAAGGCCGTGGCCAACCCAGCCCAGCGGCTCGACGACCTGTTCTACACGCTTCAAGAGCGCATGCAACTTGTCGAGATCGTCCTGGACGCGGGTGACGACCCGCAGGTGATCTTCGAGGCATTGAACCACCGGGGAGTGCGCCTTGACGCCGCGGACCTCGTCAAGAACCTCCTTTTCCAGACCGTCGAGTCGCAGGGGGAGCACCAGCACTCCGAAGAGCTGTTGATGAACGCCTGGCTGCCTCTGGATGCCGAACCCTGGCGTGGTCAGGTCACCACCGGACGCATCAGACGCGCTCTGATCGATTTGCTCCTGGCTTATTGGCTGACTGTTCAAAAGCATCAAGACGTCTTGGTGGAGCACCTGTTTGCCGACTTCAAAGAATGGCTACCGAAGAGTGCCAGGCAGGCATCGGATGTGATTCGGGACATCAGGCATTACGCCGAGACGCATCAGCGAGTGCGAAGGTTGCCGCTGACCGATCCCACCGGTCGCTTGCTCGACCGCATGCAGACCATGACGACGACGCCTTGGCCAGTGCTGCTTTACCTGCACGCGACAGACGACGTACCGAACGACCAGCGAGCCATCGCGGCCCGCGCCATCGACTCATTTCTCATGCGGCGCGCCGTGTGCCTGATGACGACGAAGGACTACAACCGACTCTTCGTCCAGGTACTTGCCGATGTTCAGCAGAGCGATCCCACTCGGGCAGGTCACGCCGTCGTGCGCAGCCTGTGGAATCAGACAGCCGAGGCCCGGTTGTGGCCTGACGATCTGACGTTCCTGGACGCCCTGATCTCGACCGATCTCTACCGTCGATCCTACCGTGCCCGGCTGAAGGCCCTGCTGGTCGGACTGGAGAATCACCTGCGGACCCCGAAGACCGAGCATGCGCCGGCACTGTCAAGTGCGGACGCTCGGCTGAACATTGAGCATGTTCTGCCACAGAAATGGGAAACACACTGGCCGCTGAACGACGGTGATGGCGAGGAGAGCTTGAAGAAGCGACATGAGGCGGTCCACCAGCTCGGCAACCTCACGCTCACCACTGCGAAGCTCAACCCTGCGTTGAGCAACCGCGAATGGCTCCATAAGAAGGGGAGTCTCGGCACGCACAGCCTTTTGCGGTTGACGACCTCGTCAGTGCTCTCCGCGCCGGAGGAGCTTCGGGACAAGTGGAGCAACGAGCGTTGGGCCGAGTGCTGGGACGAGGATCGGATTCAGCTGCGCACCTTGTGGCTTGCCCGTATCGCCCTAGAGGCATGGCCAAAGCCCAAGGGCGACACAGACTGACGAACGGGGACAGTGCTGCGCCCCGCTGGCCGTCCCGCCTCGTGGTGGTGGACTCCGGCTTGGCCTGTGGGCCGGGCGTTCGCCTGGTCATCAGAGCGCTTGTCGACTCGGTGCTCGGCCGCGCCGATCCAGACAGACATGGTGCAGAAGTGGCTCGTCGTCCTGTGCGGCGATGTCGGCGGTCCGGCCGCTGACATCGCCATTGTGCGGGTAGTGCCTGAGCGGCGCCGCTGCCGAGGCTGAGTGAGCAGCAATGTGCCCAGCTGGACGCGGGCCCGGTCAAGGAGCCGAATGCACACGGCTGGAAGGACCAGCAACCCGGAACTGGGACGAAGAGCCGGAAGGGCCGCACCTCGCCGGTGTGCCGCCCTTCCGTGTGCCCCTGATCACGGGGTAGAGGCCGTGGCGGGATTCGAACCCGCGTAACTCGCTTTGCAGGCGAGCCCCTCAACCACTCGGGCACACGGCCGGGTCTGTGACTCGGTGACTCGACGATAGGGCGGGGCGGGGAGGTGCTCAAGGATTTGAGGGAGGCCGCAACACGACTGCCATACACCGTTCATTAACGGGCGCGCGAGGGACGGTTATACGATCCAAGTACCGGCCCCGTACTGCCTACGCAACAGATTCCGGAAGAGCCTCTGTCCCGGTGGCACTCTGGCCGTGTGCCGGGAATCACCGGCCACGCGCTGGTCAGAGAAGCGCTTGAACGACCCGTCGCTTCAGCTCTTCGTTGGTGAAGCCTTCCACCGTTCGCCACGCAGCGTCGGTGACCTCTTCAGTTTGCAGCTGGCCGATGTCGGCGGTGGTGCGGAAGAGGAAGCGGAAGTCGAAGTGCCGATGGGCAGGCTCGTCCTTTGCCGGGTTGGCGTCGATAAGGTGGACGTCCACGTGTAGAGCGGTTTCGCTGTGCGGGGTGACGACGTGGGGCGAGATGCCGGTCTCCTCGGCAAGTTCACGACTGGCAGCTTGCAAGAGGGTGTCGTCGCTGGGCTCGATGTGGCCACCGGGAAGCAGCCACTTGCCGGTGGCGTTGTGAAGGATGTGGAGGACACGGCCGTCGTGGCTGACGAGGATCGCGCCCGCGGTGACGTGTCCCGGCAGAAACTTGCGGCTGGTGAGGTCGCCGCCCGCGTCAAGGAGCTCCCGGACGACGGCAACCTCATGTTCGTCCTCGGGGTGCTGGGCGAGGTAGGCAGTGATGGTGGTGCGGATGTGGTCGGCCGGGATGGGCACGGTGATCACCTGTTGAAGTAGGAGAGCCAGGTCGCCGCGATGGCCTCGCGGTCAGGTGCGGGGACCTCGTGCATGCCGGGGGAGAGGTCTCCGCGGGTGAGCATCCTGATCGCGGCGAGGATCTCTGCCTGGATCAGGAAGATGAACGGCCCAACGCTCGCGCCGTGGATGAAGTTGACGGCATTGCCACCGTTCGCCAGATAGAAGTAGTGGCCGGTGGTCTGATAGCGGGTGACGTGGTCGCCGACGACCGTGCGGGTGTAGACGTCCGGCAGGCCGGCGAGGTCGAGTTCGTCCTCGCTGGAGGTGACGGTGGCGACGTAGGCACCGTTGCGCAGATGGGAGAAGTCCTCGCCGCGCAGGGAGACCGCGCCGGTGGCGCAGAGCACCAGGCCGGCGCCGGTCAGCGCGGTCTCGCGCGCACGGGCGACGGTGAATCCCTGGGACAGGGCCTGGGTGCGGCGTACAGGGTCGATGTCGAAGACGGTGACCTGGACGCCCTTGGCGTGCAGGAGCCGGGCAATGGAGGACCCGAGCTTGCCGAAGCCGATCACGAGGGCGGGGCGGCCGTGGAGGATGTCGCCACGGCCGCGCATGACGGCCTCGGTGGAGAACACGACGGACTGGCCGACGAGGTAGTCCTCGGGGTCCTTGAGCGGGGAACGGGCCACTGAGACGACAGGGCAAGGCAGTTTGTCGAGAGTTTCGTAGCGGCGGTGGCCGTTCTCGGTGTCCTCGACGACACCGAGCAGGCGGCCCGTGAAGCGGCTGTGGATCTCGGTCAACGTGGGGGCGAAGTAGCCGCCGACGTCGAGGAGGGAGATGGGTTCCCCGGCGGCCCGGGATTCGAAGTAGTCCAGCGTGGTGTCCGGAGTGGTGAACAGTTCGCGGGTCAGGGCATCGACGACGACGGTCCGCTCGGTCTCGCGTTGGGCAGCCGGATGGACAGACTTCGGCTTGGGCAGCACCGCCACGAGACGAGTCATCGCGGCAACGGCGCGGACAAACGCAGGACGTTCGGCGAGGAGATGGGTGATCAGGAACGACGAGCTCTGCTCGTCGGGGGCGAAATGGACGGCGATGCGGGAGAAATAGGCGTCCAGCCTGGCGCGTTCGAAGGTTTCCACGGCAGTTTTCCTCTCGTCCGTATGACCGAGTCCCTATGGGAAGTCCCAGGTGTGTCAGAGAGTGCGGGTAAGTCGGCCGAACATCAGCTGATCGACCCCGCTTGTGGTGCGCGGTCGTACGTCATGCACCCTTGAAGCAGGACCAAACGATCTTTCCGAGCGGTGCGCGGTCCTGAACACCCCAGCCATCGGCGAGGGCGGCCACCAGGACCAGACCGCGTCCCGACAGGTCGGTGTCGACGGTCTGACGGGGCTCGGGTCGCTGGCGGCGGCTGTCGTGTACCTCCAGGCGTACGACACCGTCCTCGGCGTTGAGACGGACCAGGAACCCGTGGTCGGCGACAGTGCCGTGGACCAGTGCGTTCGTGGCGAGCTCGGAGAGGCAGAGGCGGATGTCGTCCGTCCGTTCCGTACAGCCCCATCCGGTCAGGACCATGGAGACGAATTCCCTCGCCTGCCCCACGGATTCGGGGCGGGACTCGAAGAAGCGCTGCACTGTTTCGATCATTGCTGTCCTCATGACTCGCTCTGCAGGAGGCAGGTGGCTTCCGGGCTGTGGCAATGGGCCGCCGTGGTGGAAGTGGCCGCCGGGCATGTGTGGCGAGACCGGCGGACCAGAAGCAGCCGGGAGCCGACGGCCTCGATTTGTCGGCCTCGTTCTGCGGCTATCGCCCTTGGGCCCAGGTGCGACGCGGCCGGGGCGAGCACGCCGTAGACGTCCGGCAGGGCCAACACGTCCAGCAGGCCGGTGAAGGCGGCCGAGCCGGAGCCGACGCCGGCCGTGTGTTCGGTGAAGATGCCGGACAATGTCAGCTCGTGGCTGCGGGAGTACTCGGCCAGCGAGGCGACCAGTGCCTCCCTGCGGGCTTCGGAGACGTGCACCAGCCGCAGGAAGCCGTAGACGACTGGTCCGCCGATCAGGCGATTTTCTGTGAGAGGTTCCATGCGGGAGACCGTCCAAAGTGCCGACACGTGGTGACGATCCTGAGCATGGAGGTCGCCGACCTCCGGGCCAATCACCCGCTGTTCTACTTCCGTCCTGCTTCCGTGCCGCCGCTCCCCCGCATCTGCTTCGATGACGGTGGAAGGGAGTGAGGCGTGGCTACTGTGCACCAGTGGACCGGCCTGGAGGCCAGAGCTCTGCGTCTCGCCCTGCGTCTGAGTGTGCGGGCCTTCGCCGAGCACCTCGGCGTGGCCGTCGCGACGGTCTCGAAGTGGGAGAGCAAGCGCGCCGACACTGAGCCCAGACCCGACACCCAGGCCATCCTCGACACCGCCCTCGGACGCGCGAACGCCCCTGCCCACCTGCGCTTCGAGACGCTCCTGTCCGAGATGGCCAGCAGCATGCAAGGTGCCGGACGGCGCGTCACTGCCATCGGCCCCCGAGCCTGGGAGTACGAATCGTGGGCCGACGACCTGGACCGTGTCGTGGTCGCTCTCTCCCGTCAGAACTTCACCTTTGCCGACAGCCTGCTCAGCCGCTGGTTGGCGCGGTTCGACGCCCATGGGCTGGACGAGAAGGGGCTGTATCTGTTTGCCCGCTCGACGGCACTGCTCGGTGACCTCAAACGCGATCAAGGCTCCGTTCTCGGCCCGCTTTCCGCCCAGCACTCCTACACAGGTGCTCGCGCGGTCTTCACCCAACTCGACATCCCGCGTCGTGTCGCCCAGCTCGACCTCTCCCTCGCGGTGGTCACGGAAATGTCCGGCAACGTGGAGACCGCCGCGCGCCAATACGAAAGCCTCGCCGTTGACGACCGTCTGTCTCACCGCGACCGCGCCAGGGCACGCCTGTGGGTGGGCACGGCGCTGAGCAAGAACGGTCGACACGACTATGCGACCCGGGTGATGCAGGCCGCGACCCGCGACTTCGAGGAACTCACCGAACCCGACGACTGGTCGGTGGCTCACCAGAAACTCGCCCTCGCCCGCCGTGGCGTCGGCGACCTCGACCAAGCCCTGCACTTCATCGGCATCGCCCGCAGCAGCGGGGCCACCGACTCGCCGATGCAACGCGTACGGCTGGACACCGCGCATGGCCACATCCTGCTCTCCGACGCAGCGACGCAGGATGATGGGCTCCAGGTCCTCGACCAGGCTGCCCGCGCAGCCGCGCAGTACGGGCTTGTGCATCAACTGCGCAGTATCGAGGGGATCAAGGCCATGAACGAGGGGCCGACTGGCCCCGGGCGACGGTGATCAGGGAGTACGCGTGAGCGACAGCCAGCAGGCCATTACCGAGAACCAGTGGCAACGGGCCGCGCTCATCTGGGACTACCACCAGATGCACCATGAGCCGCGTCCCGTCGACGTGGCGATCGGGCTGGGGAGCCATGACCTGGGCGTTGCCACCCACGCCGCCGAGCTGTACCGCACCGGGCTGTTTCCGACCCTGGTCTTCACCGGCGGCAACAGTCCCACCACTGCCAAGGTCTTCCCGCGCGGTGAGGCCATCCACTTCCGCGAGCACGCCATCGACCTCGGCGTTCCTGCGGAGGCGATCCTGCTCGAACCGAACGCCGGCAACACGGGGCAGAACATCGCCCTCTCCCGCGAGGTCATCTCCGCCGCCGGCATCACCCCGACCACGGTGATGCTGGTCTCCAAGCCCTACATGGAGCGGAGGTCGTTCGCGACCGCTCGCAAGCTGTGGCCCGACGTCGAGACCCTTTGCGCGTCGGAGCCGCTGGAGTTCGACGACTACGTCAAGTCCATCGGCGACGTGAAGCTCGTCCTGGACATGCTCGTCGGTGACCTCCAGCGCGTCGTTGAGTATCCGAAGCTCGGATTCGCCATCGAGCAGGAAGTCCCGGAGGACGTGCGTGGAGCGTACGAATCTCTCATCCGTGACGGCTTCACCAGCCGCCTCATCGCTTCCTGACCTGCCGGAACCGGGCGGGCTGTGCGCGATTCACCAGCCCAACCTGTTCCCGAGACTGGCCACACTGGCCAAGCTGTTCGCGGCGGACTACTGGATCGTCCTGGACGACGTGCAGTTCGCCCGCCGCGACTACCAGCACCGAGCACGCCTCGGCGTCCTCGACGCACCGGGCCGTCGGCAGTGGCTCACCGTCCCCACCCGTCTTCCCCAGGGCAGGCCGACTCTCATCCGGGACGCGTTGATCGTCGATCCCGACCGGGCCCGCCGCAAGACCATGGGGACACTGCGGCAGCACTACGGAGCCAGCCCGCACTGGCCGACTCTCGCCAAGGTGCTGGACAAGGTGCTGGAGGCCTTCGTCACCGGCAGGACCGCCGCCGTCGCCGCAGCTTCCCCCCGCCTACTGCTGGACCTGCTCGGCTGGCAGGGCCAAGTCCTGCTCAGCAGCGATCTGCCCTCTCGGCCGGGACGCTCTCAGCGGCTCGCCGACCTCTGCGTCGTGACCGGCGCCCGCGCGTACGCTTGCGGGACCGGCGGGATGACCTACCTCGATCCGGCCCCATTCGCTGCCAGGGGCATAGCAGTCATGCCGTTCCAGCCGCCGACGACCAACATCTGGTCTTCCGGCCGAAGACTCACTGCGCTGTCGGCCGTGGCGGCACTCGGCCCACAGGATGTGGCCGCCCGCATGCGGACGCTCGCCTCAGAACAAGGCCTTCCGGGGTCCGCTGCTTGACTTGCGGCCGCCACAGCAGGACTGCCGCACCCCCTTCGCCAACGGCATCCTGACCCGGCGGGTCGTACGACCAAGGTCCCGGTTCCGTACCGCCTCCCGACAGGGGTCAAGGCGGGCTGCGGCCCTTACGCTGACGACCATGACCGTCCCTGAGCCCCGCGACACCGAGGTCGCCGTACCCGCCGCCCCCGCCACGACCGGCGCCGCGACCACGGAACCCGCCGAGACCGTGCTGAGCCGTGCCTATCGGGCGCTCAGCATCGGCATCGTCTCCGTCATCGTGCTGATCGCCTTCGAAGCGACCGCGGTCGGTACCGCGATGCCGGTGGCGGCGCGGGAGCTGGACGGGGTGTCGCTGTACGCGTTCGCGTTCTCGGGGTACTTCACGACCAGCCTGTTCGGGATGGTGCTCGCCGGCCAGTGGTCGGACCGGCGCGGGCCGCTGGCGCCGCTGACGACCGGCATCGCCGCCTTCGCCGCCGGGCTGGTGCTGTCGGGCACGGCCGGTGCGATGTGGCTGTTCATCCTCGGGCGGGCCGTGCAGGGGCTCGGCGGCGGGCTGGTGATCGTCGCGCTGTACGTCGTCGTCGGGCGGGCCTACCCGGAGCGGCTGCGGCCCGCGATCATGGCGGCGTTCGCGGCGGGCTGGGTCGTCCCCTCCGTCGTCGGGCCGCTGGCCTCCGGCGCGGTGACCGAGCACCTCGGCTGGCGCTGGGTGTTCGTCGGCATCCCGGTGCTGGTCGTCGTCCCGCTCGCCCTCGCGCTGCCGCAGATACGCAGCCGCGCGGCGGGCCCCGTCGGGGGAGGGGGCGCACCGGCCTCCTTCGACCGCCGCCGCATCCGCCTCGCCCTCGCCATCTCGCTGGGCGCCGGCCTGCTCCAGTACGCCGCCCAGGACCTGCGCTGGATCTCCCTGCTCCCCGGTGCGGTGGGCGTCGCGCTGCTCGTCCCGGCTGTCCTCGGGCTGCTGCCCCGCGGCACCTACCGGGCGGTGCGCGGGCTGCCCTCCGTGGTGCTGCTGCGGGGCGTGGCCGCGGGGTCCTTCATCGCAGCCGAGTCCTTTGTCCCGCTGATGCTGGTCACCCAGCGGGGGCTCAGCCCGACGCTGGCCGGACTCTCCCTCGCGGCGGGCGGCGCGACCTGGGCCGCCGGGTCCTGGCTGCAGTCCCGGCCGCGCCTGGAGCCGTACCGGGAGCGTCTGATGGCGCTGGGCATGCTGCTGGTCGCGGCGGCCGTCGCCGCGGCTCCCAGCGTGCTGATCGACGCCGTACCGGTCTGGACGGTGGCCGTCGCCTGGGGCTTCGGCTGCTTCGGCATGGGCCTGGTGATCTCCTCCACCAGCGTGCTCCTGCTCAAGCTGTCCGCCCCCGAGGAGGCCGGTTCCAATTCCGCCGCCCTGCAGATCTCCGACGGCCTCTCCAACGTCGTCCTCCTGTCCGCCGGCGGCGCGGCCTTCGCGGCCCTCGGCGGTGGCACGGTGACCCACGCGGCCACCGACGCCGCCGGGGCCACCGGCTCCCACCCGGCGGCTTTCGCGGCGGTGTTCCTGCCGATGGCGGCGGTCGCGCTGGCCGGCGCGTGGGTCGCGACGCGCGTGCGGGAGCGCTGAGCCGGTGCGATGGGGCGGGCCGCCGTGACGTCCGGGGCGGGCCGCTGTGACGTCCGTCCCACCCGGGGGTGACCCGACCCCGTGCGCGCGTCGATCGCCTCGGCCCGCCGGTAGGGTGGCCCGGTTGTCATACGTGGCCGAGCCGCTCTACCCCCTTCGGAGACCGTGACTACCACCGCCAGCTCCAGCACCTCGCACCACCTGTCCCCGGCCTTCCCCGGCCGTGCCCCCTGGGGCACCGCCGGCAAGCTGCGGGCCTGGCAGCAGGGGGCGATGGAGAAGTACCTCCAGGACCAGCCCCGGGACTTCCTGGCCGTCGCCACCCCCGGTGCCGGAAAGACGACCTTCGCGCTGACGCTGGCGTCCTGGCTGCTGCACCACCACGTCGTGCAGCAGGTGACCGTCGTCGCGCCGACCGAGCACCTGAAGAAGCAGTGGGCCGAGGCCGCGGCGCGGATAGGGATCAAGCTGGACCCCGAGTACAGCGCCGGGCCCCTCAGCCGCGAGTACCAGGGCATCGCCATCACCTACGCGGGCGTCGGCGTGCGCCCCATGCTGCACCGCAACCGCGTCGAGCAGCGCAAGACCCTCGTCATCCTCGACGAGATCCACCACGCCGGTGACTCCAAGTCCTGGGGCGAGGCCTGCCTGGAGGCGTTCGAGCCCGCCACCCGCCGCCTCGCCCTCACCGGCACGCCCTTCCGCTCCGACACCAACCCGATCCCCTTCGTGGCGTACGAGGAGGGCAACGACGGCATCCGCCGCTCCGCCGCCGACTACACCTACGGGTACGGCTCCGCCCTCGCCGACGGCGTCGTGCGTCCCGTCATCTTCATGAGCTACAGCGGCAACATGCGCTGGCGCACGAAGGCGGGCGACGAGATCGCCGCCCGGCTCGGCGAACCGATGACCAAGGACGCCGTCAGCCAGGCGTGGCGCACCGCGCTCGACCCGCGCGGCGAGTGGATGCCGGCCGTGCTGCGCGCCGCCGACCAGCGGCTGACCGAGGTCAGGAAGGCCATCCCGGACGCCGGGGCGCTCGTCATCGCCGCCGATCAGGACTCCGCCCGCGCCTACGCCAAGCTGATCCGGGAGATCACCGGCGACAAGGCCACCGTCGTGCTGTCCGACGACACCGGCGCGTCCAAGAACATCGACGCGTTCAGCGGCAGCACCGACCGCTGGATGGTCGCCGTCCGCATGGTGTCCGAGGGCGTCGACGTCCCCCGCCTCGCCGTCGGCGTCTACGCCACCACGATCTCCACCCCGCTCTTCTTCGCCCAGGCCGTCGGCCGCTTCGTACGGTCCCGGCGGCGCGGCGAGACCGCCTCCGTGTTCCTGCCCACCGTGCCCGACCTGCTGACCTTCGCCAACGAGATGGAGCGCGAGCGCGACCACGTCCTCGACAAGCCCAAGAAGGAGGGCGAGGAGGACCCCTACGCCGAGTCCGAGAAGGAGATGGACGAGGCGAACCGGGAGCAGGACGAGGACACCGGCGAGCAGGAGCAGTTCTCCTTCGAGGCCCTGGAGTCCGAGGCCACCTTCGACCGGGTCATGTACAACGGCGCCGAGTTCGGCATGCAGGCCCACCCCGGCAGCGAGGAGGAGCAGGACTACCTCGGCATCCCCGGCCTGCTGGAACCCGACCAGGTCCAACTCCTCCTCCAGAAGCGGCAGGCGCGGCAGATCGCGCACAGCCGCAGGAAGCCCGACGAAGACGCCGACCTGCTCGAACTGCCCGCCGACCGCCGCCCCGTCGTCTCCCACAAGGAGCTGATGGAACTGCGCAAGCAGCTCAACACCATGGTCGGCGCCTACGTCCACCAGAGCGGCAAGCCGCACGGCGTCATCCACACCGAACTGCGCCGCGTGTGCGGCGGACCGCCCAGCGCCGAGGCCACCGGCGGCCAACTGCGCCAGCGCATCGCCAAGGTGCAGGAGTGGGCGACGCGGATGAAGTGACCGCGCGGGGCGCGGAGTCCGGTCCGCGCGCGCGATCCGTACACGATGCGTACGCGATACGTATCGGGACAAACACAGGCAGTCGATAACGGTTGGCGCCCGGATTCTGGACGGAGCCTTCCGCTGAGCGGACCTGGTCGTTACTGTCCCGCTACGCACACGCCCCGTGGCAGCGCCGCCGCGGAGCGCAGCCGTGAAGCGACTGGGCCCGCGACAATGCCGGGCCGTCAGCCGATCGGCGGCCTCTGAAGCGCGTCACTGACGGGACTCGGTGACGCATACCCCGCGAGGAGGGCCGCCGACCTCACCACTAAGGAGTGGGCGTCGTGACCGCGGAGACCTCTCAGACGCTCGACCGGGGACTGCGGGTCCTCAAGCTGCTGGCCGACACCGACCACGGGCTGACCGTCACCGAGCTATCCCACAAACTGGGCGTGAACCGGACCGTTGTGTACCGGTTGCTCGCCACGCTGGAGCAGCACGCACTCGTACGCCGTGACCTGGGCGGCCGCGCCCGCGTCGGACTCGGAGTGCTGGGCCTGGGCCGCCAGGTGCACCCCCTGGTCCGCGAGGCGGCGATGCCGGCGCTGCGCTCGCTGGCCGAGGACATCGGGGCGACGGCCCACCTCACCCTGGTGGACGGCGCGGAGGCGCTGGCCGTGGCCGTGGTGGAGCCGACCTGGACCGACTACCACGTCGCCTACCGCGCGGGATTCCGGCACCCCCTGGAGCGGGGCGCCGCGGGCAAGGCGATCCTGGCCGCCCGCCAGCCGCCCCAGCCCGCGGGCGAGCCCGTGGACGGGTCCGGCTACACCCTCACCCACGGCGAACTCGAGGCCGGCGCCTGCGGAGCGGCCGCCCCGCTGCTCGGCGTGACGGGCGTGGAGGGCAGCGTCGGCGTGGTCATGCTGGCCGACGTCGTCCCCGAGCGCGTGGGCGAACGCGTGATGCACGCGGCCCGGGAGGTGGCGGAGGCGCTGCGGTGACCTCCCGCCGCGCGCGCCGATACCGGCGGGCCCCGGGCGTCCGAGCCGCCGGGACGGCGCCACGTTAGATTGACTCCGTGCTCTCTCGTCTCACGCGCCCCCAGTTCCTCGCCGTCTGCGGCCTTCCCGTCGCGGCGCTGCTCGCGACCGCCGTATTCGCGCCGCTGCCGTTCTCCGTGGCGCAGCCGGGGCTCACGGCCGATGTGCTGGGCGAGAACCAGGGGGCCGAGGTGATCACCGTCAGCGGGGCGCCGACGCACGCCACCAGCGGTCAGCTGCGGATGACGACGATCGAGGCGACCGGACCGGACGCCGACATCCACCTCGGCGACGTGCTCGGCAGCTGGTTCGACACCGACCGGGCCGTGATGCCGCGCGACGCCGTCTACCCGAGCGGCGACGACGTCGGCGAGATCGAGGAGTACAACCGGGAGCAGATGGAGGAGTCGCAGGACTCGGCCACCACGGCCGCGCTCCGGTACCTCCGGATGGACGGGGACGGCGTCGACGTCAAGCTCCGCCTGGAGGACGTCGGCGGCCCCAGCGCCGGGCTGCTCTTCTCGCTCGGCATCGTCGACAAGCTCGGCCCCGGTGATCTCACCGGGGGCAAGGTCGTCGCGGGCACCGGGACCATCACCGACGACGGCAAGGTCGGCGCCGTCGGCGGCGTGCCGCTCAAGACGCAGGCTGCCCGGCGGGACGGGGCCACCGTCTTCCTGGTGCCGAAGGCGGAGTGCTCGGACGCGCGGGCCGAGCTGCCGAAGGGGCTCCGGCTGGTGCCGGTCACCACCCTCAAGGGCGCGGTCGACTCGCTCAAGGCACTGCGGAGCGGCAAGGGCGACGTCCCCGCCTGCTGACCACCGCGGGCCCGGACCGGACCGCCCGCTACCCCTCCTTCACGAAGCCCCTCTCCTTCATCCAGTCCAGCGCCACCTGATGCGGGTCCTCGCCGTCCACGTCGACCTTCGCGTTCAGGGTCTGCGCGACGTCGTTGGTCAGGGCCCTGGTGACCGGGTCCAGGACGGAGGCGATCGCGGGCCACTTCTTCAGCGTCGCCGTGCGCACCATGGGCGCCGCGTTGTAGTTCGGGAAGAACTTCTTGTCGTCCTCCATCACCACCAGGTTCATGGACTTGATCCGCCCGTCGGTGGTGTACACCTCGCCGTACGTGCAGGCGCCCTTCGCGGTCTGGGTGTAGATGATGCCGGTGTCCATCTGCGTGATGTTCCGCGCCGGGATGTCCATCCCGTACGCCTTCTCCAGCCCCGGCAGCCCGTCCGCGCGGTTGGCGAACTCGCCCTCCACGCACAGCGTCACCGCGCCCGGGTCGGACTTCGACAGGGCGGTGACCTCCGAGAGGGTCTTCGTCCGGTACTTCTTGTAGTTGGCCTGGTTCATGGCCAGCGCGTACGTGTTGTTCAGGCGGGCCGGCGGCAGCCAGGTCAGGCCCTTCTTCGCGTCGGCCTCCTTCACCGCCTTCCACTGCTGCTCCGGGTCGGGGATCGGCTTGCTGTGCCCCAGGTAGGTGATCCAGGCGGTGCCCGTGTACTCGTAGGTGGCGTCGGCGTCGCCGTTCTCCACCGCCGCGCGGGTGCCGACGGAGCCCTGGATGCCGGTGCGGTCGAGCACCTCCGCGCCCGCCGCCTCGAAGGCGATGCCCATGATCGCGCCCAGGACCAGCTGCTCGGTGAACTCCTTGGAGGTGACCGTCAGATCGGCCCCCTCCAGCGGTTTGCCCTTCCCGATGCTGCCCGGCTCCACGTCGTCGACCATCGGCGAGCCGCTGGTCAGACCGCACCCGGCGGGGGCCGCCAGGAGCACGGCGGCCAGCGCCAGGCAGGTACGGCGCCTCATGTGCCCACCTCCAGTCCCCGCGGGCGCAGCAGCAGTTCGGCCAGCGACGCCAGCCAGTCCACCAGCAGCGCGAGGGCGACGGTGAGGATCGAGCCCAGCACCAGCACCGGCATGCGCTGACTGGTGATGCCGGTGGTGATGAGCACGCCCAGGCCGCCGCCGCCGCCGAAGGTCGCCAGCGTCGCCGTACCGACGTTCAGCACGAGGGCCGTGCGCACGCCGGCCAGGATGAGGGGGACGGCCAGGGGCAGTTCCACCCGGGTGAGGACGCCCAGCGGGGACATGCCGATGCCGCGGGCCGCCTCCAGGAGCGTCGGGTCGTTCGCCTTCAGGCCGGCGATGGTGTTGGAGAGGACGGGCAGGACGGCGTAGATGATGATGCCGATCAGGGCGGCCCTGCGGCCGATGCCCAGCCAGATCACCAGCAGCGCCAGCAGACCGATCGCCGGGGTCGCCTGGCCCATGTTGGCGAACGCCATCGCGAACGGCGTGGCCTTCCGGAACGCCCCGCGGGTCAGCAGGATGCCCAGCGGGATCGCGATGATCAGCACGAAGAAGGTGGAGATCACCGTGAGCTGCACGTGCTGCCACAGGGCCTTGGTGACCTGGCCGTTGCCGAGGGCGTTGCGGCTGAGCGCGTCCAGGTCGGCCGCGCGGAACCACAGCCAGGTCGCCAGCAGTACGGCGATCAGGGCCACGGGCAGGAAGGTCAGCTTCCGCCAGCCGACCCGGGACCCGGCCGCGGCCGGGGGCGGCGGGGGAGCACCGTCCCCTTCCTCGTCGTCCCGCTCGTCCCGCTCATCACTTCCGTCCCGGAACGCGAGCCCCTTGACCTCGTGCTCGCCCGCGGGACGGCGGCCGGGGGAGGGCCGGGAGGAGCCGCTCACGCGCGGCCCCCGACCCCGCCGAAGCCCTCCTGCTCGCTCTGCGTCTGCCCGGCCTGGGTCTCCTCGAGGTCGTGCTGGTGCTCGAGGGCGTCGAGCCGGTCGGCCTCCAGCAGTTCGTGCACGGAGTTCATCAGCGTCTCCATGTCGACGACCCCCTCGTACGCGCCGCGCCGCCCGGTGACCGCGACCCGCCCCGCGTTGTCGGTGAGCACCGCCTCCAGCGCGTCCCGCAGCGTCGCGTCCCGGGTCACCGTGTCGTGGACCAGCGTCCCGGCCCGCGCCAGTGAGCCCTTGGCCCGCATCAGGTCGCCGCGCCGCAGCCACTTGTAGGGGCGCCCGCGCCGGTCCAGGAGCAGGATCTCGTTGGTGCCCGACTCCCGCAGCCGGGCGAAGATGTGCTGGAGCGGGTCCTCCACGGTCACCGTCGGGTAGTCGGTGATGCCGACGTCCCGCACGCGGGTCAGGTTCAGCCGCTTGAGGGCCGCGCCCGCGCCCACGAAGCCGGAGACGAAGTCGTCCGCCGGGTTGGTGAGGATCGCCTCCGGGGTGTCGAACTGCGCGATGTGGGAGCGTTCGCGCAGCACCGCGATCCGGTCGCCGATCTTGATCGCCTCGTCGAAGTCGTGGGTGACGAAGACGATCGTCTTGTGCAGTTCCCGCTGGAGGCGGATCAGCTCGTCCTGGAGGTGGTCCCGGGTGATCGGGTCGACCGCGCCGAACGGCTCGTCCATCAGCAGCACCGGCGGATCGGCCGCCAGGGCCCGCGCCACGCCCACCCGCTGCTGCTGGCCGCCGGAGAGCTGGCGGGGATAGCGGTTGTGGAACTCCCCGGCGTCCAGGCCGACCAGGTCGAGCATCTCCTCCACCCGGGAGCGGATGCGGGACTTGGACCAGCCGATCATCTTCGGCACCAGCGCGATGTTCTGGGCGACGGTCATGTGCGGGAAGAGACCGGAGGACTGGATCGCGTAGCCGACCTTGCGGCGCAGCTTCACCGGGTCGATGTCGGTGACGTCCTCGCCGTTGATGCGGATGCGTCCGCCGCTGGGCTCGATCAGCCGGTTGATCATCTTCAGGGTGGTGGACTTCCCGCAGCCAGAGGGGCCGACGAAGATGACCGTCTCACCGGCCTTGATCTCCATCGACACGTTCTCCACGGCGGGCTGCGGGTTGCCCGGGTAGACCTTGGTGAGGGCCTCCAGCTCGATGGTCGCCCCCGTGGCACCGCCCGCACCGCCCGCACCGCCGCGGTCGTCCGCCCCGGCGGCACCGACCTGACCGATCTCAGACACGGATCCCCCTAGGAATGGTCAGCCGTCCCAGCAGCACGTACGCCGCGTCGAACAGCAGGGCCAGGACGATGATGCCGAGCGTGCCCGCGAGGACCTGGTTGAGCGCGTTCTTGCTGCCCAGCGAGGCGATCCCGCGGAAGATCTCGTTGCCCAGGCCCGGCCCCGAGGCGTAGGCGGCGATCGCCGCGATGCCCATCAGCATCTGCGTGGAGACCCGGATGCCGGTCAGGATCGGCGGCCAGGCCAGCGGCAGCTCCACCCGCAGCAGCCGCGCCGGACGCGACATCCCGATGCCCTTGGCCGCGTCCACCAGCGCCGGGTCGACCCCGCGCAGCCCGACGATCGAGTTCCGCACGATCGGCAGCAGCCCGTACAGGGTCAGCGCGGTCACCGTCGGCGGCACGCCCAGGCCGACGATCGGGATCAGCAGGCCGATCATGGCCAGCGACGGGATGGTGAGGATGGCCGACGTGGACAGGGTCGCCAGGTTCCCCGCCCAGTCGCTGCGGTAGGTGACGACGCCGATCAGCACCCCGAGCAGCGTCGCCACCACCATGCACTGGAAGACGGCGCTGGCGTGCTGGTAGGCGTCGGCGAGCAACTGCTGGTGGCGGCTGCCCAGGAAGTCCCAGAAGTTCACGTCCGCTCACCTCCGGGATCGGGCCCGCCTCAGTCGTGTCCGCCGCTGTCCTCGGCCGCCTGCTCCACCAGCGGGATGATCCGCAGCGGAACGGGATTCTCCATGACGATCGCCGTGGCGGCCCGGACGATGCCATCAAAACCGACAACCCGGTCGATCACCCGCTGGAGGTCGGCGTTCGAGCGGGCCACGAGCCGGCACAGCATGTCGCCGGTACCGGTCGTGGTGTGCAGCTCCAGCACCTCCGGCACCGTCGTCAAGTGCGCCCGCACGTCGGCCCCTTGGCCCTGCCGGATCTCCAGCGTGGCGAACGCGGTGACCGGGTAGCCGAGGGCCGCCGGGTCCACTTCCGGACCGAAGCCGCGGATGACTCCGTTCGACTGAAGCCGGTCCAGCCGCGCCTGCGCGGTGCCGCGCGCCACCCCCAGCCGCCGGGACATCTCCAGCACCCCGATCCGCGGCTCCCGCGCCAGCAGACCGATGATCCGCCCGTCCAGCCGGTCGATCCCCTTGCCCGCCACCGTCCACGCCCTCCCGGCTGGTCATCCTGTACAGATCGCCCGCCCCGACCGGCCCGCCACTGGTCAGAGTGCCCACTGAAAACGCAAACTATTGCGCACCTTGCGGACACGGGAGAACCTGCGGCTATGACGCAGACCACACACCACACTCCCGACACCGCCCGGCAGGCCGATCCCTTCCCGGTCAAGGGAATGGACGCGGTCGTCTTCGCCGTGGGCAACGCCAAGCAGGCCGCGCACTACTACTCCACCGCCTTCGGCATGAAGCTGGTCGCGTACTCCGGACCGGAGAACGGCAGCCGGGAGACCGCGAGCTACGTCCTGGAGAGCGGCTCCGCCCGCTTCGTGTTCACCTCGGTGATCAAGCCCTCGACCGACTGGGGCCGCTTCCTCGCCCAGCACGTCGCCGAGCACGGCGACGGCGTCGTCGACCTCGCCATCGAGGTCCCGGACGCGCGCGCCGCCCACGCCTACGCCGTCGAGCACGGCGCCCGCTCGCTCGCCGAGCCGCACGAGGTCAAGGACGAGCACGGCACCGTCGTCCTCGCCGCCATCGCCACCTACGGCGAGACCCGGCACACCCTCGTCGAGCGCTCCGGCTACGACGGCCCGTACCTGCCCGGGTACGTCGCCGCCAAGCCGATGGTCGCCCCGCCCGAGCAGCGCGTCTTCCAGGCCGTGGACCACTGCGTCGGCAACGTCGAACTCGGCCGCATGAACGAGTGGGTCGGCTTCTACAACAAGGTCATGGGCTTCACGAACATGAAGGAGTTCGTGGGCGACGACATCGCCACCGAGTACAGCGCGCTGATGTCCAAGGTGGTCGCGGACGGCACCCTCAAGGTCAAGTTCCCGATCAACGAGCCCGCGGTCGCGAAGAAGAAGTCCCAGATCGACGAGTACCTGGAGTTCTACGGCGGCGCCGGCGTCCAGCACATCGCGCTGAACACCAACGACATCGTGGCGACCGTCCGCGCGATGAAGGCGGCCGGCGTCGAGTTCCTGGACACCCCCGACTCGTACTACGACACGCTCGGCGAGTGGGCCGGCGAGACCCGGGTGCCCGTCGACCTCCTGCGCGAGCTGAAGATCCTCGTCGACCGCGACGAGGACGGCTACCTGCTGCAGATCTTCACCAAGCCGGTCCAGGACCGTCCGACCGTCTTCTTCGAGATGATCGAGCGCCACGGCTCCATGGGCTTCGGCAAGGGCAACTTCAAGGCCCTCTTCGAGGCGATCGAGCGCGAGCAGGAGAAGCGCGGCAACCTCTGACCCGCGCGGGTGCTGTCCGCACCCAGGTGCTAGTCGGGCGGGCCCTCCACCGGGGGCTCGCCCAGCTCCGTCAGCGCCCGCTTCGCCTCCGGCGCCCGCAGCGGCGAGAAGTACGGGTTGATCGCCAGCGCCTCCCCGAGGTGCCGCCGCGCGGGCCCGGACCGCCCCAGCCCCTGCTCGATCGCCCCCCGGTGGAACACGTACAGCGCGCTGCGCACCCCGCCGCCCTTGTCGCCGTCGGTGGCGAGCGTCGCGAACTCCAGGGCCTCCTCGTCCGCGCCCGTGCGGTGCAGCGCCCAGCCCAGCGCGTCGGCGACCGCGGTCCCCGGCTGCCGCCCCCACTCGGCCCGCAGCAGGCGCACCGCCTCGGCCGGGTCCCCGTGGTCCGCCTCCAGCCGCCCCAGCACCAGCGCCTCGTCCGCCCCGGCCTCCTCGGCACCCCGCGCCCGCTCCCGCAGCAGGTCGTACTCCACCCGCGCCGCCTGCCCGAGGTCCAGCGACTCGTACAGCTCGCCCAGCTCCAGGGCGTACTCCGGGCCCGGCCGCTTGGCCAGCGCCGCCTGGTACGCCGACAGTGCCTCCGTCGTGCGGCCCAGCGCGGCCAGCGCCCGGCCCTGCCCGGCCTGCGCCGCCCGCTGGTCGGGGTCGGTGCGCAGCGCCTCCTGGAAGAACCGCAGCGCCTCCTCGCGGTCCCCGCGCTCGAACGCGAGGCGTCCGGCCTGCTCCAGGTACGCCGCCCGCTCGGCCGGAGCCCCGGCCGACGCCGCCGCGTCCGAGATCCGGGCCGCCGCGTCCTCCCGCCAGCCCCGGTCCCGGTAGACGGCCGCGGCCAGCGCGCCGACGGCCGCGGTGCCCGGCCGCAGCGCCATCACCTTGTCCAGGGCCCGGCCCACGCCCTTGTGGTCGCCGAGCCCGGTGTACGCGTCGACCAGCACCGCGTGCGCCGTCCACCGCTTCGGCGCCGCCTTCACCGCGCTCTCGCCCCACTTCCGCGCCGCCGGGAAGTCCCGCCGGGCCACCGCCAGCGCCGCGAGCCCCTCCAGGGCCTGCGGGTTGCGCTTCGGCCCCGTCTTCAGCGAGGTGCGCAGCGCCTCCTCCGCCTTCGGCCAGTTCGCGCCGTCGGCCGTCCGGCGGCCCTGCTCGACGTAGGCCGCGCCGAGGACCGCCCACGACGCCCCGTCCAGCGGATGGGCCCGCAGATGGGTCTCCCGGTCGCCGATCAGCGCCGCCAGGTCCGGCAGCGCGGCCGGTACCCCCGTGGTGACCGCCCCGCGCGCCAGCGCCGCGGGCCCCGGCGCGGGCGGGGGAGCGTCACCGGCTCCCCGGGGGAGCAGCACCAGGACCCCGCCGAGTACGGCCGCCCCGGCGACGGAGGCGATCAGCACCCGGCGCCCGCGCCGCGACCGCCGCCCGGATGCCGGTACCTCGCCGTGTTCCCGCCGGGTCCGCCTCTCCATGACCTCCATGGCGCTCACTGTGCGCCAATACGACGATCACACCAGGCAGGCGGCGGGTGCCGTCGACGGGGTTCACACCGATGGCCGTGGATGCGAGCCTTTGATCATGAGCCGTATCGAAGCGCCTCGCGACGAAGACGACGCAGCCGCGACGGTCAACCGCACCGGCGACCGGAGCACCCCCGGCGACCGGAGCACCCTCGTCGACCGGCTGCTCGCCGCACTGCCCGCCGGATCCGTCCTCACCGACCCCGACGTCACCGCCTCCTACGCCCACGACATGGCGAGCTTCTGCCCGGCCGGCGCCCCCGCCGCGGTCGTCCTGCCGCGCACCGTGGAGGACGTCCAGCACGTCATGCGCACCGCCACCGAACTGCGCGTCCCGGTGGTCCCCCAGGGCGCCCGCACCGGCCTGTCCGGCGCGGCCAACGCCACCGACGGCTGCGTGGTCCTCTCCCTGACCAAGATGGACCGCATCCTGGAGATCAACCCGGTCGACCGCGTCGCCGTCGTCGAACCGGGCGTCGTCAACGCCGCACTCTCCCGCGCGGTGAACGAACACGGCCTCTCCTACCCTCCCGACCCCTCCAGCTGGGAGACCTGCACCATCGGCGGCAACATCGGCACCGCCTCCGGCGGCCTGTGCTGCGTCAAGTACGGGGTGACCGCCGAGTACGTCCTCGGCCTCGACGTCGTCCTCGCCGACGGCCGCCTGATGTCCACCGGCCGCCGCACCGCCAAGGGCGTCGCCGGATACGACCTCACCCGGCTCTTCGTCGGCTCCGAGGGCTCCCTCGGCATCGTCGTACGGGCCGTCCTGGCGCTGCGCCCCCAGCCGCCCG